>UNSM01000060.1 GCA_900555425.1 Candidatus Saccharimonadota bacterium | reverse complement strand
TACAGCATGAGAGTTTTTTGCTAATTCTAGAGATTCAATAGATAATACGAATGATGCCAATAACCCTAACCCACTACCAATAAACATTATAAGCGCCGCCAAATTTTGCTTTTTCAAATCTTCGTGGAATAACCAGTTTCTGATTTTGCTAAACATAAAAACTCACTTCGCTAATTGTTGGTAGTGGTAAGCCACGCCAGAGGTTTTGCAATTGACCGCTGTCACTCAGCGCGATAATTGTTGGATACTCCACAATGTCATACACTTCGCAAAAATTATTACCTTCTGCAGAATCAGGACTCATTTCCTCTAAAACCCGACCGGTTTGTCGGCTAAAATCACGCAGAAAGTCTGAAACTTGGCGCGCATAATCGCTTTCCGAACGATAAATCACAACTACTCGCATTACAATTCCCGCTCGCCCTTACTGCGTCGCTTTGCTAAAATCTCCACAAAATCGTCCAGTGTCTTAAACTCGTAAAAAACACTGGCGAAACGAACATACGCCACTTCATTGCGCTTTTCTAACTCGTCCAAAACTTGATCGCCAATCTGTTTTGACGTAACTTCCGATTCGCCCAGCGCGTATAAAGAGTCTTCAACCGCCGTAATGATATTATCAACTTCTTCGTCAGACTTAAAGAATTTTCCGACCGAACGGCGCGTCGAATTCGCCAATTTTACTCGATCAAACAGCTCGCGATCGCCATTTTTCTTTATCACCGCTAGATTCGGTTTTTCAACTCGCTCATACGTAGTAAATCTCTTGCCATCTGGAGTTTCTCTACGACGTCGAATTGCGGCACCGTCAGAAACTTCGCGTGATTCAATAACGCGACTATTGCCGATATTAAACACCATTTTATCTACTCCTTGTTCTTCTTTCGTCGCCTCAGAAATGCCGGCGTATCGTCCTCATCGTCGTCAGCTTCAACGGTTGGATTTTCCCAAATATTAGTCTCTGGCTCAGCCGCAAAACTTTCGGCAGATTCTTCCTTATCCAACTCTAGGTCAATATTTTTAACCATTTCGTCATCAACTTCTGTTTCGGCAGGTTTTGTGTCGTCACCCACAGTCAAGCTAACTTCCTGCTGGCGGAACGTATCACTATCAAATCCTGTCGCAATCACCGTAATAACCAGCTCGTCTTCCATCTCCGGCTTCAAAGTCGCACCAAAAATAATGTTGGCATTCGGACTAACAGCGCTAGTAATAATTTCTGCGGCTTCTTGAATTTCTGCCATACTCATGTCGTAGCCGCCAGTTACATTGAATAGCACACCCTTGGCGCCATCAATCGACACCTCAATTAGCGGACTTTCAATAGCTTGTTGCGCCGCCTGAACCGCTCGGTCGTCGCCGCTCGCTCGCCCAATTCCCATCAAAGCTGAACCGGCATTACTCATAATCGCCTTAACATCGGCAAAGTCAAGATTAATCAAGCCATGCTCAGTAATCAGTTCAGAAATACCCTGAACACCCTGCCTTAAAACGTCATCGGCAATCTTAAACGTTTCCAGTAGCGGCGTTCGGCGATCAATCGTTTGCAATAATCTGTCATTTGGAATCGTAATCAAGGTATCAACCTCGCGTCCCAAGTGAGAAATCGCCCAATCCGCGTTAACTCGACGCTTTTCACCCTCAAAGCTAAACGGTCGAGTTGCTACGCCAACTACCAAAATACCGAGCTCGCGCGCCACTTCTGCCACGACATAACCAGCACCAGAACCAGTTCCGCCACCAGCACCAATTGTCACAAATACCATATCCGCGCCTTCTAGCGCTTCCCTGATTTCGTCACGAGATTCATTAGCTGCAGCCTCACCAACAGTAGGGTCGGCACCAGCACCCAAACCATTAGTTGCGTCACGACCAAGATGAATTTTTATGTCAGCCTTCGAATTATGCAACGCCTGGGCGTCCGTATTCATAGCAATAAATTGAACACCAGTTAGACCAGCATCTTTCATTCGGTTAATAGCTGAGCCACCAGCGCCGCCGACACCGACGACTTTTATGCTGGCAAATGTTTGAACTTCACTTGGTTGTATTTGCGGCATATATTCCCTCTCTTAATCCTTACATAAAGTATATCATTTATTTAAATCTAGCGAAAATATTTTTAAGTAAACCGCCAGCTTTTTTAGTGACATCATTTGCGCCAACTATCGGTTTTACCTGCTGCGAAATGCCCATAGAATCAATCAGCATCAGACCAACCGCAGCCGAAAATTCCGCGCCTTTCACTTCATCGCTAACTCCGCTATAGCCAGCCGGAGCACCCAAGCGTGCCGCCACGCTCAATTGATCTTTCGTAAACTCCACCATACCCTTGACTTTCGCCGCACCACCAACCAGCACAACGCCGCTCGGCAGCTTTCCTAATCGTCCAGCTCGCTTCAGTTCTTTAGCAATTGCTTCAAAGATCTCTTCATATCGCGCTTGAACTATTTCATCAATTTCCTCTTGATTGAACTTGTATGTCTGCTTTCCAACCTTCGTTTCGACTTCTCCCAAAGTCTCGAGATCGGAAGAGCGTCGTGTAGGGAAAGAGTGTAGATCTC
>UNSM01000059.1 GCA_900555425.1 Candidatus Saccharimonadota bacterium | reverse complement strand
TATTTATTTGTATAAAGGTGGAATATGAATCACACAATTTTCGATGACATCGTAACAGGTAAAATGAAATCATGGAAGGTTTGGGAGGATGAGAAGTTTTTGGCGTTTTTGACGCCGTTTCCAAATACGCCGGGTTTTACCGTGGTGATACCAAAGCAAAATCCAGGTGATTACGTATTTTCTTTGGATGATGAATTGTACTCTGAAATGATGCTGGCAGTGAAAAAGGTTGCTAATATTTTGGAAAAAGCCTTTGATACACCGCGAGTGGCGTTGATTTTTGAAGGTACAGGTGTGGCGCACGCTCATGCCAAGTTAATGCCATTGCATGGTGATTTGGCAAAGGGAATTGGTTCGCCAGTGTCACACGAGCAGGCATTTTATGAGAAATATCCTGGCTGGCTAACCACGGCTGACGGTCCGAAAATGGACGACGCTCAATTGGATGAAATTCAGGCGCGAATTTTGGCCGTGCAAGATAAATAGGATAGCTAGTTCGCCTCTAATTTTACGTCTTTTCCTTCATACATGTTCAGATAGAACGGATATAATTTGTCGGCGTACTTTTTAACCTCGTCTTGGTTTAAGGCTACAATGTCGTGACCGATACCGAATGAGGCTGGAATTGAATAATATTGGAATTTGGCGCCAGAAGCTGCAGCCATTTGCTTAGGTATGTTGACCGCGAGATTTTTATCAATTGCGGTGTCGTTTTCGCTCGTTACAACCCCGACATATTTTAGCCCTGGAGCTTTTAGGTCGGATTTATAGTTTTTGGCGATTATTATATATTTTCCAAGAGCACGATATGACAAATTGCTACCCGTGAACGAATCTGGAAGAATATTACGTCCGTAAAGATTTCGTAAAAGCGGGATTTTCCAGGAAGGAGTTTCTGACGCTGAAGGCTGATAAAAAGGTGATAGAAGTAGCGCTCGTGATATGGTTTGGCTGTTGTATTGCGTAATCCAAGTCGCCATATTTGCGCCGCCAGAAAGTCCGACAACTCCCGTTTCGTCGCCCAAACCACTAATTATGCTGGTGCTGGAGTTCATAAATTGCGCCATTGCTGGAATGGTGATTTCGCCGTGTCGTTTGTTGTCCGTCAGGCCGTGACTGGGGGCGCGGGGAATATAGACGTTATAGCCGGAATTGAAAAAGGTGTCGCCTAGGTCTGCGAATTGCTGTGGGCATGCGCTTACGCCGTGAATCATCATAACTGCTTTGGCGGTTTTTTTGCCGTGGGTTTTAATAATCGATCGACATTCTGGTCTAACGTCGGTATTTGAAGTGTCTTCGCTAACAGTGCGATTTGCAGCGGCGATGGCGTCGTTGTAGCTCAATTTTTCAGAGCTTGAAGATTGCAATTGCTTGGATGCTGCTGGCCAAAAGAAAGCTGCGGCGACTA
The DNA here is from genome assembly GCA_900555425.1 of Candidatus Saccharimonadota bacterium. Classification (GTDB taxonomy): domain Bacteria; phylum Patescibacteriota; class Saccharimonadia; order Saccharimonadales; family Saccharimonadaceae; genus Nanosynbacter. Next base: position 1,453 of record UNSM01000059.1, on the reverse strand, counting down.
GTAAGGCGGTTATAATGACAATTGAGCAGACTACCCAAATAGTAATTTTTATGATGCGATTTTTTCGTGAAGTGTCCATGGATGTATTATATTGATTATGTATGGAATTGTGAAGTTGGTATACTTAATTATGTGCAATAAAACCCAAACGTTTCTCCTTCTGTAGAAGATGAGATAGTCTTGCGGATTAGTGTCGAGCAATTCCTCCGTCAGCACGGTTTTACTGTGGTGACGACTATGCAACGGCTGGAAAAACGTGCGGCATGACTTTCACGGTTAATACAGAGCCGACGACCACTAGCGCCAACCGCGACATGATGCGCCACGTCATCTCGAATCTAGTGTCAAACGTGGTGCGTCACGGCGATGCGGGGTGTGATAAAAATTACCTGCAGCCAGCATGAGCTATCCGTCGAAAACGTCTGTAAATCACTGACTAAGCAACAACTCCAGCACGTTTTCAACCCGTTTTATCGGAGCAGTGCCGCCACAAAGCAACATGCCGACAGCAGTGGCATCGGTCTCTATATGGTGAAAATGCTGCTCGACGCTAAAGGCTTAGATTATGACTTTGCGCTATGCAAACATGATGTGTGGTTTGTGGTAAGATTTAAGTAGGAAGATATAGTGGACAGAACATCATTAAAAGATTTTCAAAAGGAGGATAAAGCATGCTAATACTTGCCACCGAATCGCCGACTAAGCGCATGATCATGGATAGGAGCGGGCTAGCTTACGAGGCTATTAGCGCTAATATTGATGAGCGAGCTATAGAGAAATCTCACCCAGAGCTAGACGCAAGAGAGACTGCTATTCTGTTGGCGCGTTCAAAGGCAGAAGCTCTTGCCAAGTTGTATCCCGACGACTATATTGTTGCTGCTGATACATTCGGTGTTTTACCTGACGGTTCGCGCTTGCATAAAGCGAAAACCGCCACCGAAAAGATGAAAATGTGTTTGAGCCAATCGGGTAAAACTACAACTATCTACACTGGCGTCTGCGTGATAAATCGAGGAAAAACGTTTACTGACAGTACGGAAACAAAGATAACATATATGAATTTTAACGCGGCGATGTTAGATAACGCTCATAATTACAATCCGAACCGTCGTAATGCTGCGCTTGGTTTTCATGTTGATTCGGCGGGATTTGCGTTGATTGAGAAAATTGAAGGTTCATATATGGGCGCATTGGGACTGCCATTAGACAAGATGTATAATCTGCTAAAAAAGGCAGGCTATAAAAACAACAGTAATATCTAGAGAGTTGCGGTAAAACATAGTAATTTCCCGCCCGCCCATACTAAAATAAAGATCATAATTGACATCCGCACGATATTATAAACAAGGGGATGCTTATAATCTGAAAGAGGTGACTTTTATTAAATCTATCATCTGTAAAGACGTCTTCGGCAATCAATACACCGTTCCCGTTGACGAACTAAATATTCGCG
>UNSM01000058.1 GCA_900555425.1 Candidatus Saccharimonadota bacterium | reverse complement strand
CTACACCGTAAAAAATACAGACCTTGCTCGACTGAGCTCAAGTGAAACTATACAAACATATTTACAAAGCTTTAACATATCCTCGCACGCAACCGGCCTAAGAAACCTTGCCGAAGCTTTCACGTCTGACCCATTTTATATTTCAGCGCCCATATATTTTTATCAACAAACCGCTACGCCACTAGCCAAAAATGACCTAGCGAAAACTATAAACGTCGCAAATATGAACACAATCTTAAAACAAGTAAAGGCGACGATAGTCCTGGATTATTAGCTCTAGCTGGTTTTCTAGTAGAGAAAAGATTCTGAAGAGGAAATATTAACGCCGCCAATATGCAAGCTTACCGGCAAACCTTAAACTCAATACCAATCACGCCATAAATCTTTTGGTCTTCAATAGAATAAAATTCAGAAATTTGATTTTCTAACCATTCGACATTATCACCGCCGAACTTTCGCGGATTATTGTGAGAAAATAAGTCACGAAATGTCGCACATCTCAGCAAACCAACAACCTCAGCGGTAACAGTTTGCTCGGAATTATCTCTATTTGTAAAAATAATCCGATCCCCGATCTGGATTTTCTGTCGTTTGGCGTCATATAATCGCGACTCGATAGTCTTATTGCCAGAAATAATAGCATTAAACGGCTCAGTCGCCAATTTTAATTGGTGTGTGGTCATAAAATTATTTGCCTTTCTTGCTATAATTAAACCATAATATAAACAAGTATTCAAATATCTACACTTCCATAAGAAAGGCTATCAAATGACCAAAAAACTACTAGAAATCGAGCGCAAACGCCAGCTAACAGGCAATATTGAAGAGCTAATCGAGCGGTTGCAAAACATCGGTTTTGAGTTAAAGAGTAATCTTCACGAAATTGATACGTATTATTCTCGTCCTGATGTCGACTTTATGCAGACGGTTGAATGCTTGCGGATTCGCCAGCGTGATAGTTTTGCCGAGGTAACATATAAGCCGGCAACGACCACTGCAACGCATACGGAGAATAATGTAATCATTAAGCCCGAGACGAACCTGCCAATTCAGCCCGAAGATGCAGCAACCGCCAAGCAGTTGCTGGCAAACCTCGGTATGATGCAACTGGTCGAGGTCAACAAATGTCGTCGCTCGTTTCAGTCCTCTGATTTTCCGCAGGCAACGGTAGCCATCGACGAAATCAAAGACGCCGGGACTTTCGTGGAAGTTGAGGTTTTGTCAGATGATGAAACTAGTGCGCTGATAATGATTAGTGAAATTGAAACCAAACTCGATCTGGATTCAATGGAAATTGTGACGCGACCTTATAGAGACATTTGTATGGGCTATTAAGAAGATCGCCACAAAACTTCACAACTCCACTCGCAACCAATATAATATACTCATGAAAAATAGCATCGGCATCACAATACCAGATTTTATCACTCAGGCCTTTCCTGTACTGAATGAAGCGACGTACGTTCGTGAATTTGCTTCTTTCATCACGCTATATCCAGATGCGGTCTATTATCTATTTCAAACAACAGCTGGCCAGTCGCTCATGTCGCTCATACTTGTAGCAATTGACTATCCCGACCCAACAGACGAGAGTCAACAGGTAAAGAAAATGTCTGGTGGTTTTGAGTTTGAATTCACATATCTTATCAAGCCGTATGCCAATGACCAACACCTCAGAATCTGTCCAAATGATGAAGTAGAAGAACTATTTTTCGTCTCAGACCCAAATGGTCGTTGGCGGTATTATCTGGCAGCAGTCAAACAAAAGCGGAGTTGGTAGGTTTATGTTGACTGAGTGTTTACGAGTTCGACATGGAAGTAACCTAGCTCGTTTAAGTGAATATCATATCCTTTAGTTAGCAACTTAAGATGGTAATCGAAATATGATTAAAATAGTATCAAAAGCGCTTATTAAGAATAAAAATGGTAAATATCTACTGCTTTATAGGGGAGATACGCACCCTAATTTCCCTGGACATCTTGACCTTCCTGGAGGAGAAGTAGAATCGGAAGAGAACTCTAAGACGGCGACTGCACGAGAAGTACAAGAAGAGACTGGCATATGTATATATCCAAATGGCTTAAAAAAGCTATTTGTTAAGCAGTACAAAAACACAAGACATGTACTTTTTGAGACAGTCATGGATAAGACTGAGGCTGACATTTCTGTTAAATTGAGCTGGGAACATAAAAAATACCGTTGGATGACGTTATCGGAATTATTAGATACTAATATTCCAGAGGGCGCAGATCCTTATTATATAGATGCTATTGGTTATTTAAAACATTTATCCGAGGCTTGATCTGTCCGACATATTTTCCCATCCTACGAGCAGACTTTGCGCGCTCTTTTTTTATTAAAATAGCATAATTACCCTCGCCATAGTAGACTCCTCGAACATAATTATTCGCCGGTGATAATTACGGGTTTGGATAGTTTCATTATTATTCGACTATTAGCGGGTGCGAGATTGCGAAATATACGCCTGTAAAATTGTTTTTAGATCCACGCTGTGGCGAAAGTTTATATCGTCAATCTTATCCAGATCAACCCATTCTGGCGTGCCGTTAGTATAAGTCTTCTCACCGTCGGTTATGTTGTCGTTATTGATTTGCCCGCGCAGCTGACTGTGGGTAAAGTACAGTTGGATTGACTGATTGGCTTGCGACTCAGCGTTGCGCTTGAAGAAAGTGGTTGCTTGGTGAATAATTCTATCTGGTGTGATAGTCAGTCCAGTTTCCTCCTTAACTTCACGGACAATTGATTCCTCGATCGTTTCGCCTTTCTCGACACCGCCGCCAATCAAGCTATAACCGTCCCATTGCCTAGTCAAAAGAATTTTATTATCTTCAATAATAATAAATTATATAGATAAGATCAATATGCTTGATCTGCTTTTTGAAGTAACTTCAGCCGTATCGACGGTAGGAGTAACAACAGGGATAACAAGAAATCTG
>UNSM01000057.1 GCA_900555425.1 Candidatus Saccharimonadota bacterium | reverse complement strand
CTCCAGGACTGCCACCAACAGATTCAATCGATTCAGATCAAAACCACTCGCCGTGCGCTTAGGATAGCCAAAATTCGTCGGATTAACTAGCGCCTGAATTTCCACCAAAAGCGGACGTGCGCCTTCCATGGTCGCCAACACAATTGACCCATCCAGATTCTGACGCTCCGCCAGAAGTTCCGCCGACGGATTCTTCACGATTCTTAGCCCCTGCTCGTCCATTTCAAAAATTGCCGCTTCGTTAGTCGAACCATATCGATTCTTCTGCGCCCGAACAACTCGAAAACCGCCATATCGATCGCCCTCAAAATTCAGTACAACGTCCACCAAATGTTCCAATATTTTCGGACCAGCAATTGAGCCCTCTTTGGTAACGTGACCAACCAAAATCACCGCCGTACCCGAAGCTTTGGCGGCACGAATAATTACATTTGACGAGTTTGTGATTTGACTAACCGACCCCGGAGCCGAGGAAATTTCGCTAAGTGAGATCGTCTGAACCGAATCGACAATCGCCAGATCATATCCACCCTGCTGAATTGACGCCGCAATATCTTCCGCACTATTACTGGACGCCAATTGCATTTTTTCCGAATCAGCCGCACCCAAACGCTCCGCACGAAGCTTCACTTGAGAAACCGACTCCTCGCCGCTTACATATAGCACTGATTTTGCCTTGGCAATATGTGCCGCAACTTGCGCCAAAAGCGTACTTTTCCCAATTCCTGGCTGACCCGCCACTAATACCACACCGCCAACCAAAAATCCACCACCCAAAACAGTGTCCAAATCGTCAATTCCAGTGTTTAATCTTTCTAGCCCAGACTCAGAAGCAGCTTCACGAATGCTAGACGTTTTCAAGGCTTTGCCGCGCCCAGCAGATTTATCAACAACGGACGACCCGCCAGAAGAAACGACCTGCTCGACTAGCGAATTCCATTCCCCGCAATTTTCACATCTGCCAGCCCACTTTGAAAAACTAGCCCCGCACTGCTGACAAACAAATTGACTTCTAGCTTTCGCCATTATTTCGCCCCCTCCAAACTATCCAAACTTTTATTCAATTCATCAATCTGCACACCCAATTCCCTGAGCCGCAAAACATCGGAATTGTAAGAATTAATCTCAGAATTCAAATTGGCACGCCTTTCATTCAATTCCGAGAGCTCCGCCTTCAAGGCTTGGCGTTGACTATAAAAATCACTCTGCGACAAGAACCCACCACTAACGCCCGCTCGTCGATTAAAGTCCGCCACGCGACCATTATAATCCGCTAAATCAGTTGAATATTGCGATAATTCTCTGTTTAACTTTTCCTTTCGAACCTTCAACGACTCGCTCAATTTCTGCGCTTCATTTTCTCTGGATTCAAATTTTTCTTGATATTGTGCGTGCAATTTCACGACTTCGGATCTATCGGTAAAATATCGTCGATAATATTCCTCCAGCTCGTCGCCCAAATTGGCAAATTCCGTCCCTAAAATTGAGTGCAGCTCGTTAGCTCTTGTTCCGGGTTGCGCACGATCATAATACTCCATCCGCTCGGACAATTTCTTATTTTTCACATTATTATAAGCCTGCTCCAAAAGCTCGCTCAAATGAGATTTTTCCGACGCACTCAACCTTTCCCAAGCAGCGTGCAACATCTCATGTGCTGCCGTCACTTCTTTCACGCCATCAAGCTCAGAATTGGTCACGTTATAAATATAAATATCCCTAGATGACGGATTATAACAACCCAAAATCGCATTTCCCTTTTCCACACGGCGACAATCTTCGTTAAATTCATTCGCCGATTTAATTTGCGGATTAGAAACATAGAACATTTTTCTGCCAGTGTCTGACATTTTCACGCGGTCAGCAATAGCGACAATTTCCACACTTGGTTTATATTGCCACAGCGTAATCTCGTCAATAATTTGCTGACGATTCATCATCACAAAAACCGCAGTAGAAAGTACAATTATCGGCGTGAGGACGCTGAATATTTTACGCACGATTGACATTAATCACCACCTTATTATTATCAATTTTAGCCTCCAGCGTGTCGCCAGGTTTTGCTTTATTGGACAATAAAGCATCACTCAACGGATCCGCCAACTCCGACTGAATTGTTCGTCTTAAAACTCGCACGCCGCGTTGCTCGTCAAATCCTCGATCAATCAACCAACGCTTCGCCGAAGAAGCAATATCAAGCGTCATTCCATGTCGACCAACAGCTTCGATTAAGTCAGACGTGAGATTGTCAAAAATCTTTCGCACGACCGAGCGAGACAGCGGCTTAAATGTAATCACACTATCAAATCTGCCAATCAATTCTGGACGCAAAAACTCCTCAAGCTCACGCAGAGCGGCACGCGAATTTTTCTCGTGACGATTTTCGCTAGCCGACTTTTTCTGCCCAGACGCACCAAATCCCAGCTCCGAATCCTGAATCATTTGCTCGGCGCCGACGTTGCTCGTCAATATGACAATCGTCTGCCGAAAACTCACCGTCCGTCCGTGAGAATCACTCAACTTGCCGTCCTCCAAAATCTGCAAAAGCAAATTCAGAACGTCAGGATGCGCCTTTTCAATCTCATCAAACAGCACCACGCTATATGGTCGACGACGAACTTTATCCGTTAATTTCCCGCCATCTTCATAGCCAACATAACCAGCCGGCGCACCAACCAGCCGACTAGCCGTGTGGCGCTCAGAAAACTCGCTCATGTCAATTTTAATCAAGCTATCCTCGCCGCCAAAAACTTCCCGCGCCAGAACTCGCGCCAATTCCGTCTTACCAACTCCAGTCGGACCCAGAAAGATAAACGACCCAAGCGGTCCGCTCTGGCGATTTAGTCCAGCTTTATTGCGGCGAATCGCGCGCGCCAGCTGCTCAATCGCTTCATTCTGACCAAGAACGCTCTGGCTCAGTCGTTTTTCTAGGCGAATCAAATCTTTCATCTGATTTAACGATAATCTATCAATCGGAATATTCGTCATTGCCGAAACCGCTCGACGCAAATATTCATCAGTCAACACAGGTTTATCGCTGGCTTCGTCTTTCAGTGCTTCGGCCTGCAATTCCAATTGTCGCATTTGCATCTTAAATTCTGCGGCTTTTTCATAATCCTCAGCCTCGACCGCGGCGTCAATTTTTCCAGCCAATCGCTTAATTTGGCGAGCTAACTTATCCTTACGCGA
>UNSM01000056.1 GCA_900555425.1 Candidatus Saccharimonadota bacterium | reverse complement strand
TCTGCTCAGCGGTAGTTACCTTTAGACGCTTATTTCCATCGACGATTGTTATTGGGCGAGCGCGGAAAATATTGACCTGGTATTTTGCACCCGTCAATTCCATATCAATATTCGGCTCAACCGCGTCAATCTTTTCGTCAATCGTAACCTTAGCCGCACGCAAGGCCTGCCGAACGGTCAATGCGTTTGTGATAATCGTCTTTTCCTCGCCGCGATCATAAATACGAACCAAATGCTCACCAGAAGTCTTTCCGTCAGCAAACGAAATCATTGGAGTCGCAATCGCAACCAACACAGCCAATCCAATAATTTTTCCAAAAAATAAACCTTTTGCGCGCATAATAATTTGACAATTCACACAATGTATTAGAAAAATTATATCAGATTTTGAAACTATTATCTATAGATGTCTTGAAGTCCCATTTTAACCTTACAAGTCGGCCACGGTTGCCATCCACGAGCCTTATAAGTTTGCCATGCCTTTTCGTCTTGCACAGCAGCTGGAGCGTCAGAAGCCAGTTCGTATCCGCCATAATTTCCCCAAGTTCGTTTGTCAAACTGGTATGCGCCGTAATATCCATTTCCAGTATTCGATGTATAGCTGCCCTCGCAGCTTCTTAGTCTAGCAAGTGCTTCAGAAAAACTACCAGAAAATGACGTAGAGCTTTTCGTCCCCACAATCTCAATCTGCTTCTTTGGTTCTTTTGTCACAACACTAGCAATTTCCTTACGGCTCACTTCCACGCCGTTCTTCATCTCAATCTCATAAGTGACATTTTTCTTACCGTTCTCGCCCGCTTGTTTTACTTCGCGATATCCCGAATCTCGATTCGCGTCTTGAACTTTTTCAACCTCAAATTTCACATCTTCTTCTGTGGTTATAGTTTGCTTGCCATTACGCCAAAGTTCAATTTTCATTCCAGGAATAATTTTCGCCGAACGATCCACAGACAACGTATCATCTTTCTTTGGGTCGATATTCTTCTCTTTCAATAGCTCGCCAACCGTCTTAGCATGTGTGCGAATGACAGATTCTTTGCCGTAAAGTACAAAATTAACCATCGAGGCTCTGTCAATTTTCATCACCATGTTTGCGCCATCAACCGCCATATTATCGGAATTGGATAGAGTAGTTTTGTCCTCTTCAAAAACTTCAATTCCAGCAGCCTTCGCAATCAAAGCCGGCGTCTGCTCAGCGGTAGTTACCTTTAGACGCTTATTTCCATCGACGATTGTTATTGGACGAGCGCGGAAAATGTTAATGCTGTACTTCTCCGCCACCATCTCCGAATCAAGACTCGGCTCGACTACATCTTGGCGTTCATCAATAGAAAACTTAGCCAATTTCAAAGCCTCGCGAATCGTCCTCGCTTTTGTAACAATCGTCTTTTCTGCGCCCCTGTCGTAAATCGTCACCAACTTCTCACCAGCCTTGGCTGCTGGTTTAGTAGCGTCAGCCAATGCTTGATTAACAAAAAATAAACCGCTAACCAGCATCAATATCGCGCCAGAAACGAACGTAATTTTCTTAGAATAGTGTTTTGCTTGTAATCTTATACCCATAAGTTCACACCCACAACGCAGGTATTCTTATTATATCAAATTTTCTCCAAGCGTGCGAACTCGACGTTCAATTTCTTAATATTTCCATTGTCAAACTGAACCGTAACACTCAGCCCTTCGCTATCAATAATTTCCCCCGAACCAAAACTCGGGCTGCGAACTCGATCACCAACCTCCAAGCCAATATCTTCCGAATAAAAATCAGGTTCTATCATCGGCTGAGCTGGCCTATCAACACCACCAGCCATCAAGCCCATCTCGTCCAAAAACCTCGATGGCATGTTATAGCCAATCTGACCAAATTGCGTCCGAGAGCTGGCACAACTAACGAACAATTCTTCCCTCGCCCGAGTTACGCCAACATAACACAACCTGCGCTCTTCTTCGACGTCATCAGCATTGCCGCTATCAAACACTCTTGCGTGCGGCAAAATCCCCTCTTCCAGTCCCGCCAGAAAAACCACCGGGAACTCCAAACCTTTAGCCGCATGAAGCGTCATGAGCGTCACTTGCTGATCGGCAGTTGTATCCGTCGAAGACATCAAAGCCATCTCTTCCAAAAACGTCGCCACGTCAACGTAAGCCTTCGCCTCTGACAAAAGCACGCCGATATTTTCCATTCGCTCCTCAGCTTGCGGCGTTCCGTCGTTTATAAAATCTTCATAGCCAGTACTTTTCATAATTCTTTCAATAAGTTCGGCTGGGGATCCGTCAATTTCCTGCTGCAAATCGTGCAATTTTTGGCCAAACTCTAGCAACGGACGTTTTGCACGCGCTGTCAAAGTATCCGCCTCCTCAACCGCCAGCAACCCGCTAATTATATCTTTCCCTGACGCGTCATTCCAGTCCAGAAACTTAGAAATACTTACTGCTCCAACACCGCGTTTTGGCGTATTCACAATTCGCAAAAAACTAACTCGATCACTCGGCTGATATAACAATCGAAGATATGCTAATAAATCCTTAACGACCGCTCGATCCAAAAATCGCAGACCGCCGACGATTTTATACGGAATATAACTCTGGCGCAGGGCTCGCTCAATTGCGTAACTTTGCGCATTCGTTCGGTACAACACCGCCACGTCACTATATTGACGGCCGTTCGCAATTTGCGCCTGAATCTCATTCGCAATCGCCAAAGCCTCCTCAGACTCATTGTATAATTGCCATAATTTCGGCTCAACACCGTCGCCATTCGCTGTCCATAAATTTTTATCAGTTCTATGAATATTATGACTAATCAGCGCATTTGCCATATTCAAAATCGCGCCAGTCGAACGATAATTTTGCTCCAGCTTAACCACCGTCGTGCCTGGAAAATCACGCTCAAAATTGAGAATATTAGTGTAATCAGCCCCGCGAAAACTATAAATCGACTGAGCGTCATCACCAACCACGCATAAATTGCGACGCGAATTAACCAACAGCTTAATTAGCGCATATTGCACCGCATTCGTGTCCTGATACTCGTCAATCAGAATATGCTCGAATTGCTGCTGCCATTTATGGCGAATATCCGGCTTGTTTCGTAACAATTCAACAGTTTTTATCAATAAATCGTCAAAATCCAACGCCGAAGCATCTTTCAAGGCTTTTTCGTAAGCAAAAAATAATTCAGCTATTTTCTGCTCTCTTGGACCGCGAGTTGAAGCCGAAAAATCCTCAGCATTTCGCATTTCATTTTTAGCGTT
>UNSM01000055.1 GCA_900555425.1 Candidatus Saccharimonadota bacterium | reverse complement strand
CAAAAACCCATGCGGGCTTGCTCCACAGCTCATAGTCGGAGTTCTCAATCCTCCGAGGGAGATACCTCTGGCACTCCTCGGGGTCATAAACCCTCCGCAGACAGACCTCAGGGGAGGCGTGCTTAAGAAAGACGTTCGTAAGCTCACTTCCGACAACTTCATCGAGGAAGCTGTACAGATAAATTTCGGGATAACCCTCCCAAGAGATCTCCCCAAATTGCTGGTCGAGCTGGACAGACTCTTCGTCCCTCTCTTCGTCGAAATCACACCATTCGGTGCCGTCGTAGATGGTGATGGTACAGTCGTCGTACAGAGAATTAAGAGTCACTCCATAGCCATCGTCCGCCCACCAAATAGCGCTGATCTCGGATCCTAGGAGGATCTCGAATGCTGCTTCTTCCGACTTCTCGTCGGAGACGTTTGGCTCCATAGAGACCGAGGCAGTGATAGTGATGGATACATGCCCGTCGGGTGCTTCTTTCACAGTAGAGTAAGACAACAACCCGCATTCCGCGAGCGTCATCTCCCATGATTCAGCGTCCTTGCGCATGACAATTCCTTCCTGTATAAGGGCTACTTCTACTCGGTTGAGTAGAAGTTAATATATACATATCATACCTGGACAAAAAAGTCAACACTTGCTACACTGTAACAGATGAGAAAGTTTCAAGTAATTACGCTTTTCCCAGAAATGACAACGGGAGTTTTTAATAATTCCATGATGTGGAAGGCGCAGAAAGACGGTATCGTGGAGCTCACTACGGTGAATTTGCGGGAGTTTGGTTTGGGGCCGCGGCGTCAGGTGGATGATACGCCGTATGGTGGTGGTGACGGAATGCTTCTTATGGTTGAGCCGTTATGGAAAGCGGTAGAATTTGCGAAATCTCAGGATGAAACAGCGAAGGTGGTGTTAATGAGTCCGCGCGGGCAGCGCTGGAAGCAGGCTAAAGCCCAGGAAGAAGCCGATGATAACAGAGGTGTGATATTTATTTGCGGGCGATACGAGGGTGTTGATGAGCGAATTTTAGAACTGGTTGATGAGCAATGGAGTATTGGCGATTTTGTGCTAACGGGCGGAGAGCTGGCGGCGATGATGATGATTGATTCTATTGTTAGGTTGATTCCTGGAGTTTTGGGCGGCGAAAAGTCTGCGGAAATTGAAAGTTTTTCAGATGGAGAAACGTTGGAATTTCCACAATATACACGACCTGAGGAGTTTAAAGGTTTACGTGTGCCGGATGTTTTATTGAGCGGACACCACGGAAAAATTGCCGAGTGGCGCGCTGAACAATCGCGGATATTGACCAATAAAAATACCCCATAGAGACGGGGTATTTTAAGTTGTGGTGGATTTGTCGTAGAGCGAAAGGTACTTTATGGTGTTTGTTTTTGTAACATTCGCTGATTTAACTTTATGACGTTTTTATAAAAAGTGCAAGTGCTTTCGTAAAAAATACAACAAGCTTGAGCTTTTTTGACGCGCAAGCTATACTGAAATTATGTCTAGAAAAGTGAATAAAATTGTTAAATTGATTACAGGACTATTAATAATGGTGTCATTATTATGTCAATTATTTACGTTTGAGAAGTTTTCTGCGGTCCTTACTTCTGCGGGAATTGCGCCATATTTAAGTCTTTCGATTGCTATAATATTGGTGATTGTTGAGCTAACGTCGTTGCCGTTTTTAATTGGTGTGGATATGCCAAAAAGAATTACTATGACGAGCAGAATGGCTGGTTTTTTGAGTTTGGGGATTATGACGGCAATTGGTTTTTTGGCGTTTGCGAATGGTCATGCGGCGGTGATGTTTGGTGCAACGATAAAGAATGTGAATAATGTGGCTGCGATTTTTCTGGTATTCATGATGTGGATTTTGTTGATTTGCGCAAATTTATCGACGAAAAAAACAGCCAAATAATTGGCTGCTAAATCTCAGACTTGGCTGGGATGGAGGGATTCGAACCCCCGAATGGCGGGACCAGAACCCGCTGCCTTACCACTTGGCGACATCCCAACGGCAAACATAATTGTACTATAGAAAAATAATTTCCGCAAGCGTTTACTGACCAGCGCTGACGCGATATACTGGTAATATGAACTTGCAATGGATTGTAAAGCTAATTGCCGACGGACTAGTGGTACCGGTTGTGCTAATTGGTGCGTACGCGCTGATAAAATTGGTTCCAAATAAAGAGAAGTATCAAGTTTATAGCCAAGTTTTGATGGCTGGGTTGACTGCTTACGTGGCGGCAAAAATTATCGGGTCAATTTACCAGCCAGATCAGATGCGTCCGTTCGAGATTCTAGGCGTATCCGCCGGTGCGTCATTCCTTAATAATCCGGGTTTTCCGTCCGATCACGCGCTATTTACAATGGCAATTACTTTGGCGGTATTTTTCGGAGCAAAGAGTTGGCGGCTGGCTGTTGTTTGTCTGGTTATGACGATTCTAATATGTGTCGGTCGGGTTATTGCATTGGTACATACGCCGCTTGACGTTGTTGGCGGATTATTGATTGCCTGCGTAGGGATTGTTTGGTACAAACCGATGAATCTCCTGAAAAAGCATAATATTTAAGCATATACATTTGCAATATTGACAAGTTTACGTTACAATTTACGTATGAAATTATTGTCAGCTATTTTCCGTGAAGAAATATCAGATTACACATATCCATTTTCAAGGCGAGTTTTCTTGAGGATTTTGGCGATTTTAGTTGCTAGCGGCGTGGCTATCTGGTTGCTGGCGCTTGCGTTTGATAAATTTATGATTACACCCGTATTTTGCGCGAACGCTGAGCATATTTCTATTTGCGCAAACAGTACGAGCATCGCATCTTACGTTGCGTTAGTTCTGGCGGGAATTATGCTAGTTCCAGTGTTGGCGGTATTTGGCATTAAGCGACCTCTGTTGGTGGTAATCGCGGCAACTGTGTCGTTGTGGGGTGCTACATTATGGGCTGGCGGATCTTGGATTTTGTCATTACTATGGGTAGTTTTGGCGACAGTTTTGATATATTTGTCGTTAATTTGGTTAAATAGAATTCGTGGCAATGGCGCAGCAATTTTATTTATGACTTTATTCGCAATCTTAGCACGAGTTGTCTTGGCGCTATAATCACTGTACACTAAGTGTATGGAAATCATTATCATTATTCTCTTAATTGTTATTACTATTGGTTTGGGCGCGACTTTATTTGTCCTGCAATCAAAAATCAGCGAGCTAAAAAATCAATCATCCGTCGAGCTAATTAAAACCGATGTCGTGGAATTGGGGCGGACTATTGCGAAACTGAATGAATCCGTTAGCGATAAGTTGGAGCGAAGTAATGCGCAAGTTCAGACTTCCGTACAGAAACAATTATCAGAAAGCGCGAAGTTGGTGGCTGACGTGACGCAGCGATTGGCGAAATTGGATGAGACTAATAAGCGTGTGG
>UNSM01000054.1 GCA_900555425.1 Candidatus Saccharimonadota bacterium | reverse complement strand
ACATGGCGGCGGTTATTTGAATTTTATGGGCAATGAATTCGGACATCCGGAATGGATTGATTTTCCGCGTGAAGGCAATAATTGGTCGTTTAAGCACGCTCGTCGGCAATGGAATTTACGCGACAATGGCTTCTTAAAATATCAATGGCTGGGAGATTTTGACGCGGCGCTAATGAAAATTATTCGACAAATTGATAATCCTAATATTCACCATTTGACAGTTCGCCAACCTGATCATATGGTCAGTTTTATACACGGTGACTTTTTATTTGTTATCAATTTTTCGCCCGACAAATCCCTCTCAGATTACGCAGTACCCGCAGAAGCTGGCTCTTATAAATTGGCGTTAAGTAGCGACGACAAGAACTTCGGCGGGCAGGAGCGAATAGACCATAATTCCCGATTTTTCACTTCCCCAGCTGATAATAGCCACAATCTTAAAGTTTACTTGCCAGCCAGAACGGGCATTATTTTACAGAAAGTTGACTAATCTCCTCCCAATGTTGACTTTTTTACGCAAGTGTGGTATAAGTGATGTAAGCTTCTGTTAAACTCCATTTTAGCAGAAGTAGTACCAGTACCAGCAACAACAAGGATTTGTTCGAAATGAGAACTAACGTTCTGCCTGAGGTCAAGTCGTACAGTGTCATGGCACGTATTATTGCTTACGTGCTGCTCTTCGTTCCCGTCGGCTACCTTGCGGTAGCCGTGAGCTTCATCGCGATCGCGGTCGAGCAATTTGACCATCACTTCATCGTGATGAGTCAGAGCGAAGTTCGAATCCCCTTCTGGATTCTGTCGATATTCTCCGCCGCGCTTTGCGTGTATGCGGCCAAGGTGACTTGGGCCTTTTTCACCGAATTCAGGGACCTGAAGACAAATTATGTCTTCAGGCGCGCACTGAAAAAGGAAATGAAGTTGGGCAAGACGCCCGACTTCGACGACTACTTGGGGTCTTTGGGCGAAGAGCCCAAACCCCGAAAGAACATCCTCCAGCGCGCTGGAGACCTTCTTCCTTGGTGAAAAAGCTGGGCTAACGCCCGTCAAGAGATGAAATAGTTCGCCTTGAGGCTTAAGCCTCGGCTAGAGCT
Organism: Candidatus Saccharimonadota bacterium; assembly: GCA_900555425.1. GTDB lineage: Bacteria > Patescibacteriota > Saccharimonadia > Saccharimonadales > Saccharimonadaceae > Nanosynbacter. Next base: position 2,362 of record UNSM01000054.1, on the reverse strand, counting down.
CTCTTGGCGGGCTATTTCTATTGGCATAAAATTTGTTACACTAGATATTGTGAAGAAAAAAGTACCAAAATTCATTGAGCAATCATTAGCCCGAGTCGCTAACCTTTACAGCTTTGAGCCAGAGCATCATCTGGAGAAAATTGATGAAAGTTTGACGCCGAATATGCGAGCTTTGCGCCTGGCTATGACGATTGCCGAGCAACTTCTGAGCATGGGCGTGGTGGCGCGCGATGTGGTTCGTATGGCGCAAGGAATTACGCGGACGTATTGCCGCAGACCCGTTCACGTGGACGTGAGTTACACTTTGGTGACAATTTCTCAAGACCGCGGAGTTAGCCATGAGCCTTTGACGATGGCGCGAGTTATCGTTCCTGACGACCCTAATTATCAACTGATTCAAGCATTGCAATTATTAGCCCTCGACATTCGTCGCAAGCAACTTTCCCTGGAAGAAGCCGAGGAGCGATTGCAACAAATACTCAAAAAGCCCACCGAACATTCCCGACTAGTCGTTTACGCGGCGGGCGGATTAGTGAGCGCGGGTTCTGTCATTCTGTACGGCGGCAGCTTGCTTATGGCGTCAATCGCGTTTCTGCTCGGATTCTCAGCGACTGGACTATTAAGATGGCTAGGGCGTATTGGCGCACCGTTGTTTTATTCGCAAGCCCTCGTGGCGATTTTCGTAACATTGGTGGCGGCGGGCGCAGCTTGGTGTAGCAATTATCTGGGGCTAAGCGTCAATGCAACATTGTTGGTTATCAGCGGAATTGTCTTATTAGTCGCGGGACTAATGTTTGTCGGCGCATTCCAGGACGCAATCGACGAATATTACATGACTGCCAACGCCAGATTACTAAAAGTCGTAATGGCAACGGGCGGCGTAATTGCTGGCGTGATGGTCGGATTATACATTGCGACAAAATTCGGCATTACTTTCCCAGCAACACCAGATCGATTGACATTGGCGGACGGACACACGCAATATTTGGGCGCTGGAATTATCGCGGCGGCGTTCGTTCTGAGAAATCATTCTCGATTTTTAGGAATGGTTATCTCTGGATTAATCGCAATTTTCGGCTGGTGGATTTCAAGATTAGCCATGAGTTTTGGTTTTGATATCGTAACAGCGAGCGGCATCGCGGCGGCGGTAATTGGGCTGGTCGCAGTTATGACTTCCAGATTATGGAAATTCCCTTCCCTGGCGATCATCGCAGCGGGAATCGTACCGCTAGTCCCAGGGTTATCACTTTACAACGGATTAATGGGCGTCGTTCTATATCCACCAAACAGCGCAAACTTTCTGCCAGCCTTGGCCATCTTAGCGCGAGCAATCCTCATCGGCGTAGCAGTAGCAATTGGCGCATCATTCGGCAACATCGTCGGTCGCCCAATTCGCCGACAATTCATCAATTTATTCCGCCGTAACACGCAAGCATCATGAAAAATAGCCCAAAATTCATTGGTTTGTCAGACTCGCGATTATTTCATATGCGCGGAGTGGCGTACAAATCTTACAATCTGGCTCGCGAAGTGTTCAATATGAAAGAAGATGTGGCGCGCAGCTTATTTTTAATGGGACTGACACACGACTTTGCCTACGCTTTTGTTGAAAATCAGACGGATCACGAACATGAAGGCGGCAGGATATTAGAACTATCTGGCTTCAATTGGTCTGATTCTGTATTTAATCACGGAGATCCTGACGTAGAAAATTGGACGGACGAATTGCTCATCTTAAACTTAGCTGACATGACAACTAGCCCAGATGGCAAGCCGATAACCATAGGCCAACGACTGGAAGACATTGAAAACAGATATGGCACAGATAGCATTCAGGCGACAAAAGCGCGGAAATTAACCAAACGAATCAAAGAAGAACTCGCCAAACGAGGCCTAACAATTCCAAACTTATAAACCTGAAAATTAGCCAAACAAAAATCCCCGGATTCGCTCCGAGGATTTTTTATGAGGTAGAGATTATTTATTTCGCTTTTCGATAATCTCTTGCGCAACGTTTGGTGGAACTTCCTCGTATTGAGCCAATTCCATCGTTGAAGCGGCGCGACCCTGAGACATTGAGCGAATATCTGACGTGTAGCCGAACATATTTGCTAATGGCACAAATGCCTTAATCAACTTAGCGCCACCCATCAAGTCTTCCATAGCGTCGATACGTCCGCGACGTGAGTTAAGGTCGCCGATGATGTCACCCATGAAGTCTTCTGGTGTAGTAACTTCAACCTTCATAACTGGCTCAAGCAAGATTGGGTTAGCTTGCTTAATACCTTCACGAGCAGCTATAGAACCCGCCAATGAGAACGCCAATTCTGAGGAGTCAACATCGTGGTATGAACCATCGTAA
>UNSM01000053.1 GCA_900555425.1 Candidatus Saccharimonadota bacterium | reverse complement strand
TTGAGTCTTTGGCTCCAGAGGTGGGATCAGACTCAGGCTCAGGCTCAGAAACCTCCTTAGGCGTAGAAACCCCAAGTAATAGCTTGGTTGAAGATACCTCTGACCATGAGAAGTCTTTAGCGGATAAAGTTATTTCTGCAATGGGAGGTGTGGCTGGTAAGGCTGCTGAAGTTAGAAAGCCGATAGATACGAATAGGGTAGAAACCAACGAGCCAGTTAGAGAGCCAGTGAAGACGAATGAGACTGGCGTCGGTTCACCAGCCTTGAAGATGACTAAAGAAGTTCTGGCGTCGATTGGGGCAATTAAAGTCAATGACTCAGTAGATTTGCCAGCGGTTAGGGCTATTGGAGTTAAAAAGCCAACGGTTAAGGCTGCTGAAATTAAAAAGCCGGTGGAGACGGATAGGGCGGGTGCTAGCCCAGCGGATTTGGTAGCAACCGAACCAGTTAAAAAGCCGATGGAGACGGATGAAGCCAATACAGACATATTACCTGAGGACTTTAAGTCTGTGATTAATAATTTTGAAAAATATACCGGAGGGGATAACGGCGAGTTTTCTGCAGAGACTAAATCTATAGCTAGAGAACTGAATGAGCTGAAGTGGCGAATTCAGAGGAACCCTGAAGCGATAAAGGAATCTGCAACTGAAGAGCTCATACGACGCGCATCATCGAGGATTAGAGAGCTTGAAGTTTCTAGGGCTAAATCTGCGAATGAATTTAAGAATAATATAGATAGTCTTCTGAAAGGCTTAAAAAGTAAGATTGAAAATGATGACGAGCGTAGGCGTCTGGTTAAGTTAACTAAGCACGTAGATAAGATGGGTGAGAATAATATAGTTCTGGGTAATGTAACTAATGACTTGTTGGATAAATTAATAAGAATAAGACGTTATATTGCGAAATCACAGAATGATAGAGGAGGAATAGTCCACTATAAAAGTAACATAACTCAGGTGATTGGTGAAATTATTAATGATTTATCGATAGCTAGTGGACGCCGTCGGGGTATCGTAGGTGGTATTGAGGGAATTAAGAGTGAGGGATATCATCAAAAGAGGTGATTGATATTAAAATAACTCCGCATTGACCGGAGCTATTTTAATAAAAAGTTTTTACCGATTAAAGAACAACAACTTGCGTTCGGCGTTCTGATTTGCCGGTAAACTTGGTTTTCTTAACTGACTTAAAGCCAACTACGCCATCTTTTGCAGCGTGGATGGTGAAATTGCGGCTAACGTATGTACCGTCACCAGCGATCTTTGTGGCACCAGTTTGGCGAACTAGAACTTCTCCAGCGGAAACTTTCTGACCGCCAAATCGCTTAACGCCAAGACGTTGACCAGCATTGTTGTGGATATTCTTGCTAGAACCACCAGCTTTAACCTTTGACATTCTTTACTCCTTATAGTTTCTATAAAACAATCTGTTCTAGTTTATCGAAAATGAAGCCGGTTGTCAAGCGGTTTTGGCTATATCTGCGGGTTTTAATACCAATATTTCTCTGGCAACAACTTGATCTTCACGGTAATATAAGAGGTTTTTATCGATAATTTGCTGATATCCAAGTTTTTTAAGATTTTTTATCAGAGGTAGGTGAGTAAATTTGCCTTCGCGATTTTGCCACGCTGGAACGGCTATACAAAGCGTCGTGTCTGGGTGTATTTGCGAGCGGATATTTTGTAGAAAATCGCTAATTATGTGATTACAATTTCCAACTACTTCGTGAAGTTTTTCTGGGCTGGGTGGTGCGGAAAACGGCTGACCTAAATATGTTTCGCAAACAATTCGAGAAATCCGTTTCTTCTGTTCATCTGTTAATTTTACAGAGGTGGCATCGGCCTGATGCGCTTGCCAGAAAGCGTTTGTCGAAAAAGTTTTTTCCACCCAGCTCATATTTTCAGTCGTGTAAGATATCATCTTATCGCTCAAATCGCTGCCATAAGCATTCACGCCGATAAGCGCAGCTTCTTGTAGTACCGTTCCTGTGCCACAAAACGGATCCCAGAGATAATCGTTAGGTTTTGCGCCAGACAGGTTGATCATAATTTGTGCAAGCTTGGGCGGAAGCATTCCCACGAAGGCATCGCGCTTTGGTCGTCCGCGGTCGCGCTGAGTATACGAATTGATATTTTGAGCGCCACGACTTTCAGCGATTATCAAATCTCCATACACGTTCTTAGCTATAATAATTTCAATTTTCGCCTCAGACCTGCCGAGCTTATTATTATGAGAGGTCGCAGTGGACAGCGCGGCGGTTTTATTAGGAATTAGGCGCAAACTGACGCCAGATTTTTTCAGGTTGTTTTTTAAGATGATTCCGATTTTTTGGACGTTTCTCGGATCTGTTTTATTGCCATAAAAACTTATTCCAAGCGTTATTTTTTTCTGGCTATGTGAAAGTTTTTTCGTGTATTTTTCAACAATAATTTTTGAGGCTTGGAGTAGGGTATTGCGGTCTGATTTTTGCGACTTTATCTTCGTGATGACTTGTCCGCACTTAATCGTTCCGCCGAGATTGTCAATTGATAAATTGTCGCAATTAACCATAGCGGCTTGGTTGGAGATCTTTTGGATATTTTGAGAGCCGTAAACCGCCTCTAATTCGGCGATAGAGATTTCTGGTTGGCGTCCAAGAATAGCTATAAACATGTCGTAATTATAACATTTATCGTGGTATAATGAAGGTTATGTTACCGAAGGTGTTGCAATTGTTGAAATCGCCACGAGCCATTATGAGCGTTTTGACGTTGGTAGTTTTGGCGATAATAATTTTTCTATCTCGGCACGAGCTCGTGAAGGCGTGGAATTTGTTTCTGCACGCGGATTTATGGCTATTATTCTTACTATTACCGTTTCAGATTATCGTGTACTTCGCTGGCGGCGAAATGATTTTTTCGTATTTAAGAGAGAAGAATCTGATTCATCATATTTCCAGGCTGGAGCAGACGAGGATTGCGCTGGAGCTTAATTTGGTCAATCACATTTTTCCGTCGGGCGGAGTTAGTGGAATTTCGTATACGACGTGGCGGATGCATAAGCTCGGCGTGAGTTCGGCGCGTTCGACATTTGCGCAGGTGATTCGTTACGTTACGGGATTTTTGTCGCTTTTGGTTTTGTTGGTGATTGCCGTGTTGGCTCTGGCTATTGACGGCAAGGTTAATCGTTATATCGTTGCGGCGAGTTTCTTGCTGATTATCGTAGTTTTGGCGCTGACGTTTGGTCTGATTTTCGTATTTTCGTCAAAGCGGCGTATGCAAATGACTGCCGCTAAATTGTCTAAATTCATCAATACATTGGTAAAAATTGCAACCTTGGGCAAGAAACGACGAGTGATGAAATCGAAGAAAGTCGAAGAGTTTTTTGTTGACATGCAGGACGATTTTCAAGATTTGTCCAATCATCCGAAGCTTCTGATAAAACCGATGATTTGGGGAACTGTTTATACTGTTTTTGACGTGGCGATGTTTGCTGTGGCGTTTCTGTCGCTGGGTGTTTTTGT
>UNSM01000052.1 GCA_900555425.1 Candidatus Saccharimonadota bacterium | reverse complement strand
CATCCGCTACCACTACGACTTCAACGGCAACCGTACCGCCACCGTCCTGCCCGACGGCAGACAGATCAACTACCTGTATTACGGCAGCGGCCACCTGCACCAAATCAGCCTCGACGACGAAGTCATCTCCGACATCGAACGTGATCGGCTGCACCGCGAAATCTACCGCACACAGGGTAAACTCGCCAGCCGTTACGAACTCGATCCCTTAGGCCGTCTGAAAAGGCAAATTGCCGCACTCAACGAGCTGACGCAGACCGAAACAGCGAAAAATGCAGTAACATCGGCTTATGCCGTCAAACGCAGCTACGGCTACGACCGTACCGGCAACCTGACCCACAGCACCGACCAACGGACGGGCACGACCCGGTTTGAATACGACAAACTGGGCCGGATTACCAAAGCGGGTAATGAAGTGTTCGCTTTCGACCCCGCGCACAATATCCTGTCCGATCTCAACAGCCTTACCGTCCCCGACAACCGCCTACAAACCTACAACGGCAGCAGCTATTACTACGACGACCTCGGCAACCTGATCCACCGCGAACTGGCCGACGGCGAAGTGCAGAACTATTTCTACGATCTGCACGACCAACTGGTTAAAGCCGAAATCTTCAAAAAAGACGGCAGCAAAGAAACTTGGGCGTACACCTACGACGCCTTGGGCAGAAGGATAGGCAAAGGTCGTCTGAAAACCAGTCAGGAAGTTTCAGACGACCTCGAAGAGGAAACCGGATTCGTTTGGGACGGCAGCCACCTCTTGCAGGAAGTCCACCCGGACGGCAGATATACCTATATCTATACCGATCCCGATAGCTACGAACCCTTGGCACAGGTACATAACTGGACCAACGAAGAAGGCGAAAGCCGCCAACAAACCCACTACTTCCACTACGACCGAAATCTGATTATGGTCATAATTGACATAGAAAATTTACATTTATTATCGTTTAACTTTATTGAGGAGTTGTATGCTATGAATTTAGATGCAGTTAATCCAGAATTAGAATCAAAGATTAATGATTTAGTCTGTGAGACTTATAATAAACCTTTTTTAGAACAAGAAAAGTTATTAAAAGAAGCATTTGAGCTAATACCTAAGCCCGTAACCCAATGGGCGCATCCAACGACAATGGTTACGATTGCTTTGTTTGAGTTGTATTATAAAAATCAAAAATATGAACAGGCTAAGGAATGGCTGAGTATTGCTTTAAGTGTTGCTGACTTAGGAACCACTAATGCAGGGACGTATCTGTTAGCTGGTATTTTTTATTATGACCTTGAAAAATATGATGAAGCTTATAAATATTTTGATATTGCTTATAATGATGCTGGATATTATCCATTTAGTATTGAGGACAAAAAATATTGGCAGTTTTATAAGCAGCGTAAAGACGAATTAAATCCTAAGAAAAAAACCAAAAAGTAAGATTCGATATTTTCAGACGACCTTTTTTGTACCGTACTTAACCGCTGCTACGGCTACGACCTGTTCGGCATCTCAAGAGAGATGAACGATATCCATGGTAATCTCTTATGGTACGGCGAATACACCGCTTGGGGTTGTTGCCAGAGTTTGGTATTGCGGGTTATAAAGATTATCGACATAAGAATGATAAATTATCAGCGCATGAGTTATTACAAAATGCTAATTTATTTGATCCTAAAAAATTGAAAGCACAATCGGCAATGGATAACATTGAGTTAAATACAAATTTAACTAGATATGGAATCTATATAGGCTTGTTAAGAAGAGGATGGGAAATAAAAATGATTAAAGCTATTCAAGAAAAAGTTATTTTGAACGAGATTAAGGAAACTAGCCTTAATCGAATAGGAGGAAATATTCCTAAATATTTTGATGATAAACAAGATTGTATTTCAGAAATGATGTTTTATGGATGTTTTGAACATCCATTAAAAACTAATTTTGTCTTATCTATTTTCTTGCCTAAAAATCATGACATTATGCTTGATAATAATATTTATCCTAATTGTGCAATAAAAGTTTTTACTCATCCAAAATCTGAGGAAAGTGAAATTACTTCATTTACAAATATGGACTTAAATAGAATTTATTTTGAACCGTATAGAAAAGCAAATAGTGATGATTTATCAGGTTTAGTAACAGTAGGAGGAGAACTGCAACTGATTCAAGAAGAAGAATATTTTTATAAACATTTAGAAGAAAACGGATATTTGTACTTGATGAGTATAGATGAAGATTATTACCCAGATAATCTTCTTAATGGTAATTACCCTTTTAATTATGGGGCATTGTATATATATTACAAAGATAATAAAGATAATATTGATGTAGTAGCTGGATTTTGGCAACATTCTTAATTCATCAATAATACTTCTTTCATTAGCAACAAGCCGTAGCCTATATAGTTCCCAAAAAACCACAGATAGGGAGCGAGCAAGCTGTAGCCCGGAGAAAACCTTCAGTCCTGACATGGAGTGCGTGCGGTACGCACGCGGTTTCTGTTTTTCAGACGACCTTGATACCTTCTTTGAGGTCGTGTGAAATATTGATTCTTTAACAACCTCATCAGCATCATCGCCCCGCCCCCACTTGTTACACCACAAGATACAGCTACAACGCCCAATGGCTGCCCAAAACCGTTACCGACACTTACAATACTACAGCTACGACGCCTTGGACAGAAGAATAGGCATAGTCCTTTTAATTTGAGAGAAGTAACTAGAGAACAACATGCAGCGCTTGACCCTTATAGGAATCTAGGAGATTAGCTATGAAAGCAATAGAAATTTTAAAGAATTTTGTGGAAGAAAAATTATCAACTGAAGAATTGGAAATGGCGTTGTATTCCAATCAAGAATTAATTTCCCTGTTGGAAAATACTAAAGCTAAACCTTATATGAATAGTAATTCCACTTATGAATATTTAATTAGTCAGGATTTGACATCTCTTGATGCAAAGTTAAATTTGATGGATATTTTCAGGGAAATTTTAGATTACAAGCATATCCCGTACTCTTCGAATTCAACGACAGAAAAAAATTTTGATTTGATTTTGGAGGCTATTCCTAACTGGATACCAGCTGATATGGGTTATTTAAATTCCTTGTATGATAAGTACAAACCTAAGACGGCGACTACTTTTAAAAAGATTATTAAGGAACATTTCATTTGCATGGATAAACATCCCAAATGGTTACAGGAGCCTGATTGGCCTATCGTTGATAATATTCCCGCAATGTTTCTAGGGCAGTTAGATATATCGAAGTTGAAGCATGATACTACTTATTTGTACATTTTTTGGGATAAAAAAACAGACAGATATATAGAAGTAATACAGTCTCTATAAATGAGCAAGCTGTAGCCAATGAAATCTACAATTCCGATGTAGAGTGCGAATGGAACGCACGCACGCGACTTCTGCTTCTCAGACAGCCTCGAAGAGGAAGCCGGATTCGTTTGGGACGGCAGCCATTTACTGCAAGAAATCCAACCGGACGGCAGATATATCTATATCTACACCAATCTGGATTCCTACGATCCTTTAGCACAGGTTCGCGATTGGACAACCGAAGACGGAGAAGGCGTCCAACAAGCCCACTACTTCCACTGCGACAAAATCGGTATCCCACGTGAAATGACTGATGATAAAGGTGACCTGGTTCGGGGATTATTACGGATGGGAAACAAATGCGTATTGATATTATAGGAAAATAGATATGTTAAATTTAACTAATTTACAAACAAAAGGATATGATGAACTTATTGAAATTGATGGAGAGGTTGTTTATCAAGTATTTGCTATTAAGAAAAATAATGGAACTTATAGCACATATTACTATACAGTACCAAAAAATAAATTGGATCAGGCTGAAGATTATGAGATAGAAGAATTTAATGAATTTAATGAACTTGAATTAGCTATAAAACATATTCAATCAAAAGGAGCTAATCTATCAAGATTTAATATATTTAAAGGTAACAAGCCTCTTTAAGACCTTTTTAGACCATAGGTT
>UNSM01000051.1 GCA_900555425.1 Candidatus Saccharimonadota bacterium | reverse complement strand
CATCGCGCCCGTACGACGCACCAGCTCCATCGTTCGACGATAATTTTGTCGCGTCGGACCAATCACACCGATGTAATTATCGCCACCAGACGATGACTTAAATTTACTTATAATTAACGTAGCTCCACTACTTTTACCGATTGGGTTTTCGCTACCAATAAACACATTTAACGGCTCATCCGGCGCCGCTTCACGTAGCCACGGTTCGATATTGTCAATCAATTTAGCAACCGCCTGAACGTGATCGCCATCACCAAACTCTGGCTGACTGAATAACTGAGTCATTCCGTTCATATACAAACTCGAACCAAATGACGCAAAACCAAAATTGCCAGTCATTTCCACCAAACCGTCAACCGCTCTACGAATCGCTTTGTCTGAAGTATCAACATTTGAATTGACGTGCGCCTCAATTGCCTTCGTGCTGCTATCAATACCGCTCGGCAATTCCGTCATTTGCGCCGCCGTGATTCCATTGACATAAAAACGATATCCCTTGTCCGTCGGAATTCGACCCGCGCTCGTGTGAGGCGCCTCAATAAATCCCATCTCCTCAAGTTTTGCCATTTCACTGCGAATCGTGGCGCTACTCACACCAAACAGTTTGGCTAGCGTTACACTACCAACTGGCGCCGCAATTTCAGCGTATTGCTCAATAATGGCGACAAGGATTGCTTGTTGACGTTCGGTCATAGTCCAATTATATCGCAAATCTAGCACTCATACAAGCAGAGTGCCAAGCCTTATCGTCTTTCCGTAAAGTAGCGCGCCGCATCTGAAGAGAACAACATCATGATCATAATATGCACGCCAATTGAGATCAAAAGCAGCATAATCGACGCATTAATTCGACCAATTGTCACAGACAGAGATTCAGTAACGATAGCTAATGTCGCCACAGAAAGCAGTGAGATTCGCGCCCGATTACTTCCTCGAAGTAGCAGCCCAACCAGCACGATTTCCGCCACGACCAACAGCACATTAAAACCAGCCATCATTGACAACATGGCATTCGCGGCATTTATATCAATTCCGTCAATATTCGCAACCTGCACCAAAGTCGTCGGCCAGCTAGAAAAGTCCACCAGCATTTGCCCAATTGTGAATAACGACGCCAGAATCATTAGTCCGCCGCCAATTAAAATCTGCGGTGGTCGGCGACCCCAAAGCTCTTCCAATAAGGTTTCGTGATTTCGCGGATGACGATCATAAATTGTGCCGTCCATAATCACTCCGAGCCGCGATGAAGTCGCGACATTATCTTCAGCCTTTATCCAACTGACTTCCAAAATCGGTAAATCGCCATCGGTGCGAATGGAATCTCCAAGACCATTGCGCGAATGATAGCCCGTTGAAAAATCCTTTAATATCGTCACTCTAACATTTTTATTGTTACTTTTAACCGACTCGATAATATAATCTCTTTCAATATCAATATTCTCGTCAATCTTATGTGTAAATTGAAAAGTAAATAAAGAAAAGCCAATACTCTTATCATATGTACCGGCCGCCAACCAATCAACTCGATGACCACCAGGAAGAAGCCAGCCAGTTGGGCATCGCCAAAACCTAACGTGATGGCGACGCCTTGGATTGCCGTCAACTTCCTGCTGATAAGCAAAGTCCTGTCGTCTACCAAACAAAAATGCTGGCGACACCGGTGCATTTGGATAACTACGACCACTCAGCACAGTAAGCACCATTTTCCAAGCTGACCTTGGAGTTATGTCATCCGCCAAAACCCAGCCAGCCTCAGTCATTGCCTTATGGAGCTTTTCTTCCGAGCCGCGCACACTCAAATTGACAGGGTCACTTAATACTCCGTCCGCCGTTCGCGTCCTGCCGATAAAATAATTCGGTACGTACATATTGCTCAAAATTCGATGAAGCCTAGGCAGCGCCAAATACGCCACAATTATCCACACAACAAAGAACAAGCCAACCAGCCACCAACCGCCCGTCGCCCAACCTTCTCTAAGCACTAACCACGCCAACCAAAACGACGCCAAACCTGCAAAGATAAAAAAGGATTGGTCTAACAATGTAGTCAAGGTCTTCGAGGAACGATCTTGCCTGGCTGCTATTTTTTTTGGAGTTTTTACTGAACTCATAGATTAATTATATCATTGAGGAGATTTCGAGCTACCAAACGCGCCTCGTCATCCTGACGCTTAAACACGTCGCCGCGCAAAATAATTTCCTCGGTCACTCGAATTGCTCGCTCCAAATCGTCATTGATAATCACGTGATAATACGGAACTTCAAGCGCGTAAGCCAACTCTTTTATCGCCGAGGCATGACGCTTTGGCCACTCCGCTTGAAAATCTTCTTCAGTTGCGTAACGCTTTTTTAATCGCTCAATCCAAGTTTGGCTATTTGGCGGCACAATAAAAATCGCAATGCTATCTGGCGCCAGTCGCTCATATTCCTCCACGCCCTGAACGTCAATGTCGGTAATTGCCACGCGGTTCTGATCATGCGCTAATTTCAGCTCAGCCACCGATGTCCCATAAACTGTACCGTGAACAAACTTCGCCTCGATAAATTCATTATTTTGTAGCATATTTTCGGCAGTTTGCGAATCAATAAAGTGATAATCAATCCCATCTTGCTCGGCACATCCGTTATTTGTGCGTGGCGCGCGCGTAGTGTGAGAAACGATATCGCGAAACTCTGGAGACTTCAGTAATTGTTTTTTTATCGTGTCTTTGCCCGCACCAGAAATTCCCGCAAGCAGCGCAATTTTCGTACTTTTGACCAACTCAATTGTCGATTCAGTCGGCTGATAATTTGTAATAAGATCTTCAATACTTGGCATAATATTTACCTATAATAACTCATCAAGTACAGATTGCCAATTAGGAAATTCAGAACTTCCAAAACGAATAAGCCGACCAGGAAACTCGCCCGCACCATTCGCCGTCCGATCGTCAATCAAAATATCGCCTCGACTCAAATTCTTTGCTGACGAAAAAATAACCTTACGGAAGAAAACATTATCCGAACCTTCGCCGCCAAAATACTTTTTCACCCACGCCAACTTATCGCCCAAAGCTGTCGGATTTTTCCACGGAGAAGAAGATAAAATGTATAAATCGTATTTGTCTTTCAGGACGTAAACCGCCTCGATAGCTCCAGGCACTGGATCCATCAAAGAAAAAATTCCTGGAATATTATCGTGCTGGCCAGCAAACTCATCAATCAACTCAGGCGATATCTTCGTTAAAGCAGATTTGAAATCCGCCAAAACACCATCCATATCAATATAAACAATAGGTTTTTTCACAATTAATCCCTTTTTAGCATCACCATAAATGCTTCGCTCGGTATGTCGACTTTACCAAAGCGTTTCATTCGTTTTTTACCGCGCGCCTGCTTGGCAAGAAGCTTCTTTTTACGACTGACATCGCCGCCGTAAAGATAGCCCGTAACGTCTTTTCGATAAGCGCCGATATTTTCCCTGGCAATAAATTTACCGCCAATTGCCGCTTGCAATGAAACCTCAAAACTCTGACGCGGCACGACTTCCTTCAATTTCTTAACAATCTCACGCCCCAAATGCTGCGATTCCGACCGATGACACATTACGCTCAACGAATCAACCATTTCGCCCGCTACATAAAAATCGACGCGCACCAAATCTTCCACTTGATAATCCGACAATTCATAATTAAACGAACCGTAGCCACTGGTAATAGATTTCAATTGGTCATAAAAATCCGTCAACAAATTCGCAAGTGGCGCCGCAAATGAAATCAGCGCCCGCTCGTCAATGTAACTCAGGTTTTTCTGGCGACCACGCTTACTCACGATCAGCTGAATCACTGCACCGATGTAATCCTGTGGCACAACAATTTCGCCATCAATCCACGGCTCGCGAATCTCTTTTATCTGCGCTGGGTCGGGCAATTCACTAGCAGATTTAATATCCAATTCCTCGCCATTCGTCAGACTAACTTGATAATCAGTACTCGGATTGGTCACAATTAAATCCAAATTATACTCACGCTCCAATCGCTCGCGAATAATGTCCATATGTAGCAATCCCAAAAAACCGATTCGCAC
>UNSM01000050.1 GCA_900555425.1 Candidatus Saccharimonadota bacterium | reverse complement strand
TTGGCAATTGTTACTGATGTCGAAAATCCAGTTATTGAAACGTACATGCGTTTGAAACAGAGGTATGGCGCTGATATTTTGATTGACGTGGAGATTCATCGAGTCCCTGCGGGCGGCGCTTTGGAGGTGATTCAAGAATTGAACAATCGAGATGACGTTCAAGGGATAATTCTGCAATTGCCGATTAGTAATTCTGATCAGACTGAGGAACTACTCGAGAGTATTCGAGAAGATAAAGATGTTGATGGTTTGCGCAAGAGGGCGATTTTTCAGGCGGCTACACCAACGGCTATTAGTTGGTTGCTGGCTGGATATGGCGTTGATTTGAAGGGAAAAAAAGTTGCGATTGTCGGGCGAGGTCGTTTGGTTGGCGCCCCTCTTGAGAAGATGTGGCTAAAGTCTGGTGTCGATGTGACGGTTTTTGAAAAAGGTGACGACTTATCTCAATTGATAAATTACGATATTATCGTGTCGGCAACTGGAGTCCCGGGGCTGATTAAAAGCCGAATGATTAAACCTAAAGCAGTTGTTATTGATGCGGGAACTGCTTCGGAAAATGGAAAAATTGTTGGCGACGTATCTGAAGAAGTGCGTCAGCGTAATGATGTAATTATTACACCAAAAAAGGGCGGAGTTGGTCCGTTAACAGTCTCTGCGTTGTTTGATAATGTGATTACGGCTTGTCTAAAAATTGCGAATCAATCAAAAAACTAGGCAGCTTTTATGGCAGCTTTGACCTGTTCGACAACTTGGCGTGGCGTGAGATTTGCCTTTACGATATAGCTATGAATTCCTAATTTCTTCAAATCGTGTGGAGCTTCTTCCTCGCCGAGGTTGGTAAGGATGATAACGGGAATGGTTTTTCCCCAATCTTTAGACCTAATCCGCTTCAAAGCCTCTGCTCCGTCCATTTCCGGCATTTGTAAGTCTAACAAAATAATATCTGGCTGAAACTTTTCGACTACTTCTATGCCAATTTGTCCATTGGCGGCCAAGCGGACGTCAAACCCGTCCGATTCGAACTTCATTCGGTACATCTGGCTGATGGTTGGGTCGTCTTCAATGATAGCGATTTTTATCATACTCTAAGTATATCATATAAACTATGTTATAATTTTTGGCATGGAAAACTTTAGGAACGAACGGTGTATTGCAGAAGCGGGTGATTTTCTTAATGGAGTTGATCATGAAGCTAATGAAAAATTAAATAAGGAAATTGCGGATCTTAGGAGTGAGGAATGTAGGGTTAAGGTTGGAGAAAAGACCGATCCTGCATACAATAATCCAGATAAAATTCGGAGCGTATACAATTATTTGGAGCGGAGCGACGCAGAATTAAAAAAGATTCGTAAAAACTTTATTCATAAAAATTTGGCCACCGCAGCAATTGCGAATGTCTTAGATAAAACTCCTTTTGTGAAGATGGGCAAGTGGGGTGAAAAAATAGATTCATATCTGGAGGTTTCTCGCGACAAGTTATTGTACGGTAAAGATCAGACTGATTCGCAGCCGTGGCACAATCAGCGAGGTTCCGCACTGACGTTTTTAACAATTTCTGAAGCTGGGGACTTAAGCGTTTTTGACGAAAATGGCGAAATATCGTCAGAGGGTAAATATCCAACTATGAGTGGTCCGCTGGATAAGTCGGTACTTGACGAGAAGATTAATGGCTTGCCACTGACGGAAGTTATGGTTCAAGATAAAATCAACAACGGCGTAGATAAAGCGACGGCTGTTGAAGAAGTAGAGAAGAGAATTAGTGACGTCCGAGAGTTTATCCAGGCGCCAGTGACGGAGAAGTTTTCTAACGTCATTCGGCATTGTGCGGATTCGCTTGGTATTCGTGAGCGAGTGGAAACAGTGAATAGTCTATCGATTGATCATTTGAAGAAAGTGGCAGAAAAAGAGAATCGTTCGATTGACGATATGTTGGTGATGAGTTTTGGTTGCGGAACGGGACTGGCGACTTTGAAGATGCTGAAAAAACTTAAGAATGAAACGGGTGAGGCGCCAACGGTTATCCTGCTAGATCAAGATCCGTTGTCTCTAGCGGCAGCACAAAGCTTGGCGAAGAAATGGAATTTGGAAGATAAGATTGAAATTCATTGCGAGCGATTATTTAGTAAGCTTGGCAAGCCTCTGAGTTTGGAGGGAGTTTTGGGCGATCGTAAACTGGATATTGCGGAAGATTCTGGCTTGCGAGAATATCTGCCAGATGGTGTTTATAAACAATTAACGCGAGAATCGCTGAAGTTTCTACGAACCGGTGGACTAATGATCACTGGCAATATGAACGTAAATCGCCCACAAAAAGAATTTTTGCATGGACTAATGGGGTGGGTTCCAGAAGTTAGGATGCGCTCAATTAAAGAAGGCTTTAAATTGCTCCAAAAATCTGGCATACCAAAAGAATCTATTGAAGCTACAGTTACTGCGAGCGGCGTTTACACAGTTTTTGCGATTGAAACGTAGAATAAAATGCTATAATAAGCATTAGTATGATGATACGAGCATTAGTGCTAGGATTGGTTGCGTTGATGGCGCTGATTTTGGGCGTGCTCGTACTTAAAAAGTCGAAGCGTCGCCATGATGCAAAGTATTGGTTTTTCTTGGTTTGTTTATGTTTGGCTGTGTGGTCAGCTGGACTTGAGGTGTTTTCTTTGGCAGACAATGGAGTAGTATTAGACACTGCATCCAGGTGGTTTTATGTCGCTTCGGCTGTGTTTTGTCCTGCGTTGGCTATTTTCACTACAAAGTCATTCCTTCCATCGACAAAATCGACAAAGAGTTTTATCTGCGCGTCTAGTATACTAATAACGATTTTTTCGCTATATATTATTTTGGTTCCTGAGTTTATTATCAATACATCAGAAATTGTTACGCCAGTAGATTTTTCTCGAATTCCGATTCATGCAGTCAACTATGTTATTTTTGCAACTTTTTTCTCGGTATTCTTCTTAATTTCTATGTGTTTTGGGCATATAGCGTGGCGCAAATCAGATCCTGTTCGACGCAAGCAAGTCGCGATTTACATGATTGGTCTGTTGATATGTAGCATTCCTGGCTTTGTAGTGGATCTGTTTCTTCCGGCGCTTGGTGATTATCGATATATATGGATTGGTCCAATTGCTACGATTATTTTCTTATTTGCAATTATGTATAGCATCGTCAGATACCGATTGATGGACGTAAAAATGGCGGTAGCTCGAAGCGTTTCGTATATGTTGCTATTAATCGCGCTAGCTGTCGTTTACGTGATTTCTGCATATGTCATTTCAATTTTGGTTTTCCAGCGTAGCCTGACGGTTGATAGCCACGTAAATCTTATGAATATGATTTTGGCTATGATTTTGGCGGTTATGTACCAGCCGGTGAAGAAAATCTTTGATAAATTTACTGATAGGGTTTTTTATTACGGAGAATATGATGCCGATACATTTACGCGTGAGATTAGTAAAATATTAACCTATACGGCGGATCTGCAATTGCTAACTCGACGTGTTGGCAATTATATAGCGACTTCTCTTAAGGCGGAAAAAGTGGCGTTTTGTATTCCAGAAAAAGGAATATACGGTCGGGCGGGTCGGCGACGAATATCTGTTGTTGAGGAAGACGTTCACAGGATTATGGATTACTATTATAAGAATTGTAGTTTTCCGGAAGTTATTTTGGCAAATCAAGTAAAAGATCCAGAACTGAAGAAGCTTTTGGATATTCATCGCACGAAAATTGTTATGCCGCTGCTGCATCAAAATCAAGAAACGGGAATTCTATTTCTGGGCGAGCATAAAAGTTTGGGCTATAGTTCTCGCGATATTGAAATGCTGGAATCAATTGCCGGGGAATTGGCGGTGTCGATTCGAAACTCTTTGTCGTTGGAAGAAATTAATGAGTTGAATAAGAGTTTGCAGCGTAAAATCGACGAGGCGACGAAAGAATTGAGGTTCAGTAATCGACAACTTCAGCGACTGGACGAGGCGAAGAATGAGTTTATTTCTATGGCTTCACATCAATTAAGAACGCCGTTGACTAGTATTAAGGGTTATCTGGATATGATGCTAGAGGGCGATCTGGGGAAGATTACGCCGACGCAGCGTGCGGTT
>UNSM01000049.1 GCA_900555425.1 Candidatus Saccharimonadota bacterium | reverse complement strand
TGTAGCGGAAGCTGCCGCCTGCTACCATAACGATGATTAGCATTGATATAAGAACCAGTCCTGTGCCGCGAGCGTATGGATTGCGCGGGAAAAGTCCGTACCACATATTCATTAGGGATTCCAATCCGACCGCCAAGATGATAAATAGCGGGATGATGATTATTGGGGTGAGGCTTGGCTGGAAGATGAGTAGCGCCAATGCTAAGATTAGCCACGACCAAATCATAAACGAGCGGGCGCTGGAGATTTTTTGGAAGCTGCGGAATAGTCCTAGTCCGATTAACACCATTGCGTTGATGTCCATAATTGGTGTGATTTGGTTCCCTACGACTGATGGGAAAATGCGGATGTATGTGTAATATAAAGTCCTGAGGTTTGCGATGATGTCAAAACTTAGGCCGTTGATGCCGATGAGGTTGTAAAATAGCGCGTGGGATTTATAACAAAGAAAACTAATCGCACAACCAATCGCGAATAAAATGGCGGACGGCACAATCCAAGATTTACGGTGTTTTCGGGAGATGAGGAAATAGCGTGGGTGCGGATGCAGGAGGGCGATGATCAGAAGTCCCAGATTGATATACCAAAAATACGGAGTGAAGAGACTGAGTGCCGTGGTGATTGCTAAGCTGATTCGCCAAATGGAGGCGTTCTGGGCTTTTTGGAGAATCAATGTGGCAAAAAGTAAAGTTAGCGCGGTGTAGAAAATATATAAAATGCCAACAGTTGCGCTTTGACCGATGAATAAAAATTGACCAGTCGTTGCCATGATTAATAGCGATAGAATTGTTGTGGACGGCTTAAACCAGCGCTTTAAGAGGAAGAAAATAGCGACGGAGCTGGCGATTGAAAGGATTACGGCGGGCGCTTTAATTGTTAATAAACTGACGCCGAATAGCTTGAAGAATAGCAATTGAAGAAGATGGAATGGCAAGTTTGTGACGGCCACTCCTTCGATGCTGAAGTTTAAGTGATTTGTCGTATTGACCATGTTGATTTCTGCTTGCGACAAACCTCCCGGCACGTGCAATGCGGAAATTATAATAGCCCCTATGTATAGCAGCGCCAGCAGCGTATAGCCGAAAACGTAGCGCCATCGGTAAAGGAATATATCGGTAACTTTTTGCTTTTTCATTGGTATGATTATAACACAATTCTATTCATGCTTGCGATCCAGGCTCATAAAGCGTAGGCGCTCTGGGTGGAAGTATAACTGGACTTTACCAACTGGGCCGTTACGGTGCTTGGCGATGATGAGGTCTGTAATATTCTGGACTTCTGGGTTATCTGGCTCATAATATCCAGGGCGATAAATAAAGCTCACGATGTCGGCGTCCTGCTCAATGGAACCGGATTCACGCAGGTCGGCTAGTTGTGGAATTGGCGGCGTGCGAGATTCGACAGAACGACTCAACTGACTCAGGGCAATTAGTGGCACATTCAGTTCGCGAGCAATAAGTTTCAGTCCGCGTGAAATTTCCGAAACTTCCTGAACGCGGTTTCCGTTGTGGTTTCCGTTGGCCTGCATAAGCTGCAAATAGTCGACGATGATTAATCCCAATTGGTTCTCATGAGCAATTCGACGCGCTTTAGTGCGCATTTCCAAAACTGATAATCCTGGCGTGTCATCGATGTAAATTGGCGCCTCAGCCATTTCTCCCATAGCCTCAGACAATTTAGCAAAATCTTCATCGCTCAGGTTTCCGGTGCGAATATTCCAGCTATCAACTCCCGACGCATCCGCCAACATACGATCGACCAGCTGCTCCTTGCTCATCTCTAGGCTGAAAAATAGGACGGGATTTTTTTCAATCGTTGCCACATTATACGCCAAATTTGTCACCAGTGTCGTCTTGCCCATGGCTGGACGCGCCGCCAGAATAATCAAGTCCGATTTTTGCAAGCCAGCGGTCATATTGTCCAGATCGCGATAGCCAGTACGAACTCCCCTGAGAGAACCTTTATTCTTACTGAGCTCTTCAATTCGGTCAAAGCTATCCGTCAGAATGCTTTCCAGACTGACCAAATCTTGCTTGGTTGATTGGTCTGACACGCTGAAAAGTTCAGCTTCAGCCTTCTCTAATAATTCCTGCGTGGTCGTTGATTCGTCATAGCCAAGCTCTGAAATATCGCCACTCGCTTTTATTAGGCGCCTGCGAACCGCTGCTTGCGCAATCATTTCCGCGTAAGCCGATGCGTGCGCTGCCGTTGGGACGTAGTTTGTTAGCTCTGTTAGATATGCCGATCCGCCGACCAATTCCAGCTCATCCTTACGTTTCAACTCGTCGGTTAAGGTCAGAAGGTCGACAGGCTTGTGTTTTTCAAATAGCCGCATCATTCCAGCAAAAATCAATCCGTGATTCTTGTCGTAAAAATCGCTAGGGTGAGTAATTTCTGCGGCATCCGCCAAAACTTCCTCGTCAATTAAAACCGCCCCAAGCAAACTCTTTTCCGCGTCCAAATTTTGTGGCGGTATCTTCCCTTTTACTTCTTCGCTCTTGTCTGCCATTAAATATCCTCCAGATTAACTTCTTCGCCGCCACCCATTAATTCTGCAATTTCCGCCAATTTCTCGTCCTCTGGCGGCTTCTTCTCTCCAATTATATCAATTTCCAAATCCATCGCGGTTTCTTCTGAGATAATTTCCGAGATCAATGGTTTGTTTTTTGCGTCGTCCAGCTTTTTCTTATAAAACGCGGAACCTGCGTAAATTGTCAATTTTTCACCGTCAAACGACCACTGGCTTTTCTGCAATAATGACGCCAGTCCGAGGGATTTTTCCTTCGCTCTTTCAATGACTTTTTCCCAATTTAGCTCTAGTGGCGCGTCGGTTTTCTTTGGCTTTGCGGCGGGTTTTTTTGCTTGCTCGGCTGGTTTTTCTTCTTTTTTAATCGGATTTTCGGTTGGTTTTGATGACTCTGCGGGCTTAATTGGCGTTGGTTTTTCGGCGGGTTTTTGGGGCGCAGCTTGAGTTGTATCTTTCTTTGTTGCGACTGGCTTTTCTGTCGGCTGAGAATTGCTATTCATGAATATCGTCAATAATTTCAAGTCTGGGTGCGGGTGCCGATCAACCTCGATCAATTGCTGAACCAACTCAATAAGATTCGGATTTTTTCGTAACCTATTGCGAGCAATCGACAATAATTGATGCGACACAACAACTGAATTCGCGCCGCTATTTTCTAATTCCTGGAAGATATTTAAGACTTTTTCATTGTCGTCGGATGGATATGAATCTAGCAAATTGCCGAGCATCGTCGCGTCGCTCAGTCCCAAATATTCGGTAACCATACTCGCGGTTAGCGGCTGGTCTGGAGTTGCTAAAATCGACAATTGGTCAAGCGTACTAATACCGTCACGGAATCCGCCGCGGGAACGTTCAGCAATTAACCTGGCGGCGTCCTCTTCAATTGCGAATCCCTCTTTCTTCGCTATGTTCATTAACTGGCGCGTCATAATTTCCGTCGGAATTGGGCGGAAGAAAAATTGCTGCACACGGCTAAGAATAGTGGCTGGAAGTTTGTCGGCGTCGGTTGTGGCTAAGATAAACACCACGTGCTCTGGCGGTTCTTCCAGGGTTTTCAATAGCGCGTTAAATGCTGATTTTGACAGCATATGAACTTCGTCGATGATATAAACTTTTTTCGGCGCAGAAACAGGCGCGACTTGGGCTTTTTCCCTTAAAGCTCGAATGTCATCAACGCCGTTATTGCTGGCTGCGTCAATTTCAATAATATCCAAGTTTGAAGAATCGTCATCATATGGCAAGTGGTTAATCTCGTGCGCCAGAATTCGCGCCACCGATGTTTTTCCCACGCCACGCGGTCCAGTCAACAAGTACGCATGAGCAATTTTTCCCTGCTCTAACGCTCGACGTAAAATACTAGTCACGTGATCTTGACCTAAAACTTCATCCAAACTGCGACTGCGATATTTACGATATAGCGCCTGACTCATCCCCTCATGCTCCTCATGAGATAATTATAGCAGAAAACGGCATTTTTTATGGATAGCGCAGATCGATTTTGTGTTTTGTTTCGGCGACATAAAAACGGTAGTAGCTATTAGGGTCTGACACGGTTGGATCTTCAAGTATCTCGTCATTTTCTTTTATCTCAATATATTCATCATTGCTATGCGGCTTGATGAGCTTAGTAAACTCAAACGCATATT
>UNSM01000048.1 GCA_900555425.1 Candidatus Saccharimonadota bacterium | reverse complement strand
GAGTGGGGAGAGATCTCCAACAATCATATTGCTGAGCCTATCCGCTACAGCAGACAGGTTTCTCGTAGAAACTCTCTCGTTATCTTTCGAGAGTTGCCGATCTGTGCGTCCATAGGCTGCAATGGTGATTATGCATTCGTCGACAGAGTTTAGTACATCTAGTAGCCTCTGAGATTCATAGCCATAATCGTCCCTAAAGGCCTTGACTAATTCCTTTCGGAAATTAGTGATAGCCTCTAGCATCTCCCAATTCTCTTGATCTACGTGGATCGTGACAGGGGTTGCGGTTGGACTCTCGACTGGGTTGTCTAGAATCAGGATATTTCCCCTGCATTCCCCCGTACGGGAATCGACGAGCTCCATGGTTTTGCCTTTCTTCTCATCTCCACGTGAATGTGGGTGGTCAAGCGTTGTTCTTTAACACAGGATGAGATTCCATTCCTCTTTATATTTTCTCCTCAAAAAAGGAATAAAACCTCATCCTGTGCTAGGCTGCTTGTCAAAGTACGCTTTCGGACAAGGATTTATTCAACTTGTCAACAAAAGCTGATATTATTTGTACCACACTTATATTAAAAAGTCAATACTAATCTGCTTCTTGTAAAGCCTGATCTGTTGCTGTAACTAATTCCCTTACGATTTCGTCATAGTTTTCATATACGCGGAATCCTGCCGCGTACGGATGACCGCCGCCGCCAAAATATCCAGCTACGGTATCGGCAATTGGTAAATTACCTCGTAGCCGCGCAGTCAATTTGCCGTCAGGGTAAGTCTTAATAACGCAACTAAGCGCCACGCCTTCAACCAGCCTCAACTCGTCACCAATCAACGCGCCAGGATTATAAGCGTCGCTGTAGGCTTGGATTTCCTCAAACGGCACGTGTACTAGCGCCAATTGTCCGTCTAATAAATATTCGATTCGCTCGATCAATTTTCCCTTGTACGCCAAAATTTCTGGCGATTTCTTCATAAATTCGCGTCGTCGCTCTTCAATTTCCGAGTTGGAGGCGCCCAGCTCTGTAAGTTCTCCCGCCGTATGAAAAGTCTGAGCCGTGGTGTTTTGCGTAGTAAGTCCCAGGCTATCGCTCATAATAGCTATCAATAAATCTTCGGCCGCCTGAGGATTTATCTTCCAGTCGGAATGCTTGAACAGTTTATATAGCAATTCCCCGGTCGCCACGACGGTTTCTGATAACATAATATGATCAAAGCTAAGTGTTGATTCAGCTGTGTGATGGTCGATAACCAGAGTCGGGTGAGTTTCCAGAAAATGTCGCGCTCCAGGAGTTTCCAATACCTTACTGAGAAGCACGTCCGCACTTGTATCGACAATTATCGCGGCGTCGGCTTGAAACGGAAAGTCGTTCTGTACTCGATCCCAACCGTGAATATAATGAAGATATTTCGGTATATCTACTGGACAATATAAAGTAACAGTCTTCCCTAGGTCACTTAAGACTTCTTCCAGCGACAAGCTTGAGCCCAAGCTGTCGCCGTCGGGATTTTCGGCTTGAATAATAACTATATTGTTTGCGGATTGAATGAATTGTTTAGCTGTATCTAGCATATTATTTATTATAACAAATGATTTTTACTCTAATATAATATATATTGTTTTTAATTACATAAGTGGTATAATATGTGGTGGACTATAAAAATACTGCGCAATCGAAAAAACATAAACATTTTTATAAATTATTATTGACAAAATATAAAGATTGTGCTAGTATGAGGACATAAAGCCTGAAGATAGGGCTGGAAAGAGGAGTTTTTATGAACAAATTTAAGAAAATCGGCATTGCTATCTCTTTGGGATTTGCTATGCTCGGTGGAATCTGGTTGGCATCACCTTCACAGGCTGCCGGCTGTAACAGTTTTAACGTTGTATACTGTGGTACACATTCTATGTCAGAATTGCAAACAGCATACAGCCGTACAGAAATTAAAGAACTATACAAAGAGTGGTACGTTACTGAAACTATGGTTCAGGGCGGATCAAACATGCGTGAGGGTGTAGTTGACGCAAACGGTAACATTACAGTTGACGGTCGTGTTGTAGCTACAAGTGCTATAACTGTACAGTCTAAAGCTGGTACTCGTCAGCCTCAGCCACAACGTAGCTACAAGACCTCAAACGGATATACTTACTACCAATACACAACTGGTCAGAGCTTCGTTGACGGACCTAAGAGCTACAATATCTACGCATGGTTTGATAATAACGGCTCATTTATTACTGGTGTGATTAAGGACTGTGGTAACCCAGTTTGGGGTAACCCAACAACACCTCCAGCAAAGCCTGCTCTAACATGTGACGCTTTGCAAGTAACTGAAATTTCTCGAAACACCTTCAAATTTAGTGTTAAGGCAACCGCTAAGGATGGCGCATCTATCACCAGCTACACATACAACTTCGGTGATAACAACATCAAGACAACTAACTCATCAGAAATTCAATACACTTACGCAAAAGAGGGCAACTATACAGTTACTATTACTGTAAACGGTAAAGAAACTGGTGAAGTTAAGAGGCAAAACCCTAACTGTCAAAAAACTGTTACGGTTAAGCCAGAGCCAAAAATGATCGTTTGCAACCGTGAGACCAATAAATATCCAGTAGAGATTAAGGAATCAGAGTTCGACAAAAGCAAGCATTCAAAGAATCCAAACGACTGTAAGGAAGCACCTGCTAAGATCACAATCTGTGTAATCGATAAAAAAGAGCTTCGTGAAATCAAGAAGGAAGAATACAACGAGTCAAAGCACACAACTGACTTGAGCAAGTGTAAGGAAGTTCCTACTACCCCTACTACCCCTACACCAAACACTCCTTCAACACCAACACCTAGCCCAGAATTGCCAAAGACTGGTGCAAGTGACGCGATCATGTCAGCACTAGGTCTAGGTGGACTAACTACAGCTACTATCGCTTACATCGCTAGCCGCCGCCAAATGTAATAAGCTAAGCTAGCAACGAAATACCCGCCGAGATGGCGGGTATTTTTTTATTGGTTATGAAGCTTTGAATCTATAACTGTTTTCGACCTTCCAGCGCGTGAGTCAGCGTGATTTGGTCTGCATATTCGAGGTCAACGCCGACTGGAATGCCTCTAGCCAAGCGTGTGATAGTCGTATTCAAGCCAGCTTCTTGGATGTAGCGCTGTAAGAATAGCGCGGTCGATTCGCCCTCAACTGAAGCGTTCGTAGCGATGATAATCTCTTGAACGTCGTCAGTTTTTATACGCTCAATTAGTTCTGGGATATGCAATTGCTCTGGTCCAATATTGTCAATTGGTGAGATAACGCCGCCCAGCACGTGGTATGTACCCAGGAACTGTCCTGTTCTTTCTATAGCAACAATATCTAGCGGCTCCTCGACTACGCAAACGACTTTTTTATTCCTGTTCGAATCTGCGTATAAAGGCGACACGTTATCCTCTGAGTCGATCAGCGCAAATGTCTTCGGGCAGGTTTTTACTCGGTTGTGCAATTGGTCTAATGAATGCGCTAATTGCTTTGCGGATTTGGGATTACGGCGTAAAACCGCGTAGGCATATCTTTCGGCCGTACGCGGTCCAACTCCAGGTAGATTACCAAAATCATCAATTAAAGCAGTTAGAGCTTTTGGTAAAATGTCGATTGACATGACTTTAGAATGGCAAGTTGCCCAAGCCGCCCATCAATGGCTTCATAGTTTCAGCAGCGACTTCCTGAGCCTTTGTCATACCGTCGCGAACTGCAATTTCGATCCAGTGTTCCAACTCTTCGATATTCTCCAGATCAATCATTTCTGGGTCAATCTTTACAGACTTAATCTTTAACTCGCCAGTGATTTGTACGATCACAGCGCCATCGCCAGCCTCAACTTCGATGATTTCTTTGCCTAATTGTTTCTGTGCTTTGCGTAATTGTTGCAGCATTTTTACCTGATCAAACGCCATATTCCTCCTTATTTAACACTTACAATTATACCCTATTTGCGGTCGGATGTGTAGATATAGAATCGGTCGCCGTCCTTATGGTCATTGACAATTACTGATGACAAGTGCCCAGAGTAAGTCTGCGGAATTTGAGACTTTACGCTGTGGCTCACATATAAAGTCTGCCCGACGTTCGCTGGCGCTGTGTGGATAATTGATATCTGGTGATAGTTGTGTTTTTTAAGCGCTTCGTAAATCGGCGATTCTTCTTTACTGACCAATAACGAGAATGAATCGGTCGGCGCGGTATTTTTACGGAGTAGAGATAAATCTTTATTAAAGCGTGAAGCTGCTTCTGGGAAATA
>UNSM01000047.1 GCA_900555425.1 Candidatus Saccharimonadota bacterium | reverse complement strand
TGATAATACGTATGACGAATGTACGTCGCTCATAAATGTCGTAAGCAACGTAATAAACAATTAAAGGAGGTTTTATGCCAGTATATAACAAACTTGTCCGCGATAAAATTTTGGAAATCATTAAGGACAACGGGCAAAAATCAACTCACAAAATACTTACGGCAGACGAATACGCCGTGGAGCTTACGAAAAAGCTAGTCGAAGAAGTTGAGGAATATAAAAAAGATAAAAATACTGATGAGCTTGCCGATATCATGGAAGTAGTCTATGCTCTCGCAAGCCTGCATGGTTGTACCGCGGAAGAATTAGAAAAAATTCGCGCAGAAAAAGCAGAAAAACGCGGCGGCTTTGAAAAGAAAATATTCCTAGTGGAGGTGATGGATTAGGGTGAGTATGTGTGACAAGTTATATCTATTCCGTGCAAGGAATTCATCTCTGACAATGAGTACCCTGTTCTTAAGTCTGATCCTTTAGGTTCTGAGTCTGGGCGGCGATTTTACTTTTACGAAATCTGTGATAGAATAGATGTAGAGTTTCCTCTTTTCGGAGTGCGCGGTGTTTTGAATGTGTACAGATCGCAATCTCGGCGGAAAAGGTATAGACACGGAGAGGAGTTGCTGAATCCAAACCGTAAGGCGAATTGCCATAATTAGTTAATCAACCAAGGAGAAATTGGATGCCAACAATCAACCAATTGGTGCGCAAACCGCGCCAAACGGCTAAGAAAAAGTCCAAGTCGCCAGCACTAGGTCGTATTCATAACGCCCTAAAAACACGTTATTACGACCAAAATGCACCGCTTAAGCGTGGTGTTTGTGTGCGTGTGACGACTAAGACGCCAAAGAAACCAAACTCAGCTTTGCGTAAAGTTGCTCGTGTTAAATTGAACAACGGCTATGAAGTTTGGGCGTACATCGGTGGTGAAGGTCACAACTTGCAGGAACACGCTGTGGTCTTGATCCGCGGTGGTCGTGTGCCTGACCTTCCGGGTGTGCGTTATCACATCGTACGCGGTGCGCTTGACCTTCAAGGTGTCAACAACCGTAAGAAGGGTCGCTCTAAGTACGGTACAAAGAAAGGGGATAAATAATCATGCCTCGTAAAGTTACCAAGAAATTGCAGCGTGAACTTAAGCCTGATCGCCGATACCAAAGCGTACTAGTTCAGCGCTTGATCAACAAGTCAATGCTAGACGGTAAAAAATTGGCGGCTGAACGCGCTGTTTACGTAGCCCTAGAAACTGCCGCTAAGAAATTGGATTCTGAAGATCCATTGGCAGTGTTTGAAAAAGCATTGAAGAACGTTAGCCCAAGCTTCGAGGTTAAATCTCGCCGTGTTGGTGGTGCTAACTACCAGATTCCGTTCCCAGTTCAGGGACATCGACAATTGCACTATGCGTTTAGTTGGCTAGTCCAAGCAGCCCGCGCTCGTAGCGGAATGCCATATTCGCAGCGTTTGGCGTTAGAAATTGTTGACGCTTACAATGAAGCTGGTGCCGCCTTTAAGAAGAAGGAAGACACCCACAAGATGGCTGAAGCTAACCGCGCCTTTGCGCACTTTGCTCGCGGCTAATTATTGCTTGAAAGCAAAATCAGAAAATCGCTCTAAACGGGGCGATTTTTTGGTATAATAGAAAAAATTAGGAGGGAAGATGGCGAGTTTTTCGTTTGATATTGTGTCAGAAATTGACAAGGCTGAGATGAATAATGTTTTCATGCAGGCTGAAAAAGAAATTCAAGGGCGTTATGATTTTAAGGGGACGAGCGCGGCAATTGATTGGCTGGACGATAAGAAAGGTTTGAAGATTACGGGCGACAGCGATTGGCAAGTTGACGCCGTGCTAGACATTGTGCGCAAGAAATTGGCGGGGCGCGGTCAGTCGAGCAAAGTTCTGGATTTATCAAAAGAGAAAGTTGTTTCGAACCTGAAGACGACTTGGGAGATTCCGTTCAAGCAAGGTCTTGATCAGCCGACGGCGAAGCAAATTGCTGCTGATATTCGCGCTAATGCGCCGAAAGCTAAGCCGCAAATTCAGGGCGACCTCGTTCGTGTTACTTCTGCGTCGAAGGACGAATTGCAAAAAGTTATTAGTTTATTGCGAGAAAGTGATTATGACACACCTTTGCAATTTGTAAATTATCGTTAGGATTGGAGCAGTATGAATCAGAAGTCAATGAAGAAATTAAAAATTGCAGCCATCGTTCTGGGTGTAGTTTTCTTGATCTCCGTTATAGTTGGGCTGATTGTCGTTAATAATAATCGCTCTTCTGGAGTTAGTAAAACCGCAAAAAAGAAGATCCAGAAGATTTTTGCCGAAGAAGATGCTAAGAACTCGCAAAAAGTCGTTTCCAAATACGGCTATTCAATTCGATACGACAAGAGTATTTTTACTGGCGAAGGTCACGTCTTAAATAGTGATTCTAACGAAAAGCAGTATAGTGCCACTACGTATACCGATGATGAATTGAAAGAAAGCCGCGCTTATGCGATTTTGCGATTACATTTCCGAAAAGGTTCAGAAAAGCCGAAGGAGGAAGAAGAGAAGTTCTCGTTTAGGAAGATTATGCCAGACTTCTCAATCGTAACTTCGCGCAAAAAAGCTTATTTTGATCGGTCAACGATGCCCGAGGAATACAAGGACACGAAGAAATATTCAGATTTGGATTTAATGCTTCAGGGCGATATCAACAAGCAGAAGAAGGATAATCCTAACTTAAAATATCACACCAGCGATGCGACGATTTCTGGACGTAAGTTTAAGAAGATGGTCGTTGACTACGGAAGCACTATTGACGGCAAGTGGCAGAAAACTGGTGAAAAAATAACTTATTTAACGATTCAGAATGGCAGACCGTACTGGATGACGATTTTTGCATTGAGCAAGAATTCGTACACGCAGCCATATATTGACCAGCTGGAGGCGCTAGTTGCTAAGGTTACTTTCCAGAATCCAGACAGTAGCTACTTGGTCAGGGCTGATGGCGATAATGAGGCGCAAGTGGCTTCCGCTACGATAGCTAAGACCGAAACTAAGCCGGAAAATTTCTCAGAAGATAAAGACACTACGAATACTTTGGATGAACTGGACGAAGATTCTGTTATTAAAGTGGTGGCAAGGAATCAAATTGCTACTGTCCGCGTGGGAACATATCGTTGTGCTGATATGATTTATACGGCACAGAACGGCGCGAGCATGCAGCTGAATGGCTTATGTACGGGTGGAATTGGTAGCGGATCGATTGTTTCTGACGACGGCTACATCGCTACAAATGGGCATGTTACTGAAGTTTCTAATCAGAGTATGATCATGGGCATCAACACGCAAGAAAACATGAATAAATATATAAAGTTTGTGGTAGATGCGGGCTATGTGACTCGAGAGACGCTTCGGGATTTGGCAAATAAGGCTGATGGCGGCGATCAGAGTGCGCAAGCGGCAATTCTCGGTCTTATCAACCAAGTTCCTGCCGATAATATACGTTCGCAAAACGATCGATACGATTATGTCATTCAGACCTCAAGCGAACCTATTGCGCGCGAAGATGACGGTTCGGGCAATCTTAAGTGGAAAAAGACGAAGACTAATATTCCAGCTAAGAAAATTGACGCGGAAGTTGATTTGAAGGGCCGCGGGATGGATCTGAATAGCGATAAAAGTGATGTGGCGATTCTGAAGGTTGAAGGGCGATTTCCAGCGGTAGAATTGGGTGATAGCTCTAGGATTTCTAGAGGCGATCGAGTGACGGCGATTGGTTATCCAGCGATTGTCGACGACGGCGTAAATACGAAGAAGAGTAAGACTGTGCCGACCGTTACTCAGGGAGATGTTTCTGGTTCGGCCAGTGACGCGGGCGGTCATAAGCTATTTTCAATGAGCGCGCAAATTGCGGCGGGTAACAGCGGTGGTCCAGCGTTCGATGATGATGGTAAGCAGATTGGACTAAACACTTACGGCGGCTCGTCTTGTGCGGATAGGAGCGAGCGTAACAATTCTTGCTTTGGAGAGGGAATATTCCGTGATATCGCCGATCTGAAAACTATGGCGAAGAAAAATAATGTTGCGTTATCGACGAACGGCGAATTGACTAAGCTCTGGAAAGATGGCTTGGAGAGTTTTTCTCAAGGTAAATACTCTCAGGCAAAGGCTAAATTTGAACAATTGGATAAAAAATACCCCGACAATTATTTAGTGGCGAAGATGATCGAAGTTTCATCCAATACTCCAGATGATTCTACGGAAAGCGAGGCATCTAGCGCAGAAGCTGGAACGAGCGAATCAGAAAATAACACTACAGTTATAATCGTG
>UNSM01000046.1 GCA_900555425.1 Candidatus Saccharimonadota bacterium | reverse complement strand
CTCGCACCAACTCGACCGAGAAATGCTTAGAAACTTGAATAATTTCGTGACTCAGCGGATCCATCACTCGATAATCTGGCTTAAAATCCACTTCTGAATCGTCCATCGTTCGATCAAGCATGCCAATCGTAAACTTAGAGCCATAAACTGGCGCTGGAATACGATGAATGAAGTGACGGAACGAACCAATGTGATCAAGGTGTCCGTGCGTAAAAACGTGCGCCTTAATCTTGTGCTTATTCTCTTCCAGCCAAGTAATATCCGGCGTGATGTAATTGATGCCTGGATAATCACTGCCTGGAAACAGAAATCCCATATCTACGATGATAATCTCATCATCATATTCGATGGCGTTCATATTCTTACCAATTCCCATTTCGCCCACGCCACCAATCGGAATAATCCGAAGTTTCGGCTGACCGCCGCGAACAGGTTTTGGTTGCATTTTGGCACTAAATTGCTCACCGCCATATCCGTTATAAACTGACTTGTTTACCGGAATATCAATCAAGTGCTGTGAAGCCCTGAGATTAACGTTCTCGCTTGTTCGTCGCTGAGCTCGGAAAACCTCACCCTTACGAGTAGTTGTACTATTCAAAACTGCATTATTGTTTTTCTTTGACTGTGGACGCTTGTTGGCGTCGTCTTTTTGCGGTGTTGCTAGTCGCCGCTGACCCATATTGTTATACTCCTTTTTTATTACAATATAATTCAAAAACCAGGTATAGAGGTGAACTGATGTAAATTCCTCTAGTTAGTACTCTTATATTAGCAAACCGCTCATTTTTTGTCAAAGAACAATGTTTTATAACAGAGGTCAATTAATCGTCGCCATCCACCGACGTGTGTGCGAATTTACGCTTGCCACGATAAGCGAAGAAGCCGATTGTCAATAAATTAGCCACCAACAAGAATCCAGCCAAAACCCACATACTGCTGCCGTAAAATGCGTTATCTAGACCGCCCGAAATAGCCTGGCGCAATGCACGAATCGAGTAAGTCATCGGCACTAGCGGATTAATTGTCTGGAAGAATCCGTTGGCAGTTTGGATTGGGAATGTTCCCTCGCTGGAACCCAATTGAAGCACCAAAAGAACCATCGCTAGGAATCGCCCTGGATTGTCCAAAACAATCACCAAAAGCGACACAATCGACATATACGCAAACGACGTCAGATAAATTGCCCCGATAAAATGCGCTGGATGTTCTGGAGTTAGTCCTAAGAAAAACACCATCACCAACATCAAAATTGTTGCTTGCATAAAGGCCGCCACGCCAGCCACCGAAGCTTTAGATAGCCACCAACGAATCGCACTTTCCTGTTCAGAAAAAGTTTTGCGAATCGGATAAATAACGTTCAGAACGAGTGCCCCAACGAACAAACTTAGCGACAAAACATACGGCGACAAAGCGTAGCCATAATTCGGAACATTGCCCTTTTCGGTCATTTCCGACTTCACTGGATTCGCAATTTGCTGCTGAGTCGTAGCGCCAGTTGGTTGAATTTTTATGCGATTAGAAGCGTCCGCCAATTTATTCGCCAGCGTATCCGCGCCGCTTGCCAGTTGCGAAGTTCCATCAATTAACGCGCCCGAGCGACTTTCTAACAAACTCGCGCCATTCGCCAATTTTTGACTGCCCGATTTTGCTTCGTTTAAGCCGTTTGTTAAGCTTGTTGAACCCGCCAACAATTGATTATTCGCAAATCGCACGCTGTTATAGCCGTTAAATGCGGTGATTGCGTTTGGTGTCAATTGATTCACGCCGTTGTTCAATACAGAAACTCCAGCCTGAAGTTGCGTTTGTTGCGCCAATAATTGCTGAGTTAGCGCTTGAAGATCTTCACGTAGCGTCTCCATCTGCGCGCTAATTGTCTGAATTTTCGTGAATGCCTGAAAAATATTGCTAATTTGCGGCAAACTTATCGTCGTCGTAGAATTGCCACCAGGAGCGGCTGCTTGCTCGCCCAAAGTCCGCAAAGTATCGCCCGCCGCCGACAAGTCGGACTCCGAAGCTCGCATTGTTTGCTCCAAAATTTGCGCGTCCGTTTTTACCTTGTTTTGCTGAGCTACGAGCGCTGGCGATGGATTGCTCACGCTGGCGTTTAACTGATTTATGCCCGATTGCAATTGCTTCATACCGTCAGATAATTGCGACAATTGAGATTCGGTCGGCAAATTGTTCGACAATTGCCCCAATCCCGCCTGCAATTTACGAGAACCGTCGCTGAGTTGCGCCAGTCCGCCAGCCAAAGATTGCTGGTTTACTGCCAACTGTTTCACGCCGCCAACGTACGCTTGTGTGCCAGATTGCAATCGTCCTAATCCGTCGTGCAAAGTTGACGCGCCGTTAGCCGCCGTGTCCAGCCCTATTCCAAGCTTGTCCAAATTCTCCAAAATCCCCTTAGCGTACGCCTGAGTGATTTGCTCAGACACCGAAGATTTAACCTTGGCGGCAGCTTGATTACTGACTAGCGAACCGATGTAGTTTTTCGCTGGCGTGGTCGTAAAATTAATAACCGCCTGCTGAGGTTCAGATTTGGTAATTGACGCCGCTTTCTGCGAAAAGTCGGACGGAATAGTTACCACTGCATAAAAATGCCCGTTATTCACGCCTTCGTCTGCTTGCTGTTTACTGACAAACTCCCAGCCCAAATCGTGGTTATCTTTTAGTTTTTTCTCAACAGATTCGCCAATATTCAGCGATTTGCCATTTAAGCTAGCGCCCTTGTCTTCGTTCACGAACGCCACCGGCAAGTTTTTTGTCTGTCCATACGGATCCCAAATTGAGCCTAGGAAAAATCCACTATACAAAATCGGGATAAACGAAATTACAGCCATAGATATCAACAATATTTTATTATTAAACAAATGCTTCCACTCGGCTTGTAACATCTTATTTTTAATCATGTGCGACCTCCTTTGCCACATCTTCCAACGTCACAGTTTTCAAATATTCACTCCACTTTTTCTGCGCTTCAGAAAAAACCTTTTCTATCATATTCATGCCAATTTCCACCTGGCGAGGACGCGATTGAAAAACTCTCTCAACAATTCCCTGAGGTTGGAAAAATGGCGATTCTCCTTCAATTGCAAGGACAACATCATGCAACGTAACTTCGTTCATTTTTCTCGCTAAAATAAATCCGCCGCCAGTTCCCTGCGTTGAAGTGATTAGCTTTGCTATTACCAATTTCCGACTAATTTTCTTCAAGTACGTCGGCGAAACCAGCATCTTTTCCGCCAGCGCATCATTAGTTACCGGCGTCGTCCTTTTCGGATCCGCCAGAATTGCCATAATGCAGCACGCTTGTTCAACAGCTCCCGATAATCTCATACAAATCCTTTCTCGACTTAGATATAATAGATATCGACTATCCACTATACTACGTCTGGGAAACTTTTGCAAGAAAATAGTCTAATTAAGCGCCGCCATTCTTCTTCACAAATTCCACAGCCTGAATAAAATCATCAATTAAAGTCTGACGCATACCGCCGTTATAAAGCGCAGCCGCCGGATGATATAACGGAATCACTACGAATTCAAGCTCATGCAGACGTACTTTACGTGGACGACCGTGCTCTTTACTGATCTGCAATCCCGGAATAAATCCGCCGCCGCTGTGCCGCCCTAAGGTCAAAATAGCCTTTGGCTGAATGATTTCTAATTGCCTGAGTAAATATGGCCAAAATTGACGCTTTTCCTCTGGTAACGGATCGCGATTATTCGGCGGTCGATACTTAACAATATTAGTAATATACACATCTGACCGCTGTAAATTGGCAGATTTTAGCATTTCATCAAGGAATTTTCCCGCAGCACCGACAAACGGCTTGCCCTGCAAATCTTCATTCTTCCCCGGCGCCTCGCCAATAAAAACGATATCAGCATCAGGGTTTCCATCACCCATAACAAGCTGCGTCGCCTGATCCGCCAAATACGAGCAAATATTCTCTTTTACAATTTCTTCCGCCAACGCGTCCAATTTAGCCTGCTTGTCCATATATTTATTCTATCAAAAAACGCCCCGCAAGAAACGAGGCGCTTATGATATTTATCAGAACTATTTATTTACCTTATCTGCCAATACAGTTCCTAGGTCATTTAATTCATCGCGAATTTCGCCCTCTTCTGCCAGCTTCTGTATTCCCGATGTCCATTCATTAATAGGCTTCTGAATCGCGGTAAGACTGTCATAAAATTCACTCATATAGTTGGAATTATACTTTTTATAGTCAGTCTTCATCTCCGCAACCTTCGGCAGCATCTTTTCGATTTTTTCTAGCTTGGCAGTAAAATCTCTAATAAACTTTTTATTAGTTTCATTCTTAGCGTCAACATTCTTAAGATTCTGTCGAGCCTTCCTAATCGTGCTTTCTACGCTAGAAAAGTTAGAGCTATTTCTGCCGTCAGAAAATTCAATTATCACCGGCATAATCTTCTCGTATACTTCTTCAAAGGCATCTACGGCCGTATTGAACTTTTCTAGTTTGC
>UNSM01000045.1 GCA_900555425.1 Candidatus Saccharimonadota bacterium | reverse complement strand
GGACAAGCATATTCCGCTGTTGCGTCGTAAAATTGGCGTGGTATTTCAGGATTTTAAG
This sequence comes from Candidatus Saccharimonadota bacterium, assembly GCA_900555425.1. Taxonomy (GTDB): domain Bacteria; phylum Patescibacteriota; class Saccharimonadia; order Saccharimonadales; family Saccharimonadaceae; genus Nanosynbacter. The sequence continues at coordinate 4,737 of UNSM01000045.1, read as the reverse complement.
TTGCTTCCGAATCGAACGGTGTTTGAAAATGTGGCGTTTGCGCTGGAAATTGCTGGAATGACAAATCGGGAAATTAAGGCGACTGTGCCGAAGGTGATTGAGCTGGTTGGTCTTAAGGGGAAGGAAAAACATTTTCCTCATCAGCTTTCTGGTGGTGAGCGTCAGCGTGTAGCGATTGCGCGTGCGGTGGTGCGTCAGCCGAAGATTCTGATTGCCGATGAGCCGACTGGAAATCTGGACCCGAAGCACAGCTGGGATATTGTTCGCTTACTGGAAAAGATTAACAAGTATGGCACGACGGTTATTTTGACGACTCACAACGTGGAGATTGTCAACAAATTGAAGCGACGCGTTATTACAATTGATCATGGTAAAATCACCTCCGATCAGGCGAGAGGGAGTTATAAACAGTAATGAAATCATCAAAGTCTAACAAAAATAAAGAAACTATTCGTATACGTCAGCGCCGACGAGGTTGGTTGACGTTTGTCAGAATGTGCCGATATGGTATCAATAACTTTAATCGTAATGCCTGGCTGACAATTGCTGCGACTGCGGTGATGAGCGTCACGTTGATTATCGTGTTTATAACATTATCAGCGCGTCAGGTTTTGGTTGATACTGTTTCAAACGTTTCCAAACGTGCTGATATGTCAATTTACTTAAAGGGTGACACGCCAGAAAAAACGATTAAAACGATTAAATCTCGAATTGAAAAATTAGATAATGTCGATAGCGTTAAGTATATTTCCGCAGAAGAAGCGCGTGAAAAGCAAGCCGATCAATATAAGGACAATCCAGATACGCTTGAGGCGATTCGCGAGTCTAGTAATGAGATGTCGGCGACGCTTCGTGTTTCCGTGAAAGAATTGAACAACCAGCAATCATTAAATAATTTTGTTAAAACTGATGATTTATATAAAAAATACAAAGATCCTAACAGGGAACCATCATTCTCAGGTGAGCGCCAGCAAGCTATTAAAACAGTTGGTAGTTGGGTGAGATTGGCGAGTATCGGCGGGTCAATCGCTACAGTTGTTTTCGTGGTAATATCCTCGCTCGTGGTCTTTAACACTATTCGCATGGCAATTTTCAACCGCAAGGACGAGATTGAGATGATGAAGTTGATTGGCGCAGAACGCAGCTTCATCAGAGGTCCGTTTATCGTTGAGGCTATAATGTACGGATTTATCGCGGCAATTATCGCAACAGTGGTTGGGTATGGGCTACTAATTCTTGCACATGATCCGATGGTAAAGTACGGAATTCCTATTGATAATCTTTTGAATCATCTAAAAATGTACGGCGTGCTAGTTTTCTTGAGTATGATTCTGGTCGGCGCGGCAATTGGCGTGGCGTCATCTTGGGTGGCAACTCGCAAATATCTTAAGCTGTAAAAATCCTTGACATACTGATTACGCTTATGCTAACATAGACGTATGAAACTACGGTCCACCACACCAGTTTCGGCATCACTAGTCAGCAGAGCTTCTCTGGTGGCGATGTCTGCATTGCTCGCTGGATCGGGCATTTTTGGCTTGGCATCACACGTATTGGCTCGCGACTATAACGCCGAAATTCAGGCAAAACAACAAGAAGCAGACAACTATAATTCTGAGGCTTCGCGCTTGGGTGAGATGGCGGATAGTTTACAGGCGGAGCTTGATAAGATAAATGGACAAATATCAGCTATTCAAGCGCAGATTTCTGATAGCCAAAAGAAGATTAATAATCTTAATGATCAGATAAAAAAGAACGAAGAGCTAATTAAGCACAATCGTAAAGCGATGGGGCGAATTTTGGCGGATTTGTATGTTGATGATCAGATTTCGCCGCTGGAGATGCTCGCTAGCTCAAAAAATATTAGCGATTACATTGACAAGCAAGAACAGCGTAATTCTTTGAAAACTTCATTGAACGATAAGATTAAAGAAATTAAGTCTTTGCAGAAAAAGCTAGAAGAGAATAAGAAGTCTGTCGAAAATACGCTTCGCGACCAGGAATTGCAGCGTAATGCGATGGCTGCTAAACAGTCTGAGAAGGCAAAACTGATTACTGACACGAAGAATGACCAAAATAACTATGCGGCGCTGGCTCAGAAGCGCAATTCCGAAGTAGCGAAGTTGCGAGAAGAGCAGGCTGCAGCCAACCGACGAGCTCTTGGCGGCAGTAACGTTTCGATTCCGGGCGGCGTACCTGGCGGCGGCGGTTATCCTGGCGCTTGGGCGAGCGCTCCGCTTGACGCTTATGTCGATCCATGGGGGCTATACACGCGTGAATGCGTGAGCTACGTGGCTTGGAAAATTCATAGTACAGGTCGTTATGTTCCGCATTTTGGTGGTGCAGGCAACGCGAATCAATGGCCATCGACTGCAGCACGTCATGGTATTTCTAGCGGCTCAACGCCAAAAGCTGGCGCGGCAGCCGTGATGAATATTGGATATTACGGACACGTTATGTATGTTGAAGCCGTTAATGGTGACGGAACAATTACCGTTAGCGACTACAACTTTGCCTGGGATGGATTATACAGGTATTACACACGCTCAGCTTCAGGATTGACATACGTTTACTTCTAATCAGTAAAAGTGATATATAAAAACGCTCGTGTTAAACGGGCGTTTTGTAGTATAATAAGCATATGGTTACGGGAGAAAAAAGACAGCAATTAAGTTGGTTTTTGACGCTTGTTATTGTGGCTATTGTTAGCTTTGTGGCGGGAGCTCGCTCTGATGCGCTGTTTGCTAATGTGGCGTCGGTATTTGGCGTTAGAACTTCAAATAAGACGATTGACTTATCTAGCGTTCAAAAAACATATCAAGAACTGGTTGCTAATTATGACGGAAAATTGGATACTCAAAAGCTAATTTACGGTGCTAATCGTGGGCTAGTTGAAGCGGCTGGAGATCCTCATACGGCGTATATGGATCCTGACGAGACGAAGGAGTTTGACAAGTCATTAAGCGGTCAAATTGGTGGTGGAATTGGTGCGGAGATTGGTCTTAGGAGTAATAAGCCGACTATCATAAAACCTCTGGAAAACAGTCCAGCTCAGAAGGCGGAAATTAAGGCTGGCGAGGCGATTGTTAAGGTGAATGACGAGGCTTCTTCTGACTGGTCAGTGGAAAAAGTTGTGAGTAAAATTCGCGGAGAAGTTGGTACGTCCGTTAAATTGACGTTATTAAGCGATGGTCAAACGCGTGAAGTGTCGGTTGTGCGTCAGAATATAGTTTCTCCGGCAGTAGAGTCGGAAATTGATGGAGAAATTGGTATTTTGAAAGTTAACCGATTCGGCGATGATACAGTAAGCTTGTCCAGAAAATACGCTTCGGAGTTTGTTGAGAAAGGTGTTAAAAAGGTGATTTTGGACTTACGGAATAATCCTGGCGGAACGGTTGGAGCTGCTCAAGGGCTATTGGGTATTTGGCTGGACAATCAAATAGCTATGACCGAGCGTCGAGGTTCTGAAATTGTTAAAACGCTGCGTACAACTGGAACGCCAATTCTGGGCAATATGAAGACGGTGGTGCTTATTAACGGCAACAGCGCCAGTGCTAGCGAAATTACGGCTGGGGCGCTTCGTGAATACGGAAAAGCCACGCTGGTTGGGCAGAAGAGTTACGGCAAGGGAAGCGTGCAGATTGTGCTTGGATTACCTGGAGGGTCGCAAATGAAAGTTACTGAAGCCAGATGGTACACGCCAAAGGGCAAAAATATAGATAAAACTGGTATAGAACCTGATGTAAAAGTTGATCTTTCGTCGGACGATGTCAATAATAACGTAGATCCGCAGATGGATAAGGCGAAGTCGTTATAAAGCTTGTGTTTTTGGGCTGGACAACATAAAATGGAGATAGTATGAACGGACAAAAAAAGAAGATTTTACTAGTTGAGGATGACATGGCTCTGTCTGCGGTTTATAGGTCGCGGCTGGAGATTGAGGGGTTTGACGTTAGAGAGGCAAATAATGGTGAAGACGCCTTGTCTGCCACTGTTGAATATCGTCCAGATTTGATTCTTTTGGATGTGATGATGCCAAAGATTAGTGGTTTTGATGTCCTGGATATTCTTCGCAATACGCCAGAAACTGCTAACGTGAGGATTATTATGCTAACGGCACTTAGCCAGCCAAAGGACAAGGAGCGTGCTGAGAGCTTGGGTGTTGATGATTATTTGGTGAAATCTCAGGTTGTAATTGGCGACGTTGTGGCTCGCGTAAAGCATCATTTGGGTATTCAATAGAGAAGTAGATCTAGCGGAAGGTCAGCCTCTTAGGGGTTGACTTTTTGTTTGTTTTTTGGTATAAAGTAGTTATATATGGAAAAACCAAAACCAACACAGAACCCTGAACAAGAACAACGAAAAACCTTGAGAGATTATGTGGTTGCAACTTTCCATGCTGATTTAGATATTGCAAAACGTCCATTAACTGTTATTCGTAGCGGTAAAGACAAGGGAGATGCTATATATGAGGGAGGTTGGGTTCCTAGTGCTATGTTGTGTGCGTGCAACACTGATTCAGAGAAGGGTATTGGTTCGACTGAATTGTTTGTGGAAGTGTATAAATCGATTAAAGTTAATGGAGAGTATTTTCCTGTAACTGGGATTGTGCCGTTGAATATTCTTCGAATTCTAAAAGAAAATGGGGCCTTTACAGAGTCCTATATTCAGGCACTTTACGGAAAATCTACTGAGGAAATGCTTAAAGAAGGGACGGAGGCTGCTGAGCAAATTTGG
>UNSM01000044.1 GCA_900555425.1 Candidatus Saccharimonadota bacterium | reverse complement strand
GACAACGAGTTGCGATTGCCAGGGCAATCCTGAAAGATGCGCCAATTCTAGTCCTCGACGAGGCGACTTCAGCACTGGACTCTGAGTCAGAAGCGTTGATCCAAAAATCCTTGGAAACGTTGATGGAGAATCGAACCTCAATTGTCATTGCCCATCGCTTATCTACGATTGCTAAGCTGGATCGTATAATTGTCTTGAAGGATGGAAAAATTGTCGAGGACGGATCACACGACGAGCTCATCAATAAAAAACGCGGCGTTTACGCAAAATTATGGGCGCGACAATCTGGCGGATTTATTGAAGAATAGTCCAATCTGCATACGCCAATCATGCTATAATTAAGATATGGAATCTTTTGTTCACTTGATAACTAGCTTCGGCGTATTCGCAATTTTATTAGTAGTTTTCGCAGAATCTGGCCTATTAATCGGGTTTGTTCTACCCGGCGACAGCCTACTCTTCACTGCTGGATACATGGTTCAACAAAATCCTCAGCACATTGACATTCACATTTTTGCGCTTTTGGTTTTTGCGGCGGCAGTGCTGGGCGACAGTGTTGGTTATAGTTTTGGTCACAAAGTTGGACGCAAGCTGTTTGAAAAAGAAAATTCCCGATTCTTCAAGAAGAAATATTTGAAGCAAACAGAAAAGTTTTACGACAAGCACGGCTCAGCGACAATCGTCCTGGCTCGATTTGTACCAATTGTAAGAACCTTCGCCCCAATCGTTGCCGGCGCTAGTAAAATGCACTATAAAACGTTCTTAACTTTCAATCTTATCGGTGGATTTCTTTGGTCGTCATTATTCGTTTATCTAGGCTTCTACGCCGGAGAATTCCTAACCAAAGCGGGCGTAAATATTGAAGTTGCAGCAATCCTCATTATTTTCCTATCTGTCTCACCAATGGCTATTCACGCTTTGAAACAACCAAATACTCGCGCATTATTAAGAAAACAATTGTCGGTTCTTCTCTCGAAAACCAAGCGTAAAAAATAGCCTTAAAGCATCTTTTTCAGATATTTGCCAGTGAACGAATTTGGTACCTTGGCGATATCTTCAGGCGTACCGCAAGCCACAACCGTACCACCACCGATTCCACCCTCTGGACCCATATCAATTATCCAGTCAGCCGACTTTATGACATCCAAATTATGTTCAATAATAATCATACTATTGCCACCTTCAACCAATTGCTGTAAAATCCCCAACAGTCGCTTTACGTCAGCAGAATGAAGCCCAGTGGTCGGCTCGTCCAGAATGTACATAGTTTTTCCAGTGGAACGCTTGGAGAGTTCCGTTGCCAATTTAATTCGCTGTGCCTCACCGCCTGAAAAAGTAGTTGCTGGCTGACCAAGTTTAATATAGCCAAGCCCAACCTCAACCAACGTCTGAAGTTTTCGCGCAATATTCGGCACACTGTCAAAAAATTCCGCCGCTTGATCGATTGTCATATCCAGAACATCAGCAATCGTCTTGTCTTTATACTTAATTTCCAGCGCCTCGCGATTATAACGCTTGCCGTGACATTCGTCACATTGAACGTAAACGTCCGGCAAAAAGTGCATTTCAATTTTTATCACACCATCACCCTGACAATTTTCACAGCGGCCGCCCTTAACATTAAAGCTAAAGCGCCCAGATTTGTAGCCTCGAACGTTGGCCTCGGGCGTGCTGGCGAAAAGTTCGCGAATCGGCGTAAAAATTCCAGTGTAAGTTGCTGGATTAGAGCGCGGCGTTCGACCAATTGGCGACTGATCTATGACAATCGTCTTATCAAGCAAATTCACACCTTCTATAGCGTCGTGCAATCCTGGCGCCGTCGTTGCGCGATTAAGTTCCGCCGCTAATTCCCGCGCCACAATATCATTCACAAGTGTCGACTTTCCGCTACCAGAAACACCAGACACTACAGTCATCAACCCCAAAGGAAACTCCACATCAATGTTCTTAAGATTATTTTCGCGAGCGCCACGAACAATCAACTTTCTATCTTTTACGACTTTGCGACGCTTTTTCGGAACGGCAATTTTTTCCACCCCGGATAAATAGCGACCCGTTATGCTGTTCTCATTTTTCGCAACAATTTCAGGCGTCCCCATTGCCACTACTTGACCGCCATTCACACCAGCTCCCGGTCCCATATCAACCAGAAAATCACTCTGACGAATCGTGTCCTCGTCGTGTTCAACCACCAGCACAGAATTTCCTAAATCACGAAGGCGCTTCAACATATCAATCAGCTTATCGTTGTCACGTTGATGAAGTCCAATTGACGGCTCGTCCAGCACATACAACACACCCTGAAGCCCAGCACCAATTTGCGTCGCCAAGCGAATTCGCTGCGCCTCGCCACCACTAAGCGTGTTAGCCGCTCGACTTAGTTCCAAATAGTTCAGCCCAACATTGCTCATAAACGCCAAACGAGATTTGATTTCCTTCACAATCAAGCGAGCAATCGTCATTTCTTGCTCAGTCAATTGAAGCTTATTATCAAACAAATCCAACGCGTCATCGACACTCAAATCACACACGTCAACGATATTCAATTCATGAACCGTCACCGCCAAAACCACAGGTTTCAGGCGCGCACCTTTACAAGCATAACAATCCCTCTCGCGCATAAATCGCTCAATATCTCGCCGCATAAAATCACTGTCAGTTTCTTTCCAGCGTCGCTCCAGATTAGGAATAACACCCTCATAAGTCGTATCATAATGCCGACCGCCACCCAAATCAACGCGATATTTTTGGTCGCCAGTTCCGTATAATATTTTATGTTTAGCATCATCAGAAAGCTTGCCTACGGGAACTTTCAAGCTAAATCCGTGAGCTTCAGCAACAGATGCCAATCGCTTCATATTCCAAGCGTCAGAATTCATTCGATTATACGGTCGAATTGCGCCTTCGGAAATTGTCAAATTGTTATTAAAGACCAATTCTGGATCAACCTCCAGCCTCGACCCCAAGCCCGTACACACAGGACAAGCTCCCTGCGGCGCATTAAAGCTAAACAGTCGCGGCTCCAGCTCTGGGATATCGACATCAGGATGGTCAACACAAGCATATCTCTGCGAAAATGTCTTCACTTCATCACTATCCGCATCCAAAACCTCGATAACTCCCTGACCTAGATCCAGCGCTTGCTCGACACTCTGACTTAGTCGGGACCGCATTTCCGCCGTCAACGCCAACCTATCAACAACCAGCTCGATGTTATGCTTGTAGCTTTTTTGTAGCTCCGGAAATTCATCCAGCGCGTACACCACGCCGTCCACGCGAACCCTGGCATAACCAAGTCGCTGATATTGCTCCGGAATATGCGCAAACTCACCTTTTTTATTCTTAACAATTGGCGCCAATAGCAAAATTCGCTTATCAACAAATTGTCGTAGAATCTCGTCAATAATCACCTCGGTCGTGCGACGCGTCACTTCATTGCCACAAATCGGACAATGCGGCACGCCAATTCGCGCAAACAAAAGCCTCAGATAATCATAAATTTCTGTCACCGTAGCCACGGTCGAACGCGGATTGCGGCTGGTCGACTTCTGGTCAATTGAAATCGCTGGACTAAGCCCTTCAATCGAATCGACATCAGGCTTATCCATCGTGCCCAAAAATTGACGCGCATAGGAATTCAAGCTCTCCATATAACGGCGCTGACCCTCGGCATAAATCGTGTCAAATGCCAAACTGGATTTCCCAGACCCACTAAGCCCAGTAATCACCACCAGCTGATCTCGCGGAATCTCAATATCTACATTTTTCAGATTGTGCTCACGAGCACCTTTAACACGAATTACCTCTGTCATAACCGCTATATTATACAGGTTTTTGACAATTTTTTCCAGTCCAAATATCGACGCAAATCAGAGTTAAAACACATTACGCTTATGATTGCAAGTCAATATCTTATTTGCTACAGTTAGATCTATGAGAAAGCTGGGCATTTACTTAATTATGATCATCGGAGCGATACTACTCGCGCCTTTTGTGATCGACCAGCTATTTTTCTTCTTTTTCCTAGGAAAAATCCCCTTCACGAACATCAGCCTGCCCGCAATTTTAATGGTTATTTTCTGGGCAATTATCGTACCGTTAGTAATCATCCTCAGAGAATCACTTTCTGTCCTGTTTTGGAAGTCCATTGACGTTGCCAGCGAAATCGCGCAACGACGAATCAACAGAAAAATCCGTTATTTTACACCAAATCAAAAAAGCGAACTTATTTTATTGTCAATTTATCTACTTTCCAATATGAAAAAGAGCGAGCCTTATAATGAGACTGAATCCCAAAAACTCGCTCCATCTATGAGTTAATTTTACGGTCGTTTTCTTAGCGCTAATCCGCCAGCTACAACGGCGATAATAGCTAACCCACTAACTAGCCAAATAGAGTTTCCTGTTTCCGCAAGAATGCTTGAAGATTTTCCTGGTTTCTTATTGGAAGTGGATGACGATGCCGCAGTAGTTGAAGCGCCTGAGGATGAAGAGCCCGTGGATGGAGTGACAGCTCCGCTCGTACCCGAGCCGGTACCGCCAGGAGTTACAGGTGGAGGTGTCGGTAGAGTTGCTAGGCGATAATAAGATCTTGCTCGCGACCGTCTTACGCTAGGGTCATCTACGGCAAGTATCTTAGATCCATCAGAGGACATTGAGACATTTCCACCAAAGTTCTCTTCACCATCACCCCACAATTGCCAAGTATTTCCACCGTCTGCAGATGTATATATTGGCCAGTATATATCCATTTCACCATGTCCTTGAAGAGGGGCAATGAATAATCTTTTACCATCATTACTAATGCCTGCTTGCGTATATTCATACATTCTAAATCCCGGCTGTGAATCA
>UNSM01000043.1 GCA_900555425.1 Candidatus Saccharimonadota bacterium | reverse complement strand
CCAAAACTCACTATCAGAATAAATCACGCACGGCGCACCATTAGCATCTTTCAACGCTGCGATTAGGGCTTTACCTTCCATGCGAATATTGGTAGTATCACCGTCTTCCGAACCCAAAATCCACGGCTGAAGATCACGAATAACTGCAAATCCCCCAGGACCAGGATTTGGCGAAGCAGAACCATCAGTATAATAAACTATCATTAGTGTAATTATATACCAATCATAGCCCTTTTAGCTATCTTGCGAGACGTTCTATCCATCCTATCGCAGGCTTTGTAAAATTTATCTACACGCTCACGACTCTGGTTTGTCAGATGCTTCTCTTTAGCGCTGTTGTCAGGAATATTAAAGTAATCTTGTTTACGCTGCCAAATATCAATTGCCGCATCAGCCGTCTCGTCGGTCATACTCACTAAATCGCCATAGATTTTATGCAATTTAAAGAAGTAATGAGCCGCCTTCTTGCCAGCCCGAGCTAATAAACGAGCGGGTGGTGTGGAAAATTGCAGCTCAAACGGAGCATACGGAATTCTTCCGTCACCCGTTTCGTAAAACCCCGTAATCTTTGCGTCAGTAAAACCGCTATCGCTATTTTTAAAACTAAACATTCTCATGTCAACGTCCGGTATTTTATCGAGAATTTTCTGACGAATCTTTTCCTGGAAATCTAAAGAACCCTTAATTACAAAACACTCATTTTTTCGACCTGGAGCTGGATACGGGGTAATTTTACCGCTATCAATAGCTATAATTACAGCATCCGCATATAAATCAGGCAATTGTCCATTGTCATTACAAATTACTGTCATACCGTATAGGTCAATGGGGTGAAATTCTCCCACATCTTTTAGAGGCTGAGAATGTGTATCGTAATAACCTATAAGTTGTAATAATTTCTTACAATATGAGCCACGACCCTTACCTCGAGCCCTTACTCCTAATTCTGACCCGCTTGAGGTTTTTACAGTACCAGATCCAAAAAACGTACTATGTAAAGAATTAGTATTTACGGCAGGCTTCAAATTTGATTCTCCCAGCATTTCAGAAAGCGCACCGTTAAAATTCCCTATAGCAAAGTCAAATCGTGCAGGATCGGTTGAATGCCTGTTTCCAAAATGTAACGACACAACCCTATCAACCTCATTCATAGTTGAATCGATATCATTACTCAGGGCATCCTTACGGTATAAAGCATCTCCAATATTACGCCCCGTCATAATGTCAATTTCATCTTTCAGCTCGGACTCTAAGTTATCCAACCCACTAATACTACACACTGGAATTAAAAAGTTTTCGGCAAATACTGCACATTTATACGCAAATGCACTATGATAAGGAGCACTTTTTAGATTAGCTAGAGTTATAGCCCCAGCAATCATCGCGGTTTCCAGACCTAGGCCCTGACCCTCGTCTTTTGTTGAGAACATCTTTATTAAGTCATCAATATGTGGCGCCGGAATTGGTGGGTTTTCAGCCCACGGGCTCTTACTGTAGCCATCACCATCTACATCTAAATCGTCAGGGATCACTTGATTATCCTCAAGCTTTAGCGCCCTTCCCGCCAGTGAATCTTTATCAACACCGTCAATATACGATAAAAATGCACCCTGTAAGACCTTATAGTCTTCCAATATACTTATAACTACGTCTTGGTCAATCTCTTTAGGTGCACCATCAAGAGCCTTCCTAATGTAGTCAATCCGCCGCCTACCCTCTATATCTTCTGGCATCTCTATAATAATATTCGCGGCAAATCTGCGCGACGGAGTTAAATGGTCTCCGCTAAATGTTTCCACCAACTCCTTAGCCAGACATTTACGGTCAGAAAGGATTTCGCCTTGACTGCAAGGGCTGATAATATTGTCTGGTGAGCGTTTATTTACTTCTTTACTTGTCATAATCAGCTTGTAGATTATATCACAAACTATAAAACTTTGCAAGTATAGTTGTCTCTCTAGAATATCTAGATAAATAAATTACGCAAAATAAATCCGCATCAATTCGCGCGCTACCCTGTCGGCATCGTGACGAATCAAGCTACGCTGAGCCGCTAACGGATCGCTGCTGGAGTTCGTGTTGACCCATACGTCATCAGCAATCAAACGCTTGCCCGACGCATAATAATGCTTTTTCTTCAGCAATTCCTTATCCCACTCGACCAAATATTCGCCGTCGTGAGCATATTTATTTATCAATTCCTCTGGCGGGCGATGATTATTGTAAAGCACATAATCCATATTCACCCCTGAAAATCGCTCAATTTCATCCGCAAAATCCGCCACGGTAAATCCATCAGTCTGCGTTGGTTTTGTGACCAAATTGCAAACATAGACTTTCTTCGCCTTCGTTTCAGCAAGCGCCCGAGTAACGCCTCGAACCAACAACGCTGGCGCCAAACTGCCATACAAAAGTCCCGGCGCAATTACCACCAAATCGGCATCCAAAATCGCTTGACGGGCTCGTGGGTTAATCGTAGCTGGCGGTTTAAGCTCTAGCCACGGACGCTCGCCGCGCGGAATCTTTAGCGACTCAGCCGCGTGCTGACCATCAACAACCGTGCCGTCTTTCAGCTTAATCGACATCGTTGTGTCGTCCAGAGTAATCGGATAAACTCGGCCATTGACACCCAAAACTTCGCTAGCCAATTCCACCGCATCAGCAAAACTTCCTGTCATCTTTTCCAGCGCCGCCATGAATAAATTGCCGAACGCGTGACCCTTCATACTGCCCTCGCCGAACCGGTAATTGAACAAATCGCGAACTTTCGGCGAAGTACTTAGCGCCACCAAGCATTGCCTGACGTCGCCCGCTGGTAGCACACCCAATTCATCGCGCAACACGCCCGTTGAGCCGCCATCGTCGACCATATTGACCAACGCTGTGATGCTGTGTGTATATTTTTTCAATCCAGAAAGCAGCGTGAAACTTCCCGTTCCGCCGCCAATAACTACAACTTTTACCCCAAAATAATCATTATTCGAACCATTTGTCATGCTTGAATTATAGCACCTTGGAAAGCCTAAACCAACGTGCCTTTTGGCAACGCCCATTCCAAAAAGGGCTGCTGCTGACAATCAATCGCATTGATAATGTGTGTAGCAATCTTCGCAGGATCGTTGAAAAACATATAGTCAGCTGGAAGATCGCGCCCATTCCAAAACGGAGTTTTCATAGCACCAGGCAAAAATAGCGCAACTCTAACTGGAAGTTTTTGCTCATCTGCCTGCATTCCCAAACTTCGCGCCAAACCCGCTTGAGCGTGCTTCGTCGCAACGTACACAGCTTCATCCGAGCGCGCTTTAACGCTACTTGTCGATCCGATAATCGTCAGTACAGACTTGCGATTCTGCGTTGACATCTTACGCCAAGCCCATTGAACCAGCGGCAACGCGCCTGAAAAATTAACTTCCGCCATACTGCGAACGCTCGGCTGATCTTCAAAATTGCCGCGCCAGCCATATCCAGCCGCCCACACAAATTGATCAATATCATCGCCGTTTAAAATCTGCTCAATTCGCGCCGACGCCGACTCTACTTGATCCGAATAATAAACATCCAATGGAAAACCTTCGCCGTGCTTCTGCGGATTATGAGTCTTGCCCAGAACCAGCACACGCTCGCCACGTTCCCGCAGTTGCTTCGCCATTTCCAAACCGAGCCCACTCGTCCCACCAAGAATAATATGCATATGGTTATTATAGCAATGACAATATTAAATGTAAATTCCGTACCTAAGCCTAGGCCACTCTTCTGGCAAACACCATAGACGCGTTCACAGTCCCATCTTCTTCCAAAGACCAATCGCCATCATAGATTCCAATCAAGCGCCGACTTTCAACAGAGGAATAATTCTCTGAGCCATTACCAGAGTCAATAAATCTAATATTAAAAGATACGCCGCCTGTACTTTTTTCCATGCCTGATATTCTATACTATTTTATGGAAAAAGTCAATACTATTCTGTCGGCAAACTATTTGCGCCACAAAGCTTCTGCCACTTCAAATGCACTTTATATCGAAGCGGCGCGCCCGACTCGCTCTCTTGGAGTCGCAACTCTTCAGGATCCATAAACATCACTTCGTCCGCATCGACGCCCGCTGAAAAATCAAAGTTTTCCGTCCACACACGACAAGAAAAACAAATTTGGTTAGCATCAATTCGCTCAATATAAATCTCGTCCGACGCGTCAAAAAGCTGATAGCGAAGATTACCCTTATAGCCAACTTCTTCATACAATTCCCGCTTCAAAGCCGACTCAAAAGTTTCACCATAATCCATTCCGCCGCCAGGAAGATCCCAAAGCGGCCGCCCGTCCTCTTTAACAACCAAAATCTGCCCAGCGTCGTTATAAATCAAGGCTTTGAGCGAAATGCGATACAAACAATCCAGATGAGCCGTGCCGTCTAAATTCTGCGTAATGATATGTCCTTTGGTGATTTTTGGCATAGGTATAATTGCTAAATATCTTGTATTCTTAGTGCACTCCAATAGCACTTGTGTACACAAAGCATACTATCTTGTTCTATATCACTTATATCTACACTAGAGTACACCGAATCACTCCACCTAATATCACTATCGGGGCAGTCTCTTATGCCTAAAAGTCCAACTCTATAAAATATTTTCGTTATTACTTTCTTAAATTCATATATAGACTCGCCCTTCACAACTCCTTCTACAAGACAAAAAATTGGATCATTTGAATCTACATCAGGCTTAGGGGGATTAGCAACATAATCTAAACATAAGTTTTCTATTTCAGCATCTGCCATGTCGCGCAGCGGAAACGATGATGGTTTTTGCCGTAAAAGAGTAATGAGTTTCTCTAGCCCAGGGTAATCAACAAACCACTCATAATATAAAGATCGAAGTCTATTCTTTGAATATTCTCTTTCAGCATCAATAACGACTCTCTCGGTAATAAAACCTTCTGCCTCTTTTTCAGTAGCTCTTCTTATGCAAAAATTTACAAGCTCAATAACATCCCTTGGCCTCATCATAGTTCTCTCAAGTAGAAAGCTTATGATCGGTATATTATTAACTCTATCGGGGAAAATATCAGTGTATGTAAGTTTTGTCTTTTTTTGATATCTAAGTCTAAACTGAAAATTAATCCTTGAATTGAGCAAGTCTATAAGCTGAGATTGAGTCCATCTAATATCGAGATATAGCGGTTGGTATTTCTCCTCCTGAAAGCCAGAATCTCTCGACACATCAAAGACCCTACCTAATAAAT
>UNSM01000042.1 GCA_900555425.1 Candidatus Saccharimonadota bacterium | reverse complement strand
AACGTAATGTCGCTATGGGCTTGATGTTATCAAGTCTGTTTAAATCTCTGAGTGTTTCAATTAAGGACTTTATCAATTGATATCTAATGTCATTTCCTACCCATTTTTCATCAAGCCTGTCAATAACAACGTAGTATTTCCCCTGGTTGTAATTAATAAATTCATCAAGCATTTCAAGCAACGCTGTAACTTCTCTTATCTGTACAGAATTGACAATTTCTTGACTACGTTGCTTAAAATCGATAACCTGCTGCTGTGTCAGCTGAGTACCCGCCTTAAGTTTCGTGGCCATAGTCGGGATATCAGCACCCACACTCGCCTCTATCTTATCTTTCTGTTCCTCTATTACTTTTGATATATAGCTATCATTCGTCTTCCAAAATGTATCCCTCCACTGCTCAAGATATTCTAATGCCTGAAAATGTTTCGTATTTCTCGTCTTGAAATAATATTTTATTTTTTCAACTATGTTCTCATATTCCGTTTCTGAAGTTATCTTTAAATGTCTCGTAAAAATCTCAACACATATCTCATGTCTCCATAACATTTTGAAGAATGTATTCAGATCAATACCCGAAGCCACTAGCGAACTCACTATGGACGAATTTGATATATGCGCCATAGCTACAGCTTCGGGATCTATGACAATAACTTTATTCTTCTTATCGTCCTGTAGCTTCGTAACAAGCGCAGTTTTTCCCGCGCCAGTTCTGCCAAGAAGTAAACATTTTTTACTCTCAAAATCCTTAATCTGGTCCAGATCACCCAAATCAACAAAACAGTTTAGTAAATATTTCTTATCATCCAAGGCATCATCCACCCCGATAATATCGTGCTTATTAAGGACTATTTTATTTCCATCTGTTAATGATGCTTTCTGCATTTTCCTCGCCACTTTCTATTATGCTTGTAGCTCTTGCGGTCTTACCCGCCTCTGCTCCGTCGTATCTCGCTCGCGTACAGTAACGGTGTCGTCCTCCAGCGTCTGGAAGTCGATGACCACACAGTGCGGCGTACCAATTTCATCCTGACGGCGATAGCGCTTACCGATGTTTCCATTGTCATCCCACATAACGCGTCCAGGATTTTTCTTAGATAGGCTAGCGTAAATTTCACGCGCCTTCTCTACCAATTCTGGCTTATTCTTAAGTAGCGGCGAAACGGCAAATTTAACCGGCGCCAAATGTTCTGGAAGTGCCAAATAAATACGCTTACTGCCGTTCTGCTCGTCCTCACGATACGCACTCGACAAGACCGCCATCAGCGCCCGCTCGACGCCAAAACTCGGCTCAATCACGTGCGGCACAAACTTCTCATTCGTCCCCTTGATCGTATATTCCATACTCTTTCCGCTGACGCGCTGAATGTTCATCAGGTCAAAATCAGTCCGATATGCAATTCCCATCAGCTCTTCCTTGCCAATTGGAAAATCATATTCAATGTCAATCGTTTTCTTACTGTAATGCGCCCTGTCTTCCGCCGGAACATCCAACTCGTGAATATTCCTAGGATCTAATCCCAACGCCTCCAAAAACTCGTGCGTCGACTTCAACAATTCATCAAATGCTTCCTGCCAATTTTCTGGATTGACAAAATACTCAATCTCCATTTGCTCAAACTCGCGACTGCGAAAAACAAAATCTCGCGGCGCAATTTCATTACGAAACGCCTTGCCCTGCTGAGCAATTCCAAACGGCAAGTCTGGATAAAAACTATCAACAACGTTCTTAAAATTGGTAAAAATTCCCTGAGCAGTTTCTGGACGAAGATATGCAACGCTGTCTTCACTTTCGGTGGCGCCAACGCTAGTCTTAAACATCATATTAAACGTGCGAGATTTACTCAGTGGATTTCCGTCTGGGCTTTTAATTCCCCGTTCCGCAATCACTTCGTCCATCTGCTCCATCGTCAAGCCGTCAGCGTCAATTCCATTGTCCTTAAGAATGTGGTCGGTGCGATAACGACGATGATTAACCGTATCTTCGCACAATGGGTCAACAAACGTATCAACATGCCCACTCGCCTTCCAGACTTTCGGATTCATCAAAATCGCCGCATCGACGCCATATATATCATCGCGCTCGTCAACAAACATTCGCCACCATAAATTCATAATGTTGCGTTTCAATTGAACGCCCAGCGGACCGTAGTCCCACGTTCCAGACAAACCGCCGTAAACATCCGAACCCTGATAAATAAAACCGCGGCGCTTACACAGGCTAATAATATCTTCCATTTTTGCTTGACTCATTGAAAAACCTTTCTCCATGTTGGCAACATGGCGATTCACATTATTACCAAAATTATACCATTTTACTGACAATTTTACACTGCCGCGTGTTGTCTGGCAGTCAACCAACAATCGTTTATAACCTCAGTTATTCCGCCGATTTGCGCTACATTCGCCAGAGGCTTGGCCTGGATTAGCCTTAACAATTTGATTGCGTCCGCACCCAAATCGCCCTGCTCCGCCAATCTCAAGCCTTTTTCCGCGCTATCGTACATATATTTTTTGTCAGGGAGCAACGGCGCCGTCGTTACGTCCGTGCGAAGATTCAGCTCATCTCCCAGCAAGCTCGCGTATTGCAAATAAAACCACGTTTCAATCAATTTTTGGTTTATTGCAGGATTATTCAATTGCTCCAAAACTTGACTCAGCACATAGTACCACTCTGGTTCGTCAATATTTTCACTCGCCGCAGAAACCAATTTCATCACCGAATACGCAAACTGCATCCGATCATAATCTTCCAAAATATGCCGATAAAAAGCCGACAATCGAGCGGAAGTCAACAGTCCCAAATCGCCTCGACCAGAGCGGATAACCACATCACAAATCGCGAATAATTCAATTCCGCCCGCTAATTTACTGCGCTCCCGACGCACACCTTTTGCGATTACGCTGCGTCGACCTTTTAGCGTTAGTAATTGCAAAACTCGGTCAGCTTCGGCGTAATTCGTTCGCCTCAGAACGATCGCTTTTACTCGTTCACTCTGCCCCGTCATTTAGAACCTCGCGAAAAATCGCCCGCGCCTCATTCGGACGCATCGACGTCTTATTCAAAATCGCCTTCACGCCAAGCGGACGCAAATCGTCCATTTTAACGTCGATATTCGTACAAACCACAATCGGCAAACTCGCCAAATCCGCGTACGATCGCAGCTCATTCAACAGAGCAATCGCCGTTTCGCCAGCCAACAACATATCCAAAATTAAAGCGTCAGGTCGCCAATCGTCAATAATTTCAATCGCCTGACCACCAGAAACCGCCACTTGATGTTCCGCCCCAACATCCGCGGCAAACTTGCCCAGAATATCCGCCCAATTCTTATCATCCTCAACGATTAACAGTTTTTTCATATCAAGCTCAACTGCCGACTAATTGGCATTTCTACATAAAAAGTCAATCCATCACGGTGACGAATCAGACCAATCCGCCCGTTCATCGCCCGCGCAAATTGATTCGCCACGTAAATCCCCAGCCCGCTACTTTCCGGCCTTGTTCGCACGGTTTTTCGCGTTTCCATTTCATCAAGCAAAAGCCGATATTCCTTCAAACTCATCATCGGTCCAAAATCTCGCACGCTCATTCTCACGGCATCTTTTGTCGCCTTAACCGAAACCTTAATCTCCGATCCATCCTCCGTATACGCCAGCGCGTTATTTAAGAAATTCGCTAAAATTCGCCCCAAAAGTGTTCGGTTCGCCAATATCAATTGACTATTTCTGCCGCTCTTAGGCCAGCTAACTTTTCGTCCATAAAGCATTGCATTGAACTTTGTTTCCATCGCTACCTGCTGACATAAAGCCAGCGGGTTGACCGGCTCAAGCGAAAATAACGATGGTGTCAAATTGGCTGAATTTGCCAAATCAATCGTAAGTTGCAATGCTTGCTCAGAAGTCCGAATAATTCGTTGCTGGATCTGAGTTTTATCGGCAGAACTGGTTAAATCATCGTCCAACAGTAGCGCCAATTGCCTAATCAAAGCCAGCGGCGTTTTCAGCTCGTGTGCCGCCACCAAAACGCTCGGCAATCCCCCAAAATCAGCATCACTCCACTCTTTACCTGCCATACAATTCTAGTATAGCAAATATGTACTGGGTTTTTCTATTCAGAGATTTTTACAGTGCTCAATATAGTCTGGAAATCTGGCTTAAACGTATCCGCGTCGGTTGAAAAACGAATAGTTTTATCGCGAACTTTCATCAAAACCACAGAACCGCGCAATTCTTTCTCAAACGTACCATCAATCCGAGTTGCTGAAATTCCATTAAACTCAGTACTACTTGAAGTTAGCTCACCCTTTTTTAGTCGTGATTGATAATCATTCAGCACCATATCCATATTCTTATTGATAATCTCCAACCTTAACGCAAATCGGCTAGACTTATTAGTTGTCGAAGGAACTGAAATAGGGTGAAGATAAGCTTTGTAATCGCCCCTGTCGCTGCCGTCATTCCCTACATATACACTCCAAGTCTTTGGATACATGAACGATACTCGACCGTATTCAGCAGGACCAACAAATTCAATACGCGGGTTTTTTGCTTCTTCAGAAAATTTCTTCTGGTCTGATTCGGCTTGTTCGCTCTTCCCCTTAGCGACTTCAATCGCAACTTTACTATCAACACTGCTCTTTTCTCGGGAGTATTGCATATACGCCCAAATTGCCAAAGATCCAGCAATCAAAAACAATATCAGACAGCCGATTGTGCCGACCATCCAGCCATTAACCGAGCCACGCTCACTCTTATTTCTCATCATCATACTGTAAAGTATAGCTTATGCTTTAATTGATGTAAAGATCCTACTCAGCGTTAAAATCCTCGCTAAGAACCTCGATGTCATGTCGCATATCTTCCAGCGTGACAGTAATTTTTTTCGACAGCTCTCTCGCCTCAATAAACTTCTGCTTCGCCTCGTCCAGATTAAAATCATCGCCTTGAAACCACGCGATTCGCTCGTTCAATTCAGCCATCATTTGCTCAATTGTCATATCGTTGTTCACTATTCTCAATCCTCGCTTTCATAATTATATCTTTTGTTGTAATCTCTACAATATTACCAATCTGTAAATCACCCTTGATCATTGCATAACCACGACGCAGCGCCATTTCCGGATCATACTCAGCGATAACTTTTTGTTGCGACAATGTTGCATTTACAGCCGCATCCACACGACTTGACCACTGTTTTAGCGCTTCTTTTTGCAACATTGTTGCATTAAGCGACTGTTCTTCGATAGCTCTACAAATTGAATCTTTCGCATCAATTAGCCTGTAATGCAAATGCCGAATCACTTCTCGCTTATCAGGAAACAGCAATTGCGCGGCGTTACTCGGTGTGGCTGCGCGAACATCCGCCGCCAAATCACATAAACTCTCATCAATTTCATGACCAATTCCAGTCATTGTCGGAATGCGGCTACTCGCCACCGCCCGTACTAGTTTTTCATCGTTAAAACTCGCCAAATCTTCCGCACTGCCACCGCCACGAATCAAAACAATCACATCTGGAGATTCTGACATTTGATTAAAATATGATATTGCTCGAACAGCTTGATCTGCAGCATTCACACCCTGCACATT
>UNSM01000041.1 GCA_900555425.1 Candidatus Saccharimonadota bacterium | reverse complement strand
TTCGGTATCGGTCACGACATTGTAGCCTTAAACCAAGACGAGGTTAAAAAGCACGCCGATAAATTATATCCGTTCTATTTGGACATGTACGAAGAAAAAGACGTAAAATTAGAATCAAAATAGCTATCCTATTTACCTTGCACGGCTAAAATTCGTGCCTGAATTTCATCCAATTGAGCATCGTCCATTTTTGGACCGTCAGCCGTAGTTAGCCAGCCAGGATATTCCTCATAAAACGCTTGCTCGTGCGACACTGGCGAACCAATTCCCTTTGCCAAATCGCCATGAAGCGGCATCAATTTGGCGTGCACATGTGCTACGCCCGTGCCTTCAAAAATCAGCGCCACTCGTGGGGTGCCAAACGCTTTTTCCAAAATACCAGCAACTTTTTTCACCGCCAGCATCATTTCAGAATATAAATTGTCATCCAAAGAAAATACGTAATCGCCCGGATTCTGTTTCGGAATCACCACAGTAAAACCTGGCGTATTCGGAAACGGTGTTAAAAATGCTAGGAATTTCTCATCTTCCCAAATCTTCCAAGATTTCATTTTTCCAGATACGATGTCGTCAAAAATTGTGTGATTCATAATTACTCCTTTATGCAAATAAATCGTTTAATGCCTCACTCACCGTTGGATGAGTGAATATTTGGTCACGCAGTACAGTATAAGGCAGTTCATTATCCATTACAGTTTTGATAATATTAATGACTTCTGGTGAGTTACGACACAATAAACTAGCACCCAAAATTTGTTCAGTGTTTGCATCAATCACCGCACGCAGCAATCCTGTTGTAGCATTATCAACATGCAGGCGTGGAATCGCCATAGCAGGCAGCTCTTTTACGATAATTTCGCACCCCGTCGCACGCGCCTCAGCCTCTGTCATACCCACCCGACCTAGCGGCGTTTGCATAAAGACCGCGTACGGCAAGGTTTTTTGTTTGGCGCGAGTGTACAGACCGTCACCCAGCAACTGGCTTCTCACAATCCGAAAATCGTCCAGCGACGCATAGGTAAATTGTGGCCCGCCCGTTACATCGCCCATTGCCCAAATATGCGACCGACTAGTGCGAAGTGTTTCATCAACCACAATTGCCCCGCGCTCATCCGTCGCTACACCAGCAGCTGGTAAATTCAAGCTCATCGTTGCCGGGCGACGGCCCGTAGCCATCAAAACCGCATCATAACCAGCGTAATCATCATGATTTACCGTGCAAATCGTCGCAGTAGACTCACCCTCAATCGCTGTCACATCCACACTAAACACAATCTCAATACCCTGTGCCTGCAATGCTTCAGTAGCAGCCCGAGCAATTGCTGGATCTTCACGTGCAAGCAGGGCATCGCCCCTCTCAAATACTGTTACTTTTGTACCAAGTTTGGCATAAGTTGAGGCAAATTCTAACCCAATATAACCGCCACCAATGATAGCTAGCTGTTTTGGCTGCGTCATTCTATCCAGCAATTCAGTACTGGTATACACAAACGGCTTATCAACACCTGGAATATCTGGGATGATTGATTCCGCACCGGTGTTAATAAAAATCTGCGGCGCACTGACTACTAGCTCGTCGTTACCCGCCACAACCTTCACAGTACGATCATCTACGAACGATGCCTCACCCTCAATGACGCTCACTGTTTCACGATCCGCAAGCATATGATAGTTCTTCTCATTCAACCGCGCTACCACTGTTGTCTTATGCGCCATCGCCTCATCAAAACTTTGATGATGCTCGGCCGCACTGACCAGCACCTTAGTAGGAATACAAGCAATATTAATACAGGTGCCGCCATACATCTTTGGCGACCGCTCCACTAGCGCTACCTTTTTTTCCGCATTTGCCAGCGCTACCGCCAATGTCTTGCCAGCTTTGCCAAAACCAATGATAAGTGCGTCAAATTGTTGTGTATCCATTTTACCTCCTCCTATCTTTTTTAGCGATCTCTCTCGCTGCAACAAATTCTCTATCGGCACACAGAACTGCCTCTTTTATTACAAGTTTTTGAGCTACTACTATTATCGTGTGTAATAGCTCCTTAAAACTGTTCCAAAAAGTCCAACTTACCGCTATACGATGTCGTCAAAAATTGTGTGATTCATAATTACTCCTTTTGAAGTAATTATAGCATTTTATGAAGTTTTCAGGTCGGACAATTTAAGTTCCATTCTACGGCAAACCAGGACTAGCCACATCGTCGCAAAAATCCCCAATAAAACTTCTACTATCACAAACCAAAACTTGCCCATCGCGTAACCTTGCGCCGCTATAATTGCCGCAAAAATCGGAAAACTGAAAGATGAGATTCGCTCACGATGAGTTAAATAGCTCAAACTCGACGGTAAAAGAAACATTAAAAGCACCATCAATATCACGATGCCGCGCGAGAAAACAAAATGCGCCGCGTGCATTGTATCGTTCGGACAAAGCGCCACTCCTATCATACAAATCGCAAACAATGAAAGTATCCAACCAGATATTCGAGCAGAGCGAATTTGACCAAGCTTAAGATAACCGCGATTCATAAAAAATCCAATCGTCGCCATAATCAAACCAGATAAAAACACTCCCGAATTGAACGAAAATGCAGACAAACGATTCGAGGTGGTTTCGCCCAATCTACTCAAACTCCAGTTCGTCCACCGAGTATCATCAGAAAGCAACATCGCCACGATCAAGCCCACAGCCAAAACGACACCATTAAGAATACAGAGCGCCTGAAGGCGATTCTTACACAAAAAATCCTTAATCTGTCGAAGTTTCATATTGCTTAAAATTGTTCCAAAAAGTCCAACTTGCCACTTTCAAAATGACGGACATCTTCGATTCCATACTTCATCATAACCAAGCGGTCGATTCCGCAACCAAAAGCAAATCCTGTATATTCATTTGGGTCAATTTGCGCCGCCCGAAGAACATTCGGATGAATCATTCCACAACCCAATAGTTCAATCCAACCTTCACCAGAGCAGACTTTACAATCAGGATTTTTTCCTTCACAAAACGGACAACTTAACGCAAACTCGAAGCTAGGCTCGGTGAACGGAAAGTAAAATGGATTAACGCGAACGTCAAGTTTCTTGCCGTAATATTCCTGCAAAAATTCTTGCAACGTAGCAATCAAATTGCCAACATTAACCCGACGCGAAACGTACACGCCTTCGACTTGATAAAACGTATGCTCGTGGCGCGCGTCCAAATCTTCGTTACGAAAAACGCGATCAGGAACGATAGCGGCAATAGCCTCGCCTTTTTCCAAATTGTCGCGATATTTCATTAGCACACGATTTTGCATAGTCGACGTATGTGCTGGAGCAATCAAACGATCGCCATTAGAATCAGTTTCTTCGGTCATAAACGTATCGTAATCGTCGCGCGCTGGATGACCTTTTGGAAAATTCAGGCTCTCAAACATATGGAATTGATCGTCAATCTCTCTGGACTCTTCCGTAACAAAACCCATGCGATTAAAAATCTCAGAAATGCGCTCAATTTCAGCACTCAGCGGATGAATCGTACCTTGTTCACTTGGCAAAAGTTCAGGCTTTGGCGAATTCACATCCATCGGCGCCGTAACGTCAATCGGTTTCAAATCAACTTTTTCCAGCTCTTCCAGTCGCGCAGCGATAGCCTGTTCAATCGCTTGCTTCAGCTCGTTAATCTGCTTGCCGAACGGACCACGCTCAACTGGCGGCAATGACTTGATTTGATCATACAATTCCCTAAGTCGTCGATCACGTAAAAACTCACGCGGAGATTTGGATTGCGAAACCGCCAAAACTATTTCTCTTCTCAATTCGTCTAAATCAACCATTTTATCGTCCTTGCATTAAAAACATTACAATCACCGCACCAGCCATAATAGCAATTAAAATCCACGCCCACGCCAAAGTCGTCGTCTGTTTCGTGCCTTCCAAATATCTTATGTCGTCGACGCCGTCCATAGTTGCCTTTTCTTGCAAACTCGAAGCCTTCGCCTTCTCTCTTAATTCCGCCGCAATTCGCTCTTGCAATTCACTGCGCTGATCCTGCTGATTTACAAATAATCCCATAACTACAGTATAGCAAATTATGTTATAATAGTCGTGATATTACTTTAAGGAGGGAATATGGCTACGAAGAAAACTTCAAAGAAAGCCCCAGTTAAAGCCGCAGAAAAGAAAACCGCTGCCGCTAAGACTGAAACCAAAACGACCGTCAAGCGCGTCGTTGCTGAATCTACCGCTAAAAGCAAGCGTGTCAAACTAGATTCTAAATTACCAAACAACTTAATTAACATCGTCATTGCGGAAGTTATCGGCACGTTCATTTTGACACTTGCCGCATTATTCGCATCAGATATTTTGTCATCGATGTATGTCGGTTTTGCATTGATGTTCATCGTTGCAATTATCGGCAACATTTCTGGCGCACACGTAAACCCAGCTGTCACGTTTGGTCTATGGACGATGCGTAAACTAAAGACCATACTTGTACCATTTTACTGGGGCGCACAATTCCTCGGTGCAATGGCGGCTATCGTGCTTGTCGGTTCATTAACAAACGGCGGATTCGCCCTAAGCTTCGACCAATTCACTGCGTTCTCTTGGAGTATCTTCGCGATGGAATTAGTCGGTACCGCTGTATTTGTATTTGGCATCGCCGCAGTTTTACAGCGCAAAGAAATCAAAGCAGCTGGTCAAGCTTTTGGAATTGGCTTGGCATTGATGATTGGTCTTGTCGTATCTGGCTCAATCTCTTCATACATTAAAAGTACTGCTATTGCAAAAATCCAAAAAGATCAAAGCACTGTTCAAACTGAGAAAAACGGTCGCACTTACCCACGCGAAATCTACATCTCAGGCGCAACTTTGAACCCAGCAGTTTCTTTGGCTGTTACAGAGAAAACCGATTCTCAACTACGCAGCAATGGAGTATTGCCAGCTGAAGGTGAAAAGAGCTATTCACGCTTTAGCCTGGAAGTAATTGCCGCTACCCTAATCGGCGCAGCATTAGGCGGCAACCTATTTCTACTCGTCAATTACCGAAACAAAGACGAAGAATAGATTATAACTTCACAATAAAATATCCCGCTTAATCGGCGGGGTATTTTTTATGTCAATCTTCTTGAGTTGGTAGATCAATCAGCTCCGGCTGCGCCTGGTTATCGCCACCAGAAATTCGCACAACGTCCTTATCGATCTTCCCCAATTCCTTGTACGTATTGTTATAATGACCAACGGTCGTGCTAAGACTCTTACCCATTTTCGTCATCAGCTCGTCAAACTTTTTAATGTGAACACCCAATTGCCCAACTCGAACTTGAATATCCTTGGCCTGCTCTTCAATCTGCAAACTACGAAGCCCCTGAAGAACAGTCTGCAGGTACGCGAGAAAACTAGTCGGGCTCACAATAATAACCCGCTTATCTCGGAATGCGTATTCAATCAGGTCGCGACTCGAACCGCCCTGACCGACATTATTAATCAGAAGATCGTAATACAAAGATTCGCTAGGAATAAACATAAAAGCAAAGTCCATGGTGTTTTCGCGCGGACGAATATATTTACTAGTTTCGTCGATTCGCCCCTTAAGGTCAGCCTTCACCTTATTTAGCCACATTTCGCGCTCAGATTTTGTCTCGGCGTTAATCATGCGATTGTAATTCTCCAAAGAAAACTTACTATCCACCGGCAATATTTGACCCTTGTCCAGAAAAATAACCGCGTCAACAATTTCGCCGTCCTTGAAACGATATTGCATTTGATATTGCTTGGCCGGCAAAACATTATCCAGCACACTTTCCAGATAAAACTCCCCAAAAACGCCACGCTGCTTTGGATTTTGTAAC
>UNSM01000040.1 GCA_900555425.1 Candidatus Saccharimonadota bacterium | reverse complement strand
CCAGCAATTTGCGCCATCTCTGTCGAATGCTTTAGGACGTTCTGCCCAAAACTGGTACGGAATTTCAGCTCACCAAGAAGCAATAGCATCTCCTTCGGAATCCCAACCACGCCAGTTTCGCGCATAGCATCTTCACCAGCTTGTCGAACCTCTTTTTCAATCTGTTTTTTGGCCTTAGCAACCACCTCTTCAATACGCGCAGGATGAATACGACCGTCCTTCATCAACATCTCAAGACTCAAGCGAGCCACTTGCCTGCGAACAGGATCAAAACTCGACAAAATAATCATGCCAGGTGTGTCGTCAACTAAAATATCGACACCAGTTTCGCGCTGCAGCGCCTGAATATTACGCCCTTCCTTACCAATAATTCGACCCTTCATCTCGTCATCAGTCAACTTGACCGCAGTCACCGTGCGCTCAGCAGTCACCTCACTACTCATTCGTTCCATCGCGGTCACGAGGATCATTTGCGCCCGTTCTTCAGCGTCATCCATTGCGTCATGCTGTAATTTTGACACCAAACCGACCAAGTCTTGCTTAATGTCGCGCTCAGTCATCTGAATTAACTTATCGGCAGCGTCTTTTTTCTTCAATCCAGCGATTTTTTCCAATTTCTCCTGCTGTCTGGAGCGGATGTCGCGAATTTCATTTTTAAGATTATCAACTTCATCCTCATGCGCGCGCAATTTTTCTGCTCGTCGATCAAGCTCTTCCAGCTTATTATCCAGAGTCTTCTCGCGATCCGCCAAACGATTTTCGGTCTTTTGCCATTCCTTGCGACGCTCGTTTTCGATCTTAAGCGCCTCATCCTTAGCCTTAAGGACAATGTCGCTCGCCTTAGTTTTCGCATCTGCCAGATCTCGCTCAATCTGATTTTTACCGTTAATTTGGCGAGTTCTCTGATATCCAACAAGACCAGCAGCGCCCGCGCCAGCTCCAACAGCCGCGGCAATAATTACTTCTATCATTATCATTCCTTTCCGATCAGCCGCCCCTGAGTGTTCGTCTCAAGGAAAAATATCAACAGCCAATCAACTTCAAACTATCTAATTCGGCGAATCAAAAATCACAAACCGCCGTAATTTAATTATACACGGTTTTGACGGTTTGGGCGATAAAAATTATTTTCGCGGCGCAGTGATATTCGCAGTAGCACCGTACTCTGGCATAACAATTTTTTCATTCTCGCCAGAACGCAATTTGTCCAAAGCCAAATCACGCCAATTGTCACCCATCGCACCAACAATAGGAATATTCAAGCTGTCCGCCAAAGTATTCACAACCGTCAAACCAATTCTCAGCCCCGTAAAACTTCCTGGTCCTTTCATCACGCCAATGCCGCTTATCAGATGCAAATCGCCAGTCTTTTCTTCCAAAAATTTCAACAAATTCCGCGCCAACGTTCGCCCAGCTTCCCATTCAAAATCCTGACGATTTTCTCCATTGACTATTGTCAAAAAACATGTTGATGTTGAAGTGTCTAATAAAATTATCACGCCATATTCTCCTTTATTTTTCTCAAAAGTTCATCAGATTTTTTGCCGCCAGGATAAAATTCCACAAGCCGTTCTTCTTCGCTAATCGCAGTAATTTTTATCACCAACCGATCACTCGGTAATGCATCATCGACAGCGCCAGCCCATTCAACTACAACCACCGAATTAGAAGCCGCCACTTCGCGAATCTCCTCGCTCATAATTCCAGCATTTCCCAATCTATAAAAATCGTAATGCGCCAAACTCAGACCGCGAGGTGAATCGTACACGCGCGAAATCGTGAAAGTTGGACTCTGAACTGGCTCGTCAATCTCTAAAGCCTGCGCAATTCCCTTCGTCAATGTGGTTTTTCCCGCGCCAATATCGCCGACCAATTCCAGAACTTCCCCG
Source organism: Candidatus Saccharimonadota bacterium (assembly GCA_900555425.1). GTDB lineage: Bacteria > Patescibacteriota > Saccharimonadia > Saccharimonadales > Saccharimonadaceae > Nanosynbacter. Next base: position 4,198 of record UNSM01000040.1, on the reverse strand, counting down.
CCAGAAACAGCCCGACCAATTGCCGCGCCCAATTCTCGCATTTTCTCTTCACTAGAAATATTCACTCTTATATTATACTATGCTAGCTTTTTTTTGGCGATGATAGTACAATAACCATAAGAGTTATGCGTGTTTCAGACCAGACAATCGAGAGCATTCTGAAACAAGGTGGGGTTGTTGATGAGCCGCAGCTTGCTGATTTGAAATTGATCGCTGAACGGTCAAAGCAAACATTGCAAGAAACCGCTATTGAACAAAAAGTCATTTCTGAGGAAGATTTGACAAAGTTGATCGGCGATTATATCGGTGTGCCTTTCGTGCGAATTGAACCAAAGGATATTCCCGAAGATATATTGAAACGAATTCCTGAACATATCGCGCGCCAGTATAATGTTGTGCTTTTTGAGAAAAACGAGGACGACAGCTTATCGCTTGCAATGGAAGACCCAGACGACGTGCAGGCGTTGAACTTTATTCAGAAAGAAATTGGCTACAACACTAAGGTTTTCCTAGCGACAAAAAGCAACATTTTGGACTGTTTGGAAAATTATCGCGGTAATATCAATGCCGAACTTGACGAAGTTATTGCGGTACAAAAAGACGCTTCCGCCGAAGACCAAAACGTTAGCCAAGACGATTTTGCGGAAAATTCACCAATTGCCCAAACTGTTAATTTGTTACTGGAATATGCCATAAAATCCAACGCTTCCGACATTCACATTGAGCCGCGCGAAGATTACGTTCAGGTTCGTTATCGAATTGACGGTGTTTTGAAGGAAGTTAACAAATTGCCACGAAACGTTCACGGCGCCTTGGTGAGCCGCATTAAAATTCTCTCCAATCTGAAAATTGACGAACGCCGCGTACCACAGGACGGACGATTTAAGATAAAAGTTTCAGGAAAACAATACGCGCTTCGCGTTTCGACATTGCCAATTGCTGACGGCGAAAAAGTGGTCATGCGTATTTTGGACGAATCGAACCAGGCTGTTAAACTGGATCAGCTTGGCTATTGGGGTCTGTCGCTCGCAACGGTAAAGGATGCAATGGCCCAGCCGAACGGAATGATCCTGGTGACTGGACCAACTGGATCGGGAAAATCGACCAGCTTGTTCAGTGTCTTGTCGGAACTCAATACTCCAGATGTCAATATTTCCACAATTGAAGACCCAGTAGAATATAAAATTCCTGGCGTAAATCAAACCCAGACCAATGCCAAAGCCGGGATGACTTTCGCCTCAGGACTAAGGGCACTACTTCGCCAAGACCCAAATATCATTATGGTCGGAGAAATTCGCGATGGCGAAACCGCAAACCTTGGTGTTCAGGCGGCGCTGACTGGACACTTAGTGTTCTCCACTCTGCACACAAATAACGCTGCGACATGTTTGCCGCGTCTGCTGGATATGGGAATTGAACCATTTTTGATCGCTTCAACCGTGAAGGCGGTGATTGGACAGCGACTAGTTAGGCGCCTGTGCATGAACTGCCGCCAAGAATATACTCCAAACGAAGAAGAAATAAAGTATATCACCGAAATGTTTAAGATAAATACAGAGTCGATTAAAAAAATTCACAATCTCGAAGAGCAAGCTTTTGAGGATAAAATTGGCGGCGACACGCCCATGGGATCAACAGATTCAACAATCGGACGCTTATGGAAGCCAGACCCAGAAGGTTGCGACGAGTGCGGACATAACGGATTCAAGGGTCGCGTTGGCATTTACGAGGTTCTTGGCATTTCCATCCCTATCCAAAAAATGATTACCGCCAACGCCACCAGCAACGATATTCAAGATCAAGCGATTTCCGAAGGCATGGTGACAATGCAGATGGACGGACTTATTAAATCACTGCGCGGGATCACCACCGTGGACGAAGTTTTGAGGGCAACAAGGGAGTAACATTATGCCAATTTTTGAATATTTGCTTGTCAATAAAAAGAAAGAGACCGTCTCTTCAACGATTGAAGCAGCCGACAAACTGTCTGCTATTAACAATTTGAGGTCACGTGGACAATTAATAAAAATTGAAGAAAAAGGCGCAAAAAAAGAGCTTAGTTTTTCTTTCGGCAAGAAAAAGAAAGGCGCCAAGACTGAAGAATTGGTGATGTTTACTCGCCAATTAAGCGCCATGGTTTCAGCTGGCGTTCCTATTCTTCGTTCCCTTAACTCTATGGCAAAACACGCCGAAAGCGCCAATTTCCGAGACACGATCAACGCCGTGATTAAAGACATTGAAGGCGGCATGTCTTTTGCGGATGCTCTGAGCAAACACCCAGAAACCTTCAATGATATTTATGTAAACATGGTTGCTGCGGGTGAAACCGGAGGTATTTTGGACGATATCCTAAAGCGTCTGGCCCTGCAACAAGAGAAAAACTCATCCATGAAGAAAAAAATTAAAGGCGCCATGACATACCCGATCGTCCTTTTAATCATTACGATCATCGCCTTCTTTATCCTGATGATCTTCATTATTCCAGTCATCGGTAAAACTATTAAAGACATGGGCGGACCCGACGCCAAACTGCCGCTCCTTACTGAAATTATGCTCGGAATTAGCGATTTTGTGGTGTCATTTTGGTATATAATCATTCCAATATTTGCCGGAAGCATTTGGCTATTAATTCGCTATATTAAAACCCCAAAAGGTCGCGTAAAATTTCATAATATCATCATCAAAGTTCCAGCTGTTGGCCCAATTGTTAAGAAGGTGGCAATCGCTCGCTTTACTCGAACCTTCTCTGCTCTTATCGGTGCGGGCGTGGCTGTGCTCGAAGCATTAGACGTAACTTCGCGCGCTGTCGGAAATGTCGCCTACGAAAAGTCTCTAAAAGAAGCCACTAAGCGAGTTCAAAACGGTGAAGTCTTGTCAAAAATTATCGCCGAACGAGATGATTTATATCCGCCAATCGTAGCGCAAATGTTGTCTGTTGGTGAGGAAACTGGACAGACAGACAAGGTTCTGGTTAAAGTCGCTGACTTTTACGAGGAAGAAGTTGACACCGCAATTGACGGCGTTAGCTCTATTATTGAGCCAGTGATGATCGTTGCTATGGGTGTTGTTATTGCCCTGGTGGCGGTTAGTGTTATGGGTCCAATTACAAGTATGGCGGGTCAAGTTAAGGAATAATAGTTTTTCAAAAAAGCTTATGCTATAATACCGATATATAGGTGGGAAAATAATAACGTGTCGAGCATATTTTATAGAAAAAAACCAATTATCGGCCTAGATATCAGCCGAACAAGCATAAAAGTAATGTCGATTGATAGAAATCGGATGCTAGTTCATGGATATGGATCGATTAACCTCGATTCTCAAAAAAGCGACGGAAATTCTGCAGACAACACTGAATATTTGGCGCAGAATATCAAAACGTTATTGAAGAAAAACGTCGTAGGACAAATTAATAGCAACCGCGTAGCGCTGGGCATACCAACCAACCGAACATTCTCGCGAACATTCAGCTTACCCGTAAAAGAGGAGAGTAATATCCGCAGTGCGGTAAATTTGGAAGCCGAACAATATATTCCAGCGCCATTAGATTCTCTTTATTTGGACTATCGAATCATTAATCGCACGAAAGATGAACTTAGTGTGCTAATGTGTGCTGCACCAAAGAAAATGATCGACAGTATGTTAGACGCCACAAAACAATGCGGCCTGGAAGTTGCAATAATAGAGCCGAACATCAGTGCGATCGCTAGGCTTCTGAAGCGCACGGAAGAAGGAATGCTCCCTACTGTTATCGTCGACATAGGCACATCAACTACAGATATCGCGATTCTAGATTCTGATATACGTGTGACGGGCGGCTTAAACGTTGGCGGCTATTCACTCACCTTAAATTTAGCTAAAAAAATGAATGTACCGATTGAGACAGCTCATCAATTTAAGGTATTAAACGGATTAAATCCCGGTCCAAGGCAAGCCAGAATCGCAGGGGCCTTGCGCCCAAGTTTGGAAAAAATGACCAATGAAGTTAAGCGCGTTATGCGATATTACACAGACCGCTTCCCTGATGAGAAAAAAATTGAACAAGTCCTCATCGTTGGCGGTGGTGGTAACCTTCCAGGAATTGGTGATTTTTTCACAAACGAGCTATTAATGCCAGCGCGCGTGGCAAGTCCGTGGCAAATGCTCAATTTCGATGGGCTAGAGCAGCCAGCAAAACAGCTTCGCTCTCAACTATCAC
>UNSM01000039.1 GCA_900555425.1 Candidatus Saccharimonadota bacterium | reverse complement strand
AAGGATTACGTCGTAACTAATGACGGCGAGGTGATTATCGTTGACGAGCACACTGGTCGTTTGATGCAGGGTCGCCGCTACAACGAAGGTTTGCATCAGGCAATTGAGGCAAAAGAAGGCGTTCCTGTGCTGGAAGAGAGTATGACCTTGGCGACAATTTCATTCCAGAATTATTTCCGTTTGTACAATAAATTGAGCGGTATGACTGGTACGGCATTTACCGAAGCTGAGGAGTTCCAACAAATTTATTCACTTGATGTTATCCAAATTCCACCGAACAAACCAGTTATTCGCGAGGATAAGGAAGACTTGATTTTCAAGACTGAAAAAGCCAAGCTTAAAGCTGTCGCTGAGGCTATTAAAGATTACCACAAGCAGGGTCGTCCTGTTTTGGTTGGCTCTGGTTCTATTGAAAAGAATGAGCAAATTGCCAAATATTTGGAAAAAGAAGGCATTAAATTTGAGATTTTGAACGCCAAGAACAATGAGCGTGAGGCTGCGATTGTTGCGAAAGCCGGCGAAAAAGGCGCGATTACTTTGGCTACGAATATTGCTGGTCGCGGTACGGACATTAAGCTTGGCGAGGGTGTCAAGGAGCTTGGTGGATTGGTTGTTATCGGTTCAGAGCGACACGAATCACGCCGAATTGACAATCAGTTGCGCGGTCGTGGCGGACGCCAGGGCGATCCAGGCGAGACTCAGTTTTATGTTTCGACCGAAGATGATTTGATGCGAATTTTCCAGGGTGAGCGAATTGCGTCGTTGATGGATAGGCTGGGCGTTGATGATGATACGCCAATCAGAACTCGCGCCGTATCGAAAACATTGGAAGCGGCACAGAAGCGAGTTGAAGGCTATAACTTTGATACGCGCAAAAATGTTGTTCAATACGACAATGTGATTAACCGTCATCGTCGCGTCGTTTATGTTATGCGACGTAGGATTTTGGAAGGCGATAATATTAAGCCAGAAATTGAGCGATTATTGCGAGCTAAAGTTCACGAATTGACAACTCTTCCATCAAAGAATAATCCAAAGTTTGTCGAGGATTTCTCGGTTATTTTCCCGGTTGATAAGGAAAAAATTGAAAAGGTTGGTAAGGAAAAGAAAGATCGTTTGCGCTATGAGAAGGCGCTGGAGCTGGCTGAAGAAGCTTACGCGGAGAAAGAGCGTGAGATTGGCGCTGATGATTTGCGCGGAGTTGAGCGCGAAGTTTACATGGCGGTGTTGGACACATTGTGGATGCAACATTTGGAAAATATGCAACATTTGCGCGAGGGAATTCACTGGCGAAGTGTTGGGCAGCGTGATCCTTTGGTGGAATATCGATCAGAATCCCAGAAGTTGTTCGAGAGTTTACAGGCTAATCTTCGCGATGAAGTTCTGGCAACGATATTTAATATTCATAAAGCCGACGCTACAGTTCGTCAATCTCAAGACGACGAATATGACACCGAGCTAACTAGGTTGGCGGAAAATGCCGTTGAGCGTGGCGTAAATGAAATTGGTTCGGGCGAGGAAAATCGCGACGATGACTTCTCTGTGAAAAAGGGCAAGACTAGCGCGGAATCAAATCGTGCGAAGAATCAAGCTCGAAAGAAGAAAAAGGCTCAGCGACAGAACCGTAAGAAAAATCGTAAATAATCAGAGAATTAGGCAATGAAACATACAGTTGAGGAAATTAGACTGAAGAATGGTGCGCGCGGCTTGTTGATTGACGTTCCAGATGCTACGGTGATGAGTTTTCAGGTGCAATTCAGGGCGGGAAATCGCTACGTTCTGAATAAAGACATTTACGAAACAGCTCACATTATGGAGCATATGGCGTTCGGTGCGAATGAAAAGTTTCGTTCGGAGCACAATTATGAGCAGGAATTTACCAAAAACGGCGCTTATCACAACGCTTACACTTCCGACTATTCAATGGTTTATGAAGCGATTTGTGCGGATTTTGAGTGGGACAGGATTTTGGAGCTTCAGAGGTTGGCTATTACAACTCCGCGATTCAACGCTGATGAGCTTGAGGCGGAAAAGGGTAATGTTCGCTCTGAATTGACTGGTTATCTTAATAATCACAACCGTGTGATGTGGCCGCGCATTCAGCAGGCGCTGGGTGAAGATATTTTGACGTACAATCAGCGCCTAAAAACAATTGCTAATATTGAACTGAAAGACATTAAAAATCATCACAAGCGAACACATACTTTGAAGAATATGCGGTTTGTGGTGGCTGGAAAAATGGCTGGACGAAAAGCGGCTATTAAAGAACACCTTGAGGGTTGGCAGTTAGAGACGGGCGAGCGATTCGTTATTCCGCGCGATGAGCCGCGTAGGGCTAATCCTGTGTTGGTTAGAAGAAAAGAGGCGACGAATTTGACGTTTGGCTGGTCGATGATGATTCCGCGCGAGTTAAGCGATGAAGAAGTCACGGCTATGAACGCATTGAACCACATTCTGACCGGCACGATGAGCTCGAGGATTTTTGGAGCGGCTCGTAAAAAAGGCTTGGCATACGGTATTTTTAGTGATACATCGATTGGTTTTTACGATTCGGCTTGGGATTTTGGCGGACAAGTAAATGTCGAAACCGCAGAAAAGCTCTTTGATATTATCGTGAGAGAGTTGAAGAAAGTTTTGGCTGGATCTATTTCCGAAGAGGATTTGGAAAGTGTGAAGTCATATTCGTTGGGTCGTTATCAAATGGGCGCTCAGACTGTTGGGCAAGTAAGTAATTTTTACGTAGGACGATATTTTGCTGATGATTTCGTGAGAGATTATGCCGCCGTTCCAGATTCTATTTTGGCGGTAACTCCTGATCAGTTGATTGAAACGGCTCGTCAATTTTTTGCATCCAACACGTGGACGCTGGCGGCAGTTACTTCGGAAGAAAAAGAGCTATTAACAAAGCTGTACGATAAGCTCGACAAGCTGTTCTAGGGTGTAATCGTAAATTGCCCGTGATATAATCAGGTTATGAAAATTGTCATTGCTGGTTTTGGTGTTGAAGGCCAATCTAATTTGCGGTATTTTCGGGAGAAGTTTCCGGAAGCTGATTTTTTGGTGGCGGATGAGCGTGAAAAAGTAGATAATTTGCCGGAAAATGTGGCTTATCGGACGGGATTTTCGGGGCTGGATAACGCGGATTTAATTGTTAGGTCTCCAAGTCTTCCGCCAAAAAAGATAAAGACTAGCGGTCAAATTTGGTCATCTACTAATGAATTTTTTGCCAATTGCCCAGCGACTATAATTGGCGTGACTGGCACAAAAGGCAAGGGGACGACGTGCAGTTTTATCTCGTCGATTTTGCATGCGGTAGATAAAACCGTTCATCTGGTGGGAAATATCGGCGTGCCAGCTTTGGATATTTTGCCGAAAATTGAGAAAAATGACATTGTCGTTTACGAATTGTCCAGTTTTCAATTGTGGGATTTGCAGAAATCTCCGCACGTTGCCGTGGTGCTGATGATTGAACCTGACCACTTGAACGTCCACGCTGATTTTAATGATTATTTGGCGGCAAAGGCGAATATTGCCAAGTCTCAAACCGCGGACGATTATGTTGTCTATAATTCTCAAAATGAGTTTAGTTCGTCGATTGCAGATGCGAGTTTGGCGCAGAAAAAGGAATATCCATTTGCTCTTTCGGACGATATAACTTCTGCGATTCACTTGCCGGGGAAACATAATATTGACAATGCTTGCGCAGCGATATTGGCTGTAAAGTCGATTTTGCCGAACGTGTCGGATGATGAGATAAAGAGGGGGCTTAGCGAGTTTACGGGGTTACCGCATCGATTGAAGTTTGTTGCTGAAAAATACGGTGTGAAATATTACGATGATAGTATTTCGACAACTCCGGGCAGTGCGATTGCGGCATTAAAAGCTTTTGCGGAGCCGAAAATTTTGATTTTGGGCGGATCGGATAAAGGCGCGGATTATTCTGAACTAGCAAAAGAAATTGACCGACAAAACGTGCGGCTGGTAATTATCAATGGCGCTAACGCTGATGAAATTAGGGAAGTTTTAAGGGAAGAAAAAATTGATTGCGAAATTGTCCAATTGAATATGGCAGGAATGAAAGAAGTTGTCAAATCAGCCAAAAATAAAGCGCAATCTGGCGACGTGGTGATTCTTAGCCCAGCGGCTGCCAGCTTTGATATGTTTAAGAGCTATTCTGATCGTGGCGAGCAATTTGTCGCCGCCGTAGAAGAGCTTTAATCTTGATAGACTTCTGGTTTTAAGACGCCGATGTATGGCAAGTTGCGATATTGCTGGCGAAAATCCAGACCATAGCCAACGACAAATTCATTCGGCGTATCAATACCTACGTAGTCGGCTTTTGCGTCAACTTCGCGCCGTGCTGGTTTGTCTAATAGTGAACATATTTTTACCGACGCAGCATTTTTTGCGGCAAATAATTCTCTTAGCGCTTGGGCGGTTCGACCACTGTCAATTATGTCCTCAACTATCAACACGTGCCTATCCGTCACGTCGGTATCCAAATCTTTGATGATTTTTACAGATCCAGAAGATTTTGTGTCGTCGCCGTAGCTGGAAACCGCCATGAAATCAATTTCCATATAGCAATCCATCGCTTGTATCAAGTCGATCATAAACGGCGCCGCGCCGCGTAAAATACCCACGACGACAGGATTTTTATCGTGATAATCCTCGGTCAATTTTTTCCCAAGTTTCTGAACTGCCGTTTTTATTTCTTCGTTTGTAAATAGAATTTTCTCAATATCTTTATCCATCTTTTTATTTTAACAGAGAATTGAGCGTTGAAAAATGGTACAATAAAATATATGCAACCGCTAAAAAAGAAAATTGGTGAATTAGAAAAAGAAATTGAACAGGCTAAAAAAGCGCTGAAGTTCTCTGATTTGGAGCAGAAATTGGCGGGACTGGATGATCAATTAAACCAGCCAGAAATTTGGAATAATCCTGATTACGCCCAAGAATTAACGAAACAAGCCGCCAGCCTTCGTCAGACCGTCGAGCCTTGGCAGACTTTGACGGTGCAGGTTGGTGATATGGTGGAGCTGATGGAGCTTGGCGATGACGATTTATTGCCAGAGTTTCAGGCGCAAGTTGCGGCGATTGAGAAGAGTTTTGATAGGCATAAAACCGATTTGTTATTCTATGGCGAATATGACAATCGTTCGGCAATTATGCGCATTTCTGCTGGAGTTGGTGGACTGGACGCTCAGGATTTTGCGGCGATGTTGGAGCGAATGTATTTGCGCTGGGCGGAAAAATCTGGAATGAAGGTTGATACACTGGAGCGCTCGACAAATGACGACGCTGGAATTAAAACGGTCGTTTTGGAGATTTCTGGATCTTTTGCTTATGGAAAATTGCGGTCGGAAAATGGCGTGCATCGTTTGGTGCGATTAAGTCCGTTTAATGCGGACAATTTGCGCCAAACTAGTTTTGCGCTTGTCGAGGTTTTGCCAAAAATTGACGCGCCCGATGAAATATCAATTGACCCGAATGATTTAAGAATTGATGTCTATCGTTCGGGCGGCAAGGGCGGTCAAGGCGTGAATACGACGGATTCGGCGGTTCGAGTGACGCATGAGCCGACGGGAATTACGGTGGCTATTCAGAATGAGCGCTCGCAGATTCAGAATAAAGAAACGGCGCTGAAGATTTTGCGGTCAAAATTGCTAGCGATGAAATTAGAGCAACACGCCGAAACTTTGTCGGATCTCAGGGCTGGTGAATCGGCAAACTGGGGTAGCCAAATTAGAAATTACGTTTTGCATCCGTATACGTTAGTTAAAGATACGCGCACAAAGCACGAAAACCGCAACGCTCAAGGTGTTTTGGATGGCGATATTGACGAATTTATCACGGCATATTTAGAACAAAATGCTAATTCTAAAAATATTTAGCTTATGGTATAATACTATTAATGATTCTGTTAGATAGGGTAACGAAGAACTACGGAAAAAGTAACAAGCCGGCGCTGAATCGAGCAAGCATTCATGTTGGCGCTGGTGAATTTGTGATTATTGTTGGTACATCGGGTGCTGGCAAGTCGACACTTTTGAAGCTTTTGACTAGGGAAGAAAAGCCAAGCTCTGGAAAAATTGTGGTTGGTGGAATTGATTATGACAATTTGAAGGA
>UNSM01000038.1 GCA_900555425.1 Candidatus Saccharimonadota bacterium | reverse complement strand
ATACTAATATATAGAAAAGGAGTGATATGAAATTATCAGAAGAATTACAATGGCGTGGATTCTGGAATCAGACCACATTTACTGACGACAAACTTATCGATTCGGAGAATTTCACGCTCTATTTGGGGACGGATCCTTCGGCGGACAGTTTGCATGTTGGGCATTTGGCAGTCTATATGATGGTTCGACATTTTCTGGAGCGCGGACATAAAGTGTTTTTGCTCGTTGGCGGCGGCACGGGAATGATTGGCGATATGCGCGACACGGAAGAGCGAAATCTGCTTCCGTATGAGGAAATTGAGCATAATAAGCAAGCCTTAAAGTCTCAAGTTTCGCGAATCTTTGCAGGGCGAGATTTTACTTTGGTTGATAACGCTGACTGGCTGGCTGAGCTGGAATTGCTGCCGTTTCTTCGCGATATCGGTAAAAATTTCAATATGGCGGATTTGGTGAGCCGCGAATTTTTCAAGGCGCGCATCAACAACGGCAAAGGTTTGAGTTTTGCGGAGTTCACTTATACTTTACTTCAGGGTTATGATTTTTGGCATCTATTTTATCAGTACGGAGTAAATCTGCAAATTGGCGGATCAGATCAATGGGGTAATTTGTTATCTGGTGTGGATCTGATTCGTAAGAAAGAAAACACTGAAGTTTACGCAATGACCGCACCTCTGCTCATCAATAAGTCGACTGGTCGTAAATTCGGTAAATCTGAAGGCGGCGCGGTTTGGCTTGATGAAAATAAAACCAGCGTCTATAAATTCTACCAATTCTGGCTGAATGTTGATGATGAGAGCGCGATTGAATATATGAAGATATTTACGATGTTGGATCGCGATACAATTGAGGCTATTGCCGAAAATCACGCTGTCAATCCAGGTGCGCGTTCGGCGCAGAAGGTTCTGGCGCGTGAAGTTACTGACATTGTCCATGGTAGCGCGCGTCGTGAATCTGTTGAGCGCGTAACTGAAGTTTTGTTTGGTGGCGGCGATTTTAAGAAATTGTCGGACGATGATTTAGGCGCTTTGGCTGAGGAAATTCCTTGCGTTGATGCTGGAATTGATGTGATTGAAGCGTTGGTAGAATCTGGCGCAGTTGGCTCTAACGGCGAAGCAAAGCGATTGCTAAAATCTGGCGCCATTAGCCTAAACGGCGAAAAACTTGCCGAAAATAAAGTCGTCAATGACACGTCGCTACTGAAGAAGGGTAAAAACACATTTGTATTAATTATGGGGGAGAACGAATAATGAAGAAAATTATCGGTTTTGACTTGGACGATACGCTAGCAATTACAAAATCGCCAATTAGTGATCGTATGGCGGGGGTTCTTAGTCGATTGCTTGAGAATTATGACGTTTGCGTGATTACTGGCGGTACGTTTCAACAGATAAAGAAGCAGGTGATTGATAGATTGAATGTTACTCCAGAGTTACTTCAGAAGTTCCACGCGATGCCGACTTGCGGAACTCGATATTATCGATTTGATGCCGCTGATGATGAATGGAAAATTCAGTATGCGAACGATTTGTCTGACGAGCAAAAAACTCAGATAACTGCGGCGTTGGAAGAAGTTGCGAAGGAAATGGGCATTTGGTGCGAGAATCCTGCGGGTGAAATAATTGAAGATCGACATAGCCAGATTACTATGTCGGCTTTGGGTCAGCAAGCTACACCTGAAGATAAATATGCGTGGGCTGAAAAATATAAGGATGTCCGTCCGATATATCGCGACAAGGTGGCGGAGAAGTTGCCTGGGCTTGAGGTGCGAATTGGCGGTACGACCAGCACTGACATCACGCTTCCGGGAATTGATAAGGCTTATGGAATTGGCAGGTTGCTTGAACTGAACGGCTGGTCGAAAGAAGAAACGCTGTTCTTTGGCGATAAAATTGAAGAAGGCGGCAATGATTTTCCAGTGAAGCAAATGGGCGTAGATTCAATTGGCGTGAGAGGCTGGGAGGATACGGCTTACGCTCTGGAAGGTATCAACGCCGTTTCGTAGATGAAATTAACAACTCCTCTCGAGCAAATTAAAGGCGTCGGGCCGAAAACTGCTCAGGCTCTAGCAGCGGCCGGTCTTACGACGGTTTCTGATGCTCTGAATTTCTTACCGCGAGCATATGATGACTATTCAACCGCGGTTAATATCGCAGATCTTCAGCCAGGAAAAGTTACTGTTAAGGCGCGCTGCGAGTCGGTTTCGACGCGTATTGTTCGGCGTGGACTTAGAATCACGACCGCAGTTTTGGCTGATAAATCGGGTAAAGTTAAGGCGGTTTGGTTCAATCAGTCTTACCGCGAAACGCAATTAAAATCTGATGCAGAATTTATTTTTTCTGGTCAATTTGGCATGCAATATAATCGCTATCAAATCAACAATCCGTCCGTCGAGCTGGCAAAAGAAGTTGCCAAAACAGTGGTGGAAAATGCGTCTGGAATTCAGCCGGTTTATAAGTCGATCAAAAATCTCCGCCCAAAAACCGTGCAAGATTTAATGAAAAATATTCGTCCGATTATGGATTTTTTACCCGAAACTTTGCCGGAAAATATTATTCAGCGCCAAAAATTAGTCAGTCGTTCTGAGGCGGTTAAATTTTTTCACGCACCAAAAACTCACGAGGAAATTTCCCGCGGTCGTGAGCGTCTGGCGTTTGAGGAGCTGTTCGAAATGATATTGGCGGCACAATTTAATAAGCAAGAACAAACCAGATTAACAGGCTGGAAAATTCCGTTCAATAAGTCGGTCGTGAAGAGCTTCGTCGATCAATTGCCGTTTCCTTTGACGAACGCTCAGCGCCGAGCTGCGTGGCAAATTCTGCAAGATTTGGAGTCTGATCATCCGATGAATCGGTTGTTGCAAGGAGATGTTGGCTCGGGAAAAACTGTCGTTGCGGGATTGGTGGCTGCGGAAGTGGCGAAGGCTGGTTTCCAGACGGCAATTATGGCGCCGACGGAGATTTTGGCGCAGCAACATGCGAAAACGCTTGACGAGTTATTGTCGCCATTTGGTGTGTCGGTTGCACTTCTGACGGGTCACGTGAAAGGTGCGGCGCGCAATCAATTATTGGACAATTTGGCTAGCGGTAACATTGACGTTGTGGTCGGCACGCACGCGCTAATTCAGGAAAAGGTTGCGTATCATAAATTAGGTTTCGCGGTGATTGACGAGCAGCACCGATTTGGCGTGAAGCAAAGACAGGCTTTATTGGAAAAGTCTGATTTTATGCCGCATCTTTTAAGCATGACCGCCACGCCAATTCCGCGCAGCCTGGCGCTGACATTGTACGGAGAATTGGACATTTCTATTTTGGACGAGTTGCCCTCTGGCCGTCAGCCGATTCAGACTAAGATTTGGTCGCCAGCATCAGCTCCGAAGCTTTACGAATCGATTGAAAATGAGCTAGCCAAAGGTCGCCAAGCTTACGTTATTTGTCCGTTGATTGATGATAATCCAGATAATGATAAAAAATCGGTGGAGGCGGAATATAATAAATTGTCTAAGACTATTTTCAGCCATCGTCGAGTTGGGTTGTTGCACGGAAAGCTTCCTGTCGAAGAAAAAGCTGAAGTGATGCAGAAATTTGCGGACGGTGAGCTGGATATGTTAGTCAGTACGACTGTGGTGGAGGTTGGCGTGAATGTGCCGAATGCGACGGTGATGTTGATTGAGAATGCGGACAATTTCGGATTGAGTCAATTGCATCAATTGCGCGGGCGAGTTGGGCGCGGGACGCATCAGAGTTTTTGTCATTTGATGATGAGCGGCCACGATAAGCCGAGTCAACGACTTCGGGAGATTGAGAAGTCGCAAGACGGATTTTATTTAGCGGAGGTTGATTTGAAATTGCGTGGACCTGGTGAAATTTACGGAAAAATGCAACACGGGGATTTGAACTTGAAAATTGCCTCGCTGGCGGATACGGCGCTAATTGCTCGTGCTCAAACCGAAGCCGAACGCTTTGTCAAAGAGGGACAAGATTTGCTACAATATAATCATCTGGCGCACGCCGTCAGTCGCTATCAGCGATTAACTGTTTTAAATTAATATGTACGCAGGAACAACAATTAGGGATGGCTCTGGTCGATTTATTGGCGTCCACCAAAAAATAGATCGGGTCGCAAGGAAAAATATAGAACCAATTCTTCCTGATTGGTGTGATTTTCCTGACATTAAAAACATTCTTCATTTTGAGGGCAAGAATGGTCCTGATGGCGTCAAGCGAAAAAGTCCGGCTGTGGATGAGCCTTGGCACTTTATAAATCCGGACGATCCGAATGACACTGCGCTCTTGGAGATGATTGACGGACATATTGGCAATTTAGCCCGAGCACTGCGAACAAATAATTCCGAGCGAGCAGCGTTTGAGGCGGCTTGGATGGCACACGCGATTACCGACGGTTTGACTCCGGCTCATCATTTTCCTCTGGAACAAGCTATGGCGGAACTTCGCGGTGGCGAAGGGTTGGAGACGCGAACCTCAATTTTGAAGAAAAATCTCATGAAGGGCGATAATGGAATTGAGCTGATTAAGAATAATTGGAAATTCTGGGGCGCCAAAGGCATGATGACAACGCACGTGGCGTTTGAAGCTGGCGTGGCTAGCGTGGTGGCATATCCGCGTTTTAAGGACGCAATTCCAAGTAGTAATGAGATATCGCAAGTGAAAAATCACGGCTATCGTGAGTATTATTTGGATCAAGTTCACGCCGTAGCATCAATGAAAATGTATGACAATTTTAGCAAGAGCGGTTGGACGACGGACCTTGCTTGGCAGACAAATCACGAGCTAATGCCGATTATTATAAAGTCGGTGATGTTGGGTTGGCTGGCGTCCATTTGGAAACTTGAGGCAGAAAAAAGTGAGAGTTAGGATTATCTCTGGCGAATTTGGCGGACGATTCATAAAAACTCCGCCCGGCTCAACAACTCATCCTATGGGCGAGCGAGTACGTTCAGCTATGTTCAATTCTTTGGGTGAATCGATACGCGGCGCGCGGGTTTTGGATGCTTTTGCGGGGTCTGGTGCTGTTGGGCTAGAGGCATTAAGTCGCGGCGCAGAGTCGGTGGTTTTCGTGGAGCGAGATCGAGTCGCTCAGCGAGTAATTGCTGAAAACATAAGCATTTTGGGTGTCGAAGAAAAATCTATTGTAATAAAAACAACGATAGTAAATTGGTTGGAAAGCGCGAGTTCAACAGGGGAATTTGATGTTATTTTTGCTGATCCGCCATACCATAATCCACAGTTTTCCACAGTTTCTAGGCTAATGAGACTACTCAAACCGGGTGGAACTATGATATTATCACATCCAGGAATAGGTGAGGTGCCAGTTCAAGACAAAACTGTTGTGGTGGACAGTCGTAGTTATGGGGAGGCGCACCTCACCAAGTTCCTACGATTGAAATAAGTTTGATGAGCGTTCTGATAAGTATCAGAGCGTTTTTAATAGAAAAAAGTAGGTAAATTATGAATGAATTTATTTTAGTAGCAATAAAATTATTGATCGGATTTTTTGCGCTGACGATAATAATTAACATCACGGGAAAAGGTAATCTGGCGCCATCTTCCGCTAGCGATCAAGTTCAGAATTACGTACTTGGTGGTATTATTGGTGGCGTTATTTACAATAATGATATTAAGATTTTGGACTATGTTGGGATTTTGTGCATATGGTGCGTGCTAGTGTTAACACTGAAGTGGATAAAGAAGCATAGCGTTAAGGCTAAGCAGCTGATTGACGGTAAGGCTTTGATAATTATAGATAATGGGAAGATAAATATCGAAAATTGCGAGAAGGTCGGCTTAAGTGCTCATGATGTTTCTTTCAAGCTTCGAACTCATAATATTTACTCGACGAAAGACGTGAAAAGGGCTGTTGTTGAACAGGATGGCGAGCTCATTATTTCGCACAAAGGCGAGGAAAATCCGAAATTCCCGTTAATAACGGACGGTCAATTGCAAGCTGATATCTTGGACGTAATTGGAAAAGACGAAAAGTGGTTGCTTGGTCAGCTTAAAAAACGAGGCTTGGAATCCTACGGAGATGTATTTTTAGGCGAGTATGTCGACGGAGATTTGATTCTGACTGCTTATAATTAAAGGTGAATTAACTGGACGAGACGAAAAACGCTGTTGTTTGATAGTGTATGGTCCAAATGGAACGAATACAGATGAGCA
>UNSM01000037.1 GCA_900555425.1 Candidatus Saccharimonadota bacterium | reverse complement strand
AACTTGACAAGTCTAGGGGCGCCGAGAGGTTTACTGAGTTTGGTGATTATAGGAGATTTTTTCCGCCACGCACAGTAGAAATCGCTCCGTTCGGCTGTTATGATAATGGTATAATGAGCACCTCTAGCTCTAGTCTAGACCAGAGTTCTATTGAGGAAATTATCAAGACAGAGTGTCCCACTAATGCGCGCTCTTTAAGGGATCGTGCTAAAAAGCTAATTGATATTGCTGAGAGTATGGAGGAGCGTGAAAGAGCAAAACGAACAAAATAAAAACACTTGACGTTAGTCTGAATAGGCTATTATCTACAAAGAGAAAATAACCGCTTCTTTGTCTCGTTTAATCAGCTCAACTCGCGCGGATATTTCGGTAATTCCCAGCTTAATCGTTCTGGCTAGGGCTGGAATGTCCATCATCGGCTCAAAGAATTGTCGGAAATCGTCAAGTTCATTAGGATTTAGTAGCGCCGTGGCGGCATAGCGAATGAAATCGTCGTAGCTTTTATCCTCACCAAACGTATCTTCGACCCACGCCCAATTTTCCTTCAGCCAATTCCACGCAATCTGGCGGCTTTCTCTGGTCCGAATCAAATACACAAACCAACGGCTGGCGTCTTGCGGGCGGATAATATTGGAATCTTTAATGTTGGCAAGAATTTTTTCTGCTGTTTCAGGGTTTTTGGTGGAAGTTAGTCCAATTGCAATATCATTCTGCAGGTCATTTGACGGCGTGTTTTTATATGCGGCAAAGAGATTTTCAATCATCTCTGGCGTCTCGAAATGCCTCACGTTTGCGCTGATAATTAAAGCTCGAATTTCTGTCGGCAAGTCTTCCAGTTTATTGTTGTCAAAACGCGTTTTCGCCTCATTCAAAACTTCTTTATCTTCGCTATACATCATCAAACTCAAAGCCGTGGTGCGCCGCTCGCGGTCGTCGTCCGATTCTCCATATTTTTCATCCCAGCCCAATTCCTCAAATGTGGCGCGCGCAAATTCTCCAGAAATTTTCTTTAATGAATCTCTGGCGGCGTCATTGTCATCGACGAATTTTCGCAGTTCCGTCAAAGCGCCGGCCGCCATACCGAAGACTTTTTCGTTGGTTTCGGTTTTTAGCGACAATGCCAATGGAAGTAGTGACGCCGAGTTTTCAAATCCAGCGCGGGCGAGTATTGTCGCGTCCTGTAAAATGCAAATCTTATCCAAGGTTGGCAATTCTGTAATGTTTTTCAATAAATATTCGCGAGTGGATTCGTCATATTTGGTGACGAAGTGGGCGCTTAAGCCGCAGTTTAATTGCAATGGCTTTTCAATAGAAACGGTGGTTTCTTTTTGATCCAAGATTTTTACGTCAAGTGGTTGGTTTGCGAATAATGGAATCGGCCATAATGTGTCGGATGGTTGGTGTTCGCCGATGAAGAATCTCTCCTGACTTAGAATCGCCGCGTCGTGACTGCTTGAAACTGATACGACAGGAAGGCCAGGTTGGGAAATCCAAGCGTTCATTAGATTGACGATTGGCTGACCACTCGCCGACTCTAATTCTTGCCATAGGTCATTTCCGACAGTGTTTTTATACGCGAATTTTTCAAAATATGATTTAAGTCCAGCGCGAAATGCCTCTTCGCCGATAAGTTTTCTAACCATAACAAGTAGTCGTCCGCCTTTGGCATAAACAATCGCTGGGTCGAACAAAGTGCTGATTTCGTCTGGGTGATTGACGTCGGCTTGAACTGATTGAACGCCGTCCAAGCTGTCGCGCCTGAGTGCGGCCGTTACTTCATTCGTGGCAAAATCTTCCCACATATGCCATTCGGGGTGTAATGCATCAATTGCTACATATTCCATCATATTGGCAAAGCTTTCGTTGAGCCACAAGTCGTTCCACCACTGCATGGTAACTAAATTGCCGAACCATTGATGGCTGAGCTCGTGCGCGATAACCGTGGCAATGAAGCGCCTGGAGGACTCTGGGGTCAATTCTGGGTCCGCAAGCAAACAACTTTCGCGGTAAGTGATTAAACCCCAGTTTTCCATTGCGCCAGAGGAAAAGTCGGGAAGAGCGACGTGGTCAGATTTTGGCAATGGATATTTGACGCCGAAATATTCATCATAAAAATCAATTGAACGAGTGGCGATATCTAACGCAAAATCTAATGTATTTTCATTCTGAGCTGGCGTTGCCCAGACGTTGACCTCAACGCCGGATTTGGTGTGAGCGGATTTTTTGTGCAATTCACCGATAACGAAAGCCAGAAGATAACTGCTCATTCGTGGGGTTTTTTCAAAAGTTGTTGTGAGTGAATCGCCGTTTTCTTTCTGGAATTTTACGGGCATATTTCCCAAAACTGTTATCCCTGGGCGAGTTATTAGCGTCAAATCGTATTCGGCTTTGGCAGCTGGTTCGTCAACGCAAGGGAAAACTTCACGGGCGTGATGTGATTCAAATTGAGTAGCGAAAAGTTGTTTTTTAATGCCGTCGTGAGTGAAATAACAAGGATATAATCCGTGCATCGCGTCGGTGATATTTCCGGAAAAAATGATGTGAATTGTGTGGTTTCCGTTTTCAAGGTTCGGCTGGGATAATCTCAATTCGTCAAACTCACCAAATGAAACGTCGGCGGGCTGATTGTCGATTGTGGCTGATTGAATTGTTAAGCCTTTGGAATGTAGCGAAATTGATTCGCTGGTGGAATCGCCAGAAATGATAACTGTGCCAGAAAATTCTTTTTCCTCGGCGCGTGTTAAATCGAGAGTTAGGTTGTAATGATTTGGTGTGAATGTGTCAAGTAAGCGTGGAACTTTAGTCATAGTTTAATTATAATACAGTCATGAGGGTGAATAAAATACGACGTCGGCAAGTGGTGATTGCGCTGGTAATTCTGGTGGCTGGCGTGGCGGTTTGGGCCTCGCGAATTTCGCAACCCGAACCTCAGACAATTCAAACTTCAACGCAACGAGAATTATTTGGCAATTCGAACGCCAAATCGGAATTGGAAAAGATAGAAGTTAAAGGACGTGCGCCAAAGACTGGTTATTCCAGAAAGCAATTCGGCAATGGCTGGGGCAAAATTAACGGCTGCTCTGTACGAGAAGTGATTCTGGCGCGAGATCTTAAGGATGAGAAAATTGATGAAAAATGTCGAGTTTTGTCGGGTGTGCTGAATGATCCGTACACTGGTCAAACAATTCAATTTCAGCGCGGCGAAAAAACCAGTTCTAAGGTTCAGATTGATCACGTCGTGGCTTTGAGCGATGCTTGGCAAAAGGGCGCGCAGCAAATTTCTCCAGAAGAACGAGAGAAATTGGCGAATGATCCGTTAAATCTGTTGGCGGTTGATGGTCCAGCGAATCAAGCTAAAGGTGACGGCGACGCGGCGACTTGGCTACCGAGCAATAAACCTTTTAGGTGTCAATATATCGCGCGACAAGTGGCTGTGAAGCGAAAATATCGCCTGTGGGTAACGGAAGCTGAAAAAGGCGCGATGTCGGGAATTCTGGAAAAATGTGTGGAAGTAAATTGACAAAATGAAAAATTTTTAATACAATGAGAAAGTACTAATCCGGCCGGCAGGTCGGAGTTTTTCGTTTATGGAAGTTTGAGACGGAAAAAGATATAATTAATAAGAAGGAGAATGTAATGGAAGATTTGAATATCAAGCAGTTGACGTTGGCAGTTCGTACGATTGCTGAGGAAAAAAACTTGCCAGAAGAAACAGTTTTGAGCGTGATTGAGCAGGCGATTGCGGCAGCTTGGCGTCGTGATAACGGTACGCGTGATCAGTTGGTTCGCGCTAGCTTGAATATCAATAACGGTACGGCTGTCGTGTCGGTTGTTAAAACTGTTGTTGAAGAAGTTGAGAATGATGCCAATCAAATCGATCTAGAGGAAGCTAAGGAAATAGATCCTGCGGCTGAACTTGGCGGTGAAGTTGTGATGGAAACTCATAACGTGACGACTTTTGGTCGAGTTGCGGCTCAGACTGCTAAGCAAGTGATTCTGCAGCGTCTGCGTGAAGCTGAGCGTGAAGTTGTTTTGGCGGAATTTGAGGATAAAATCGGTACGGTTGTTATCGGTACAGTTCAACGAGTTGAGCCACGCGTTGTGCGAATTGAGCTGGGCAAGGCTGTCGGAATTATGCCTCAGAGTGAGCAAATTCCTGGCGAATATTATGGTGTTGGTCGTCGAATTAAGGTCTACATTAAGGACATTGAGCGCGAAGGTCGCGGTCCGCAATTGATTCTTAGCCGCGGCAATGAAGAATTTGTGCGATTCTTGTTCAATCAAGAAGTTCCAGAGATGGAAACTGGTGCAGTTGAGATTAAGGCAATCGCTCGCGAAGCTGGTCGCCGAACCAAATTGGCGGTTTCTTCAGCGCTACCTGGCGTTGATCCAGTTGGTACGTTTGTTGGTGGTCACGGCGCCCGCGTTCAGGCTGTGATGAATGAAATTGGTGAGCAGGAAAAAATTGACATCATTCCATACGAGGAAGACGCGGCTGGATTTATTGCTAATGCGATGAGCCCAGCAGAGGTTTTGAGTGTGACTGTCAATGAAGATGAGAAGCGTGCGACAGTTTACGTTAGCGAAGATCAGCAATCAATAGCAATCGGTCGCGCTGGACAGAACGTTCGCTTGGCAAGTCGATTGACTGGCTATGAATTAGATATCGAAGCAAAAGCTCCTGTTAAGGCAGAGCCAAAACCTCGAAAGAATATTGAGGATAGCTTGATGAGCGTAGTTGAGGAGGTGGCGGAATAAGCTGCCTTCTGCGAATCGCCGAAAACGAAAGGAGGGCGATATGTCAGAAGATTTTTCTGAATTAGAACCTCGGCTGACGGAAACGGCTCGAGCCAGTTTGGGGCGGGCTGGTTTTCTGGCGCATAATGAGGGGAGTGAATATGTTGGCACGGAGCATATTTTGCTTGGTGTGTTGGCGCAGAATTCGTCGCTAGGAGCGAAGATTTTGGCGGAAAATGGCGTAACTTTGGACCGGGCGGAAATGGCGTTGAATCTGACCGCAAAGCCGCTGGTAATTACGATTGTAAGTAAGGGTTTGAGCGCTGAAGTTGTTGAATTGATAAGGATTGCTTGGCAATTGGCAGTCGAATTTGGACAGGAAAAAATTGGCACGGAACACATCGTTTATGGAATGCTGCAGCAGCACGAGGCGCGAGCGACTAAATTGCTGCGGGATATGAACGTTGACATTGACAATCTGCGTGGGAGTTTGGAAGATGTGTTTGATAAACAGCAATTTGAATCTCTGCAGAGTGAGTGTAGTGTGGTGAGTAAAAATTCTGGCGATTTGCGAGTTTTGGAGAAATTCGGTGTCGATTTGACGCGGCGTGCCAGCGAAGGATTTTTGGATCCGGTGATTGGTCGAGCGTCGGAAATTCAGCGAATGATCACGATTTTAGGTCGGCGGAGTAAGAATAATCCAGCGCTGATTGGCGAACCTGGCGTTGGTAAAACTGCGGTCGTTGAGGGTTTGGCGCAAAGGATTGCTGATAATAAAGTTCCCGAATTTTTGAAAGGTAAGCGACTTTTTCAATTGGATTTGACGGCGATGATTGCTGGGACGAAATATCGCGGGCAATTTGAGGAGCGATTGCAAAAAGTTCTGGCGGTCGCCAAAAAACATCAAGAAGTTATTTTGTTTATTGACGAGTTGCATCTGTTGGTTGGCGCTGGTTCGGCCGAAGGCTCGATGGACGCGGCGAATGTATTGAAGCCAGCGTTGTCGCGAGGCGAGGTGCGGCTAATTGGCGCGACGACGTTTGATGAATATCGAAAACATATCGAAAAAGATGCTGCGTTGTCACGGCGCTTCCAGTCGGTGACTGTCAATGAGCCGTCGCCAGAAGAGGCGGTGGAGATGATGCGGGGTTTGAGAGGAAAATTAGCTAAGCATCATCAAGTCCAGATTCTTGACGAAATGTTAACTGAGGCGGTGGATTTAAGTCAGCGTTACGTGACGGAGCGATTTTTGCCAGATAAAGCGATTGACGTGATTGACGAGGCGGCGAGTTTATTGAAGTCTAGTTCGCCAATAAAATTGTCGCGTAAAGACAAGTTGGCTCGCCAAATTAAGCGATTGGCTGGGAGAATTGACGCCGCGGTCGAAGCTGAAAATTACGAAAAGGCTGCAGAGTTTAAGATGCAAATGAGGCAATTGGAATTGCAAGCCGAAGCGCTGGAAGATGAAGCTAGTGATGAGCCAGTATTGACCGATGAATATTTGCGTCGAGCGGTTTCGGCAATGACGAATATTCCGATTGACAGATTATCGTTAAATCAGATGAAGGATTTGATCCGCCTGGAGAAGCGACTGAGTCAAAGCGTTCTTGGTCAGAA
>UNSM01000036.1 GCA_900555425.1 Candidatus Saccharimonadota bacterium | reverse complement strand
AACGCTGCTAATTCTGGCGAACCGTATTACTTGGACTCAAATACAGTTAATATTGGTACTTTTGCTACTCCTCCTGCTGCTCCTGCAGAGGCTAATACTATTGAGTATGTTCCATGTCCGACTACAGGTGATGCTACGGGTGCGCACGTTAAGTACTACAATTTCTCAAGTCGTCTAGTAGAAGAGCGAAAAATTGGTACTGGCTGTTAATCGGCTAAGTATGTAAATAAAAAAACTCCGGCGTTATGTCGGAGTTTTTTATGCGCGGGTTTACATTAAATATCGCGTAGAGTATGGCAGAATTCTACGACTTCTTTGCGTAGTTCAGCCAACTCACCGTCATTATCGCGATTATCTATTGACCGCCTCATCCATTTCGCGATTTTTTCCATGTCGTCTTCTTTGGCGCCTCGCGTTGTGACGGCTGGCGTGCCTAAGCGAATACCGCTTGGTCTAAATCTTGGCAGAGGATCGTCTGGAATCGCATTGGCATTCAGTGTCAGACCGATTTTATCCATGGCGATTTCCGCTTCCTTGCCGTCAATACCGAAACTGCTGTGAATATCTGCCAGAATCAAATGGTTGCTGGTGCCGCCAGTTACTAGCTTAAAGCCGCGCTTTTGCAACTCTTCCGCCAGTCTTTTCGCATTTTTGACAATTTGCTCGGCGTAATCTTTGAATTCTGGCTGTAAAGCTTCGCCGAACGCTACGGCTTTTGCGGCGATGGTGTGCATGTGCGGTCCGCCTTGCGTGCCAGGGAATACCGCTCGATCAATCAACGTAGGTAAATTCTCGAGAGTTTTCTCTGGTTTTTTCAGTGGATTGCCAACTATTCCTCGACTAAGAATCAGCCCGCCTCGTGGTCCACGCAGAGTTTTATGAGTTGTTGTGGTAATTACATGAAAGCCATAGTCGAACGGGTTTTTGGCAACGCCACTAACGATTATCCCCGCAATATGGCTCGTATCTGCCATTAACATAGCGCCGACCTCATTACCAATTTCGGCAAATTTTTCGTAATCTAACTCTCGTGGATATGCCGAAAATCCCGCCAAAATGATTTTTGGTTTGTGTTTTAAGGCCAATTGACGAATTTCTTCATAGTCAATTTCGCCAGTGTCGATATTTTTTATACCATAGCGAATGAAGTTGTACTCTCTGGCACTACGAGTAACCGGGGCGCCGTGCGTAAGATGTCCGCCGTGAGCTAAATCCATAGCCAGAATAGTGTCGCCGGGTTCGCACCAAGCGTAATAAACCGCCTCATTAGCTTGCGCGCCAGAATGTGGCTGGACGTTAGCGTGGTCTGCTTTGAAAAGTTTTTTAGCGCGGTCAATCGCTAACTGCTCGACTTGATCAGTGTTTTCTTGTCCGCCGTAATAACGTCGACCAGGGTAGCCTTCTGAATATTTATTAGTGAAAAC
The DNA here is from genome assembly GCA_900555425.1 of Candidatus Saccharimonadota bacterium. Taxonomy (GTDB): domain Bacteria; phylum Patescibacteriota; class Saccharimonadia; order Saccharimonadales; family Saccharimonadaceae; genus Nanosynbacter. Next base: position 4,962 of record UNSM01000036.1, on the reverse strand, counting down.
GCTACCGAGCGCCTGAAGCACATCTGACGAAACGTAATTCTCGCTAGGAATCAGTTCCAGGCCGTCCGTTTGACGCTTTTTTTCTGCTTTTATAAGTTCTTCAATTTGCTTGTCTTTCATGACTAAACCTCCGTTAATACTTATTATATCATTGCTTATATATATCATTAGTGATATAATTTACGCATGATAAAAGACAGGTATCTTCAAAAAATCGGCAATTTAATCGCTGAAAATCGTCAAAAACAAGGTTTGACACAGACGCAATTAGCTGAGGCGATTGGCACGTCGCAAAGTGCTATTAATCGCATTGAAAACGGGGGTCAGAATATTAGTATTGAGATGATTGCTCGAATTAGTGAAGTACTTAATAACAATATTGTGACCGTAAATCATTCCGGAAAAATGAATTTTAAGGTAACTGGCGGCAAAAAATTGTCTGGTGAGATACAAGTTAAGACTAGTAAAAACGCCGCAGTAGGTCTTCTTTGTGCGAGTTTGTTGAATAAGGGGAAGACGACGCTTAGGAAAGTGGCGCGAATTGAGGAGGTTAACCGAATTATCGAGGTTCTGAACTCGATTGGCGTTAAAACTCGCTGGTTGGACGGTAGTGATCTTGAGATCGTGCCGCCAGCGCGCTTGAAGCTTGAAGATATGGATATTGCTGCGGCGAAGAGAACTAGGACGGTAATTATGTTCCTTGGTCCGCTATTACATCAATATGATGATTTCAAATTACCGTTTGCCGGCGGCTGTAATTTAGGCAAGCGCACGGTTGAGCCGCATCTTAGTGGTTTGAGACATTTTGGAATGAATGTCACGGCGGAAACTGATTATTATCACGCAAAAACTGATGTCAATTCTGGTGATCGAACAATTTTGTTGACGGAGCGCGGCGATACGGTGACGGAAAATATCATTATGGCTGCGGCGTTGTCGCCAAACACTACTATCATCCGCAATGCTAGCCCAAATTACATGGTTCAAGACGTCTGCTTCTTCTTGAAGAAGTTGGGTGTGAAAATTGAGGGAATTGGTACGACAACCTTGAAAATTACGGGCCGTAAACGCATTAGTAAAAATCTGGACTATTATCCGAGCGAAGATCCAATTGAAGCGATGAGTTTTATTGCGGCGGCTGTGGTGACGGATTCGGAAATTACTGTTCGCCGTGCGCCGATTGAATTCTTGGAGATTGAATTAGCGACATTGGCAGAAATGGGTCTTAAATTTGAACTCAGCAAGGAATATTTTGCTAATAACGGGCAAACTCGTTTGGTTGATATTAAATTGCAACGTTCCAAACTCAAGGCCGCCAAGGACAAACTTCACGCCTTGCCGTTTCCTGGAATTAATATGGACAATTTGCCGTTCTTGGGACTTATCGCGACGGTGGCTGAGGGGCGCACGTTGGTTCACGACTGGAGTTACGAAAACCGAGCAATTTACTTTACAGAGCTAAGCAAGCTGAATGCACAAATCGAGTTGGTTGACCCACACCGTGTTTATATCACTGGTCCAACAAGATGGAAGCCGGCCGACGTTGTTGCTCCGCCAGCGCTTCGTCCGTCCGTTGTGATACTTTTGGCAATGCTTGCTGCTCCGGGTGTATCGATTCTTCGCGACGTATATTCGATTAATCGCGGATACGAGGAATTGGCGGCGCGCTTAAATTCGCTAGGTGCTGATATTGAAGTGATTATTGAATAGGAATTCGCTTGATCTGCGGTTCTTTTTTAGGCTGGATTTGCGGTTTTGGAAAAATAAATTTGAGATAATCTTTCATCATTCGGGCGCCGGAAATAATTGGTAAATAGTTGCTTAATTGGTGGCGGATGTGTTTTTCTAGCAATTGGTCATTTTTTAAAATAGCGGCAGCTTTATGCATATTAACGTACAGAGATGAAACTTCGGCTTCGTAGTTTCTGCCAGTAACCTCGAGGCAGGCAATTGGCTGAACGTCGGCAACACCGCCGTCGCTAGTGGAGATGAGGAGTTTTAAGTTGGCGACGTCTTTTTCCCATGAAGTGCCGCACGCCTCTAATCCGACAATAGGAATATTTATCGAAGCATCCGAGCCGATTGCTAACGCTCGTCCCAACTCTTCGTCGTAATCTTGTATATAATGAACGCGCTCCTTGAGGACTGGATCGTTGTCGATCAATTTTAATACCTCGAGCAATTTCTGATACATTGTCACGTCACCTTGGTGAACTTTTCCTGTCAGAATATAATGCGCGTTGTGGCTGATGAGAATTTGGCGCAATGAATCCGGGTTTTCAAACGGCATATAAGGTCGTTTGTAATTGGCGAATCTTCGCTTGAAGTCGAATAATATTGCATTTTCTGGGATTTGTATGGATTTTCCGTACTGATCTTTGCGATTCAATAGGACTCGGTTCAATTCCTTTCGACCGAGTTTTTTCAAATACCTCAAATCCGCGCTACTCAGCGAGTTTAATTTTTCAGAAAAATCATTTGTGGGCAGCCCAAATTTATCGATAACACCGTGGTCGTGATATGTCTGCAATATTTCAGGCAGCACCCACGTTTCAAGATCTATTCCATTGGTAATGGCTTGAAATTTAACTTTGTCGTTGTTACGATCGCGGAAATTTGCTACGCGGGCGTGCAGTTTACTTACGCCATTCTTCGCTTCAGTAAGCTCAATTGCCAAAAGGTTCGGCCTTAGTCTGTCGTTGCGGAATTGCTCCATTAGCCAGCAACGCACAGCATTACTTTTTATATTTGGCAGAACTAATTTTTCAAATTGCGAACGATGGAATTCCGGTTCGGCCGCTTGAAGAAGCGTGTGGTTTGTGTAAAGTGTGTGCTTGCGAACGTAAACGATGGCTTCGTATAAATTCATTCCGTTAGCGCACAGCTCGTCTAGTCGTGCCAATGCGTCAAAAATCGTTGCAGTCTCATTAAGTTGAATAACGGCCGGCTTAATGCCGAGGAGTTTTAACGCTTTATAGCCGCCAAACCCCAGCGCTACTTCTTGGTATAATCTATGATCGCCAGATCCGTCGCCTTCGTACAATTGCCCAAAGTTCGGTTCTGAAATTGTAACAAATTGCGTTGAACCGAGCGTCTTCTTAAAAATGCTTAAGCTTGCATCTGGGAATCCGTTTGAACTTACGAAAACTTCGTCAATATATTCAAATCCGTAATCTTGAGGTGAAACGGATTCTGAAAACTCTTCTTGCGCGAGGTCGGTGATTTTCTGGTGTGATTCGCTACGATAAAACGGTGTCACCACTACGAATGGAACCTCTAATTTTTCAGCTACACGTCGCGTGTCCGCTGCCAAAACTCCAAGTCCGCCGCCGCCTTTAATACCATTGGATTTATCATAAATCTCCATCGTCCAATAGACATATGGTCGGTTTTCAGACAATTGATGCGTTAAGCTGCTTCGTTCAATTACATCATAAAATTCGGACGCATCTTCAATATCATGCGGCTGGTATTTTGGCTTTTCTGTATAAATATATGGATCCATCGATGCCCTTTATGGATTGAAATTGTCTAACTTGGTGCGGGTGGGGAGAATCGAACTCCCATCTCAAGTTTGGAAAACTTGCATACTAACCGCTGTACTACACCCGCAAGCTTTTACTATTGTAGCAGAAAGATGTTATAATGTGAATACGCCCTGATAGCTCAGTTGGATAGAGCAGAGGACTTCTAAGCCTAAGGTCGTAGGTTCGAATCCTACTCGGGGCGCCATTTCATATAACTAATGGGGGATATATGGACGCGAATCAGAAGCCGCAAATGACACGGGAAATGATGGAAAGATTGTGCGGTAACATGAATACTCAGGGCGGTAATCGTGGGCCGTATGGTGTAACAGAGGGATTATCTGCGGTGCCTAATCGTAGTTCAAATCTGGATCGTAGATACATTAAGAGCTATAGAACTTCGATGGTGGCGAATAATTCTGGTAATAGAAGGTGTACGCCTAGTTCAGGAGTGAGTGGATCGGTTCAATCTGATAATTCTAGTAGTGTAGTTGACGCGGGATTGTCTGGCGGCAATCGACAAGTTAATGGAGTCCAGAGTGGCGGAAGTCAATCTCTCTCTTCTAATAACTCTCGCCAATCGTTTAATGCTAATCGAACTACTTTTCGTGAACCACCTTCTCGTGGATATAATCCGTTTGGATAAATAAAAATCCTCACTTCAGTGTGAGGTTATTTTTTGGAGGGCCAGGAGGGGCTCGAACCCTCGACACCCTGCTTAAGAGGCAGGTGCTCTAACCAGCTGAGCTACTGGCCCACAACTTCATTATACAACAATCAATAAAAATGTCTACCGTTTTATTGAAAATAATTTATCGGTGTGAATAAATTGTCGTAAAACTTGGGGCGAATGATGGGGTTCGAACCCACGGCCTCCGGAGCCACAATCCAGCGCTCTAACCAAACTGAGCTACATCCGCCATGATCCAAGCTTCTCAAATTATAGCACACACTATATCTGTACTCAAGATGGTAAAATTGCTATACTTAATGACAATGAGAGAACTAAATGGCTCAGAATTAGCTGGATTTATCAAGGAGCGCCAGGCGAAACAGGTGCGAGCTTTAGGGCAGGCTTGGCATATTAATCCTCGTTTGGCGATTGTTACTGATGTCGAAAATCCAGTTATTGAAACGTATATGCGTTTGAAACAGAGATATGGCGCTGATATTTTGATTGACGTGGAGATTCATCGAGTCCCTGCGGGCGGAGCTTTGGAAGTGATTCAAGAATTGAATAATCGAGACGATGTTCAAGGAATAATTCTGCAATTGCCGATTAGTAATTCTGAGCAGACCGAGGAATTACTCGAGAGTATTCGAGAAGATAAAGACGTTGACGGTCTGCGTAAAAAGGCGATTTTTCAAGCGGCTACACCAACGGCTATCAGTTGGTTGCTGGCTGGATATGGCGTTGATTTGAAGGGAAAAAAAG
>UNSM01000035.1 GCA_900555425.1 Candidatus Saccharimonadota bacterium | reverse complement strand
TCTCGCGAGAATTATCTACAAACGGGAAGCCGACTGGGCACATAATAGTATCTCCCGAGAACCATCATACGGATATATACTGTGATTACCTTGAAAGAAATGAAGCTTTAGTGGAAGAGCGTAAACGTTGGGGGATAAATATTCGACAAGACAAGATCGTGAATTATTTCGTCCGAACAGAACCTGCTTATGGAATGTACATACCCCAGTCAGACGACATACTGGGCTATCCCGACCTACTAATAGCTTGTACGAATAATAGAAAAGCGAAGAAATTAGCCCGCCAAGAATTAAAAATAAATCCGACACAAGTTAAATTGGCAACGCAAGCTCTCGGTATAGTAATGGCTGATTTAGATATTTTACATAGAGCCGATGGCAAAACTCGGCTGATAAATTTTCCAAAAGACCAACTTGACGAACAGCAAATTACAGTATGTTAAAGCATTAAACACAACTTTCACTCTTTTTATTTCCCCCTTATCGTGGTAAAATTTTATATCAAGAGGAAGGTCTGTGTTAATATCAGACCATATTTTTATGAAGGACGCTAGCAAGATTCGAAACATTGCCATTATTGCCCACGTCGACCACGGCAAAACAACCATGGTTGACGGGCTATTAAAGCAGTCGCGAACATTCCGCGACAACCAAGCCGAGATGAGCCAAGAATTGATTATGGATTCCGGCGATCAAGAGCACGAGCGCGGTATCACCATCACCGCCAAACAAACGTCGATTTTTTACGGTGACTATAAGATAAACATCATCGACACGCCAGGACACGCCGATTTCTCTGGCGAAGTTGAGCGAACCTTGAATATGGCTGACGGCGTTCTGCTGATCGTGGACGCGCAGGAAGGTCCGATGCCTCAGACCAAATTCGTATTAGCGAAGGCGCTTGAGCTGGGGTTGAAGCCTGTCGTGATTATCAACAAGATTGACAAGCCAGCCAGACGAATTGCCGAAGTTGAAGATGAGTTGAGCGATCTGTTTTTGGAGCTAGCGACCGACGATTCTCAATTGCAGTATCCAATTTATTACGCAATCGGACGCGGCGGAAAATCATGGAAAGAAATTCCTGCAAACACCGACGAAGACGCGGATTTGACGCCAATTTTTGACGCGATTATTAACGACATTCCAGCGCCAGACGTGACGGAAGATGGCGCGTTTCAATTGCTTGTTACCAGCTTACAATATGACACGTTCCAAGGAAAATACGCGATTGGGCGAATTGCTCGCGGATCTGTTAAGCGTGGCTTGCAAGTCAGTTTGATGAAAAATGGCGAAGTCGCGGGCTCTGCACGAATTGAGAAAGTTTTTGGCTATCGCGGATTAAATCGCGAAGAACTTGACGAAGCTTTTGCTGGCGACATTGTGGCGCTGGTTGGCGTGGCTGACGCGCATATTGGCGATACGATTGCCGACAAAGAACAGCCTGAGGCGCTGCCGACAATTGACATCGAAGCTCCAACTCTGAGCATGTATCTCGGACCGAACACCAGTCCAATGAAAGGTCGCGAGGGCGAATTCACAACATCCAGACAAATTGGCGACCGATTGAAGCGAGAGCTTGAAACCAACGTGGCGCTACGCGTTGAGGAAAACGGAATTGGCTTTACGATTTCTGGACGCGGTGAGTTGCACTTGAGTGTTTTGATTGAAACCATGCGACGCGAGGGCTTTGAGTTTGAAGTTGGACGACCGCAAGTTGTCACAATTAACGAAGATGGCGTCGAAAAAGAACCGATTGAAGAATTGCAAATTGAGGTTGGAAGCGAATTTATCGGCGCGATTAGCCAAGAACTTGGCGCGCGACACGCCGAAATGAAATCTCAGGAAACGACCACCGCTGGCGCTGCTCGTTTAACTTACATTTTGCCAACGAGAGCTCTGATTGGTCTGCGCAACATTTTATTGACCGCCACCAGAGGTACGGTGATTATGAATTCCCTGCCTCACGGATATCAACCGCTTGGCGGAAAACTGCCAAAAACCCGCAATGGAGTTTTGATTGCATTTGAAGCTGGCACGACAACACCTTATGCTTTGCAAGCAGCCGAAGCCCGTGGCGAATTATTGGTCGGACCAGGAACAGAAGTTTACGCCGGAATGATTGTCGGGATTTACAATCGCCAAGAAGACATCGAAATCAACGTTTGCAAAGCCAAGCATTTGACTAACATGCGTTCCAAATCGTCGGATGGAACTGTGCAATTGACGCCATTTACGCAGTTTAGCTTGGAGCAATGTATCGACTTTATCGAAGATGACGAGCTTTTGGAAGTTACGCCAAAATCATTACGACTTCGCAAGCGATATCTGGACGCAAACGAGCGAAAACGCGCCGCAAAACAATAATCGCGTAAACCATAAAAATAACCGCCCCGCAATGAGGCGGCTATTTTTCATGCGAGCATCAACTAATTGACAAGAGTTTCTTTGACTCGGCGAGAAGCAAAGAAGTACAAAATTACCAATCCTTCTACTATTAGCATTGTAACGATTCCGGTAATAAATGCCGGAACCTCTACTCCCGACCTTCCGGATGCATATATAACTACCGCATTTGCAACATTGCCCAATCCAGCTGTGGCGATCGTAGCAACAGCTAGCCACTTGCCAAGACGCTTCTGCATCGTTATAAACACAACTGCACAAATAGCCAAGACTACTAGTACAGGTGAAAATATCAAAGAAATGACGTTCTCTGGCTGGCTAAGATTCATTATTGCCTGGAAAAACACTGCTGTATTGACAAGGCTACCGATAACGAAACAAACCACAAAGAACATTAACCAACCCTTAACACCCTTCAGGGATTCCGCCATCACGACATATTGCACTGGCGCTGCTTGAGGCTGTGCAAAATATTGCTGGCTGACTGGTTGCTGCTCATACGGCGTATTCTGCGGTTGTGGTGCGGGACCGTATTGTGCGTTTGGATCAGGCTGTGGCGCATATTGCGGCTGCTGAGGTTCTTGTTTTGGCATATTAACTTCTCCTTTTAAGAATATTGATATGCCAATTATACCACATCCTTAATTTCCTCTGGTAAAAATCCTTTGTCGTGCTTAAAGCCAGCTTGCCATTTGTAGCCTTTATTGTAGCCCAAATCTTTCATCAATTTGGTCGGAGCATTCCTGAGATGTAATGGCACAGGAGAATTCGGATATTTACGCGCCAATTCAAAAGCGCCGTGCATTAAATCGGTAATTTCACGCGACTTCTGACTACGAGCCAACGCAATAGCGCAATGGAATAAATTATACTTCGCCTCCGGAAGGCCGACACGCTCGACAGCCTCAAATGTTGCAATTGCCAAGCTCAATGCACCATTGCCCGCCAGCCCAATATCTTCCGACGCAAAAACCACCATTCGCCGAGCAATAAACTTCGGATCCTCGCCCGCGTCAATCATTCGCGCCAAATAATACGTCGCAGCCGTCGCGTCACTGCCTCTTAGCGACTTGATAAAAGCGGAAATTATGTCGTAATGTGAATCGCCTTTTTTATCATAGCCCGGAAGTCGCTTCTGAGCCGCCGCCTTAACCACTTCCGGCGTTACTTTTTCATTAAAACTCAGCGCCAATTCCAAATTGCCCAGCGCCACCCTTGCGTCGCCATCCGATAATTCCGCCAAATAATCCAGGGCTTTAGGCGAAACTTGCTTGGACTTTTTCAGGACTTTCAGCGCTCTTTTTAATACAGATATGATTTCGTCTTTTGTCAATCGCTGGAGAACCAAAACCCGTGAACGTGACAGCAGCGGCGTGATGACTTCAAAACTCGGGTTCTCGGTCGTCGCACCGATTAGCGTAATTAGCCCACTCTCAACGTGCGGCAAAAACGCGTCTTGCTGCGCCTTATTAAAGCGATGAATTTCGTCAACGAATAGAATTGTCCTGAGTCCCAGATTCCAATTTTGACGGGCGTGTTCAATTACCTTCTCAACGTCTTTTTTTCCGCTTGTAACTGCCGACAGCTCAATAAACTCCGCCTTCACCTCACGCGCAATAATCCGCGCCAACGTCGTTTTTCCAGTTCCCGGCGGACCCCACAATATCAAACTAACCGGCTCGCCATTCTTAACGATTCGCCTCAATAACTCGCCCTCACCGAGCAAATGACTCTGCCCTATCACCTCGTCCAGCGTCTGCGGTCTCATCTGTTCAGCCAGCGGCTGCCTACTATCACTCATACTTCCATTATATCGCGAAATTCATAAAGCCAAAAAGTCTCCGCCGTTTACACTTTCCTCGCACAAAATGCTACAATAGATCTATATAAATAGGAGGAAAAATGGGAGCATTTGTAGTAATAATCTTAGTATCTATCGGGCTTTATGTGCTTGGTGGCATTAAAATCGTCAATCAATATCAGCGCGGCGTGGTTTTAACACTTGGTCGATTTACTGGCGTTCGCGAACCAGGATTAAGAGTCGTCATTCCAGGATTGCAGACAATGATGTTGGTCGATATTCGTTCAACTCCAATTGACGTTCCAAAACAAGAAGTTATCACCAAAGACAACGTCACGGTCGGCGTTGATGCAGTGGTTTATTTCCGAGTTATCAACGCACCAAAAGCCGTGCTGGAAACCACGAACTATATTTACGCGACTAGCCAATTTGCCCAAGCAGCACTGCGCGACGTCACTGGTAACGTTGACATGGACGATTTGCTCGCCAAGCGCGAAGAGATTTCTCAGCAGATCAAGGAAATTGTTGATGCCGAAACTGACAAATGGGGTATCGATGTCGAAAACGTTAAGATTCAGAACATCGAGCTTCCTGGCGATATGAAACGTGCTATGGCCAAACAAGCCGAAGCAGAACGCGAGCGCCGCGCCAACATCATCAATGCTGACGGTGAAAAAGCTGCAGCCGAAACATTAGCCCAGGCCGCAGAAATCCTAGCAAAAACTCAAGGCGCTATCAATCTGCGAACATTGAACACCTTAGAGCGAATCTCCACGGAGCCAAGCCAAAAGACAATGATGCTATTCCCTATCGAACTTATCGACGCAATTCGTGGCGGTAAAAAATAGAACATTTATCAATAAAATAAGCACTCTGTAATTTTACGGAGTGCTTTATGATTTCTGGTGCGGATGGGGAGAGTCGAACTCCCATCTCAACCTTGGGAAGGTCACATAATAGCCGCTATACGACACCCGCGCTCGATAAAATTATAACACCCTTGCCAGATAGCGACAACTTTAGTACAATTAAATAGCAAGTTTGTGGCTCTTTAGCTCAGTTGGTAGAGCAGAGGCCTGAAGAGCCTTGTGTCCCCAGTTCAAGTCTGGGAGGAGCCACCAAATATTGCATTTCATTCACGACTTTGCTACAATAAATCGTGAACAACATGCGGGTATAGCTCAGTTGTTAGAGCGCTTCCTTGCCATGGAAGAGGCCAGGAGTTAGAGTCTCCTTACCCGCACCAATTAGATATTTAGCCATCCGAACGGGTGGTTTTTTTCGTATGTTAATCCTTAGATAGCTAATTACATTTGACATAATACCCCCAGGGGGTATATGATTATTTTATGAATACAGCAGACATCAAACTGCGAGCCCTGCATCGCACAAAGATCATATTAGGGCAAATGCGCGGGCTCGAGAAACAAATTACCGACGACGCGTATTGCATGGATGTTTTAACCCAAAGCCTAGCAATACAAAAGTCGTTAGCGTCTCTCAATAAACTTATTCTGGAGCGACATCTCCACACGCACATTGCTGATAAAATGGCATCCGGTGACAAAGCTCAACAAAGTAAAGCGATAGAAGAATTACTCAATCTATATGAATTAAATAACATAAGGACAAAATAATGAATCACGAATCTCATAATCATTGCAATACAAAAAACTCAACCAAACGTATGGCGCTAGCAGCAAGTTTGCACTGTCTGGCGGGATGTATGATCGGTGAGATGATCGGCGTGACCATCGGCACGCACGCTGGATTTGTGCCACATACTACGGTCATTTTAGCATCAGTCTTAGCTTTCATCTCCGGCTACACCGCATCAATCATACCATTAGTACGCGCCAAATTATCGCTCATAAAATCCTTAAAGTTAGTTTTCGCCGCCGACACATTATCCATACTGTCAATGACCGTCGTAGACAATATAATTATGCTAATCATTCCGGGCGCTATGGATAAGAACTTAGCTCATCCGATTTATTGGATTAGCCGGCTAATCTGTATGCTAGCCGCGTTTGCCGTATCATATCCCGTCAATCTATATTTATTACGCCGAGGCAAAGGTCACGCATTGACTCATCATTATCATCACATGTAATTTATTTGTTTTGATTTTCCCTATCATCTCGCTTATACTTAAACCATGAAAACTTGGCAAGATGTCGCCTCTCTTTATCAAATTTATCCGCGCAGTCTTCTGGATACGAATGGCGATGGAATTGGCGATTTGAACGGCATTAC
>UNSM01000034.1 GCA_900555425.1 Candidatus Saccharimonadota bacterium | reverse complement strand
AATCCGGCTCCAATTTTTTAATCAGCTCAATTGCCAAACTTACAAATCCATACACACCACCAGTCGGAGTTCCGTCAGCCATCGACAATCCCGGCATAGCATAATAACCTCGGTAAAACACCGACTTTCCATCAATAACCACTAGACGCTTCATACTTCTATTGTAGCATTTAAGCGGCTGTCGTTAGAGAGTTGATTATTGACGCTTCGGCAAGTTTTTGTTGTATTTTCCCATAATTATCATAAATCTCCCCAAATATTTCTTTAGCATTGAAAGAATCATTGCCCTGTTTTCTCAGCCATTTCTCGTATCTCTCATAGATTTTTCTAAGTTCTTCCATAGAATCGTAGGAGTCATTATCGTATTTCATCCAACGCCTATGATTCTCCCACTGTCCCCTTTCGTAACTGTAGAGGTGACAGTATTCACTTGTCTTATTTATATCTGTCTTATCGCTCGTTATTATATGCAAGATTTCTACATCACCAAAATTATCAAATCCGACAGAAAATTGATAAATCGATCCCCGTAATATAGAAATAGAAGTAGGCACAAAATCAACTACAGAAAGATCATCTATAAAAACATAATCAAACTCATCTTTATCGTATGGCATCTTATATATCTGATATTGATCTTTCGGATTAGATGACGAAGTGGCAGGATTCTCCCAAATCATCCATACCTGACCATACTGATCAACAACAGGTTCTTTAACAAATCTTTTCCATGCTTTATTACGATCAAAATTTGATTCTAGCTCCTCAACTTGTTTTAATATATTACCCCATTGAACTTCTTTACGATATTCTATTAAACGGCGCCAGATACTAAAATCAGAAAGTGGATCCTGAGGTAACTCTTCAGTATGTACATGAAGCGGTTCCATAATACTTATCACAAACATACTCTCTATTTGGAAGAATGTCAACAAATTGTTAAAATTAGTACATGACACAACCATATGCAAAAATTATCGCCCTGGTTGGATTGGCGGGCAGCGGCAAAAGTTCGGCTGTCGAATATTTGACAGAAAAAGGATTTCCAAAAATTTACTTCGGTGGCGTTATTTATAAAGCCATGGACGAAGCTGGAATTGAAAAAACTTGGGACAATCAACAACAATTTCGCGAAGAAATTCGTCGCCGTGAAGGCAAAGATTTCGTAATCAAACGCGTCATAAAAAACATCCACGACTTAGTAAACGCCGGGCAAAATAAAATCGTTTTGGACGGATTATACACTTGGAGTGAATATAAATTCCTTAAGCACGAATTTCCTGGACAAGTTGTCGTTATTGCTATTGTTACACCGAAATACCTCCGTTATCAACGAATGGCTAAACGCATAGAGCGCCCAATGCAACCGCACGAAGTTGATCAGCGCGACTGGTCAGAAATCGAGAATTTGGAAAAAGGTGGACCAATTGCTATTGCTGATTATTTCATCATTAACGACGGCAGCCTCGAGCAATTACACCAAAAAATAGACGCCGCAACTCACGACGCCCATTTTTGTAAATCACCCGAACAGTGTTAATTAATCCAGATATTCGTAAAGTTTTTTCGCATCTTTGTGCTTGCGAAGTTTTGCTAGTGCCTTAGCTTCAATCTGGCGAATTCGCTCACGCGTAACTGCAAATTCCTGACCAACTTCTTCCAAAGTGTGGTTTTTTCCATTGTCCAAGCCAAAACGCATTCGAACAATTTTCTGCTCGCGATCACTCAAACTTGATAGAATTTCCTGAACTTGCTCTTTTAATAATTGATTTGAAGCGGAATCTTCTGGTGAAACCGTATCTTCGTCAACGATAAAATCTTGCAATACAGAGTCATCATCTTCACCGTCACGACCAACACCAGCGTCCAAAGAAGAAATGTCTTGCTTGATCTTAATGACATATTCAATTTTCTCTGGCTCCATGTCCAATTCTTTAGACAATTCCTCAATTGTCGGCTCACGGTTCAATTCCTGCGTCATTCGTCGCTGAGTACGCAGCAATTTATTGATCGTTTCCACCATGTGAACTGGAATACGAATCGTTCGCGCCTGATCAGCAATCGCACGCGTAATTGCCTGACGAATCCACCAAGTCGCATAAGTCGAAAACTTAAATCCCTTATCCGGATCAAACTTCTCAACCGCACGCAAAAGTCCAGTATTTCCCTCTTGAATCAAATCCAAAAAGTCCAAGCCACGACCAGAATAACGCTTAGCAATTGACACCACCAAACGCATATTCGCCTCAGCCATCTTATCCTTAGCCTTTTTATCGCCTTCAACAATTCGGCGCGCCAAGTCCATTTCTTCTTCAGCGCTAAGTAGTGGAATTTTACCGATTTCCCGCAGATACAACCTGACCGAGTCATCCGACACGTCGTCCAAATATTGTCCAGTTGTCAACGAATCCAAATCTTCCGATTCTTCTTCGTCTATAAGCGTTGGATCAAAATCATCATCTTCGTTTAAGTTTACTGGCTTCGTCGTGATATCGTCGCTCACATTTTCTCCTTAATCAGATTATTTAAGCTCTGGCGCAAATTCTGAGACAAAACCTCATCGCCCGACGCCTCGGCCTCTCTAAGCTGCGTTAATAATTGATTCTTTTTGTTTTCGCGATGTTTGATTGTTATCTGTCTGACTAGCCGAGCCATCTCTTCGTCCAAGCTTTTTTGCTCCCAATTGGCGTAACGACTTTCACTTTTCAACTGTACTATTTTCACATACTGTTCGATTTTTTGCAAGTCCAGCGGAACCTCGCTCAAATCCGCGTCTGGATTCTTCCGCAAATAGCCAATCAACTGCCGTGCGTTGTCATCATCCAACATTTCGCCAGAAACCGCCGCCAACCAACGCCGCACGGATTTTTCACTCGCTGCCAGCCCCGCCAGCATATCCTCAGTTTCATCCTGAACTGGGGTTGGTTTTTCTTTCTCAATTTTCGCCTTTTTCAATTGATGTTCAGCGACTTTTTCATTCGACAATTTTGCCTTCAGCGCGGTAATTGACGCGCCAGTTTTTTCAGAAATCACCGACAAATAATGCTCTTGTTCCACCGGATCTTTCAAACCTCGGACAATCCTCAACGCAATAGTCGAAAATCGCCGCTTGCCTTCCGCCGACTTCAAATTCTCCATTTCCGCGTATCTGGCAATCACCCAATCCACCGCTGGCTGAGATTGGTCAATCGCCGCTTGCCAAAGCGCTGGATCTTTTTGGATCAATTCGTCTGGATCTTTGACGCCATCAGGCAAGCTCACCACTTCCAACTCCACGCCGACTTCCTGCGCCAAATTGATAGCGCGCTCCGTTGCGTTAACTCCCGCTCGATCGCCATCAAACGCCAAGCGAATCCGCCCCGCCAATCGACTAAGCGACTTCAAATGTTGCGTCGTCATCGCCGTACCAGAGGTCGCAACCACGTTTTTGACGCCCGCTTGATGGCTGCTAATTACATCCAAATTTCCCTCAACAATCACCGCCACATCGCTTTTCCGAATCGCCTCTTTGGCTTGATGCAAACCAAAAATATGTCGCGATTTATCGAATAACAGCGTTTGCGGCGTGTTCAAGTATTTTGGCGCGCGCGGATCGTCACGAATAATTCTGCCCGTAAATCCCACGACTTCTCCGTTGCCGTCACTCAGCGCCACCATCATTCGCCCGCGAAACAAATCACCGCCAAACCGATTCGACAAGCCAGCATCCGCCAATTCCTGCCTAGAAAATCCTCTTTTTCCCAATGCTTTCGTCAATGTGTCGCCATTCTCCGGCGCATAGCCAATCAAAAAATCACCAATCGTCTGACGATTTAATCGCCGTTTTTTTACCACATAATTTAAGGCTGTCGAATTTTTTACCAAATTCTGCTGATAAAAATTGGCGGCTAATTTCAACGCTTCCCTAGCCCTGGCACGGCGCTTGGCTGTTCGTCCGTCGCCATTAGAAAACAAAGTCAGATCAACGCCCGCCTTCCGAGCTAAATGTTCCAGTGATTGACGAAAATCCATTCCTTCCACCATCATCACAAATGTAAAAATATCGCCACCTTTTCCAGAAGAAAAATCGTGCCAAATCTGCTTTTCTGGACTGACCATAAAGCTTGGGGTTCGCTCGTCGGTAAACGGACTTAAACCCTTCAAGTTGCGACCCGCTCGCTTCAACTGAACATACTCACCAATCACATCCTCGATGTTCAGTCGTGCCCGCACTTCTTCTTTGGCATCATTCATATTTTTATTATATCACTCTTTACCTCTGTTATTGTTTGTGGTTAAATAGAAATATGTATCCTGACAATTTGAATAACCAACCTCAAGGTATCGATTATCTGAATCAAATTGCCACACCTCCGCCAGCGGAAGGTTTTGATAAAAAAACCAAAATCATCATCGCTATTTTGAGTTTTATCGGCTTGATAACCCTGATTGCGATATTCGTTTTTTCACAAGATTCTACGCCAAGCGCTAGTCCGTCACAAGTTGCATCACGCGTTAATAAGTTACTCACTATTTCCAAAAAATACAATAATAAGTTCCGCTCAACCAGCTTGCAGACTACCAATAGTTCTCTGGTTGCAGTGCTGACCACTGCGGATGCCTCAATGGGCGAAGCACTTCAAGCGACCGGCATCAATTATAAGGAAAAACAGAAGGATATCCTCGCTCTAGATCCGTCAGAAAAATTAGAGAAAAAATTGGACGAAGCTCTTCTAAACACGCAATTGGATATTACCTATGCCCATGAGATGAATGTGCAAATAACAGATACGATCAACATGATGAAAAAGGTATATAAATCCACCAAGTCAAAAAAGATGCGCGAATGGCTAGTAAAAACTGCTGGCGATTTAGAGAATATCCAGAAGCAGATCAATCAAATCATTAAAGCAGATTAAGCTTCCGAGACTAATCGATAGCTCAACCTCACCAAATCAAAGACCTCTTCGTCAGTCAATTGACCTGAACAAATAATTGTATTCCAATGCTTCTTGTTCAAGTGATAGCCCGGTAAAACTGTTTCGTATTTTTCTCGTAAATTCTGCGCCAACAACGGATCGCATTTTAGGCTTACTCTGAGCGGCTTTGAGCCTTCCGCCACCAACGCTACCATTTTCCCCGCACCGTCATTATCTCGACCAAATTTATACACCGCAATATCCTCGCCAAATGGATAATCCAGCCATACGCCCGGCAAACTCAGGATAAATTCTTCAAATTGTTTATGCGTCATACTTTCACCTTTTTCAAATAATATTCAAGTTCCATAATACTGCCGCGGATGTCTTCCAGCGCTCGATGATCTTCTGGCTTGGCGAATTTCTTACCGTATTTACCCTCAAACACCACCTTCCACGCGCTCACGTCCAACACACGATAATGTAGTCTTTTTGACAACGTTGGCCACCATTGGTCAATGAATCGACGATCCTGATGGATTGAATTGCCTGCTAACAAAATCTTCGCCTCGCCCGCAAAATACTCATCGCAAAACGCCAACAATTCGTGCTCTATTTCTGCCAAAGGCTTGCCCGATTCATTCTGTTCCTCCAGCCCGCGTCGCGCTTCCGGATGCTCATTCCAAAAACCAGCATTTCGATCTAATAACTTAGCCAACTTTTCCGAATCATGGCGCACAATTCCTTCGTACGTAGCAATTTCCTTAAAATTCCAATCCGTCGCAATTGCCGCCACTTCCAAAATCTCATCACGCACTGGATTTAGTCCAGTCATCTCCAAATCCACCCACAAAATCTTTTTCGGCTTAAAACTTGCTTTCATATCTTTATTATACTACTTTTTGGCATCGTAGTAATCTCGAGAAAACCGCTCTGGCACCTGTCTTAATAGCCTTTCAACAACGTCATCAAACTTTGCCGCACCACCAAGCTTCAGGCGATTTTCTCTTTCAATCCGAAGGGATTCAAGCACGCCATCAGACGGGACAAAATCCGTCTCATTCACTAGATAATAATACATCTCAATAGCACTCATATCTTCACAACCATACGGTATCATTCCATAAAACCTTAGATTTTCCACATAGCGTTCGGCCAATTCGTCGCTGACTTCTAACGCCTTATCTAGCTGTAGCGCTTGCATGAAATAAGCATCCCTTGGATCACCATAAATATCATCTGGCAATTGAACACTCTTGATGGTTGCATAGTCAATCCCCTGAACCTGCATATCAGACAGAAGCCTCACTGCCTTGAGGGCTAATTTATTGCCAATTCGATAGCCATAATCAATGTCGTGTTCAAAAACTGTCGGTCTAATAATATGCTCAGCAGTATCCAACACTGCTTGAGTGCTAGCCAATAGCCTCCAAGTACCGTTGTTCTTGTGTATGAGCACTTGATTGATTGTAAAATCATGCCGCCTCATAAACTCGGCAGTAGATTGTACATACTCCGCGCCATAGCCATTCATTGCATCACGTGGCGAAAAACGCATTGAAAGATCGCTCGCTACCGCCCGAATCTCATATGGATCATAATCGCC
>UNSM01000033.1 GCA_900555425.1 Candidatus Saccharimonadota bacterium | reverse complement strand
ATGGATTCTAATCACATTTTAGCAACCATTAACGACCAAACTCTTGGTCTATCTACGCCGCCATCCCTCGCCACAAAATCAACTCGCACTGGCGCACGCGCGATATTGTTTGACAACAAGAATCGTGTTGCTTTGGTGTACGAACGTCGATATCATCATTACAAATTGCCAGGCGGTAATGTTGAGTCGGGTGAGAATCTTGAGCAGGCTGTTCGTCGCGAGATCAAAGAAGAAGTTGGCGCAAATATTGCAGATATTTGTTATCTTGGTGTTGTTCATTCGTACTTATCAGCATACAACGAAGATTGTGACCAACATTATTTCACTGCTCGTGTTGACGGTGAGATAGGTGAGAGTGCTTGGATCGACGAAGAGGAGCTGCACGGTTGTCAGATTATTTGGTGTGATAATTTACAGCAAGCTATCGAACGAATTCAATCTGGTCTTTCTAAGGAATATGTACACTTATTTGAGAGGGCGCGAGAGCTAGCTGGATTGAAAGCAGTGCATATTGCCTGCGTTGCTGCAGAAACTGGTAAATAATAAGAGGCTAAGTGAAAGAATGACGCTAAAACTAAAAAAGTAGAATTAGATACTCTCATGGCGAGCATCGGTGAGTTCCGTGTCGAACTGAGTAATTTAGGGGGGGTAGGTTGTGTGAAGCTTGAGAATAAATGAACAATCACAACCTAAAAATGTCATTATGTATCAAGATATTTTATCCTGAGGCATAATGATAAATTTTAGCTAACCAGAAAGCGTCGAAATTATTATAAATTAGACTATATGGGTGGCGTGTTCATATGAAGAAAAGCTTTATTTATCATAATCAAACAAGCTTCCAGCTCCTGTCGCTTTATATAAAGCATCTACCGCTAAGAACATATCGTTCTGAAGTGTTGGCTGATTGTCAATATTTTTATCATAAAAATCCTGCAATGACTCCGGATAGTGTTCGTCGGGCGCATCGTACAGGAACGTATCCTGCAGTAGCTTCTTCTGTTTGGGCGAAATATCATTAAAAAACTCTGGATGAAAATCATAAAACCATTCTAGGCGGGTCTGTAATTTTAGATATCTATCGTAGTTCATAGCTATATTATAATTCAGGGAATGACTCCTCTCCAAGTCTGAAGAGAGGAGTGTCCTTGAGAATTATCTCCCGCCTGCTCAAGGATGACTGTATTTTACTCTAGAGTAATTTTACCTTTGTTATTTGTAGTTTTCTAAGGTCGATTACTTGCCGGTAAGATGATATAATTATATCAGTATGAAAGTTAGCTTAAATCTTATAAAACAATTGATTAATTTTGAGTTGCCGCCAGTTGATGAGCTGGTGTCGCGTGTCAATCAGCAGCTTGGTGGTGTCGAGGAAGTGATTGACCTGAAAGCCAAATATGGTGGCGCGCGCATTGTGCGGGTTGTTGAGTGTGAAAAGCATCCGAATGCGGATCGTTTGAGCGTGACTAAAATTGACGATGGTGGCGTAGCGGACGTTCCAAGGGATGATAATGGTTGCGTGCAAGTGGTTTGCGGTGCGCCGAATGTTCATGCTGATATGTGGGTAATTTGGTTGCCGCCAAAAAGCACCGTCCCAGCAAGTTTTGATGACGCCGAGCCGTTCGTGCTGGATGCGCGACCGCTGCGTGGAATCTTAAGCCAGGGTATGCTGGCGGCGGCTGACGAGTTGGCGATTGGTACGGATCACGAGGGAATTATCGAGATTAATGAGCGTGATATTCCGGCTGGTGTTACACTTCAGGCTGGCGCGAGCTTTGCGGAAGTGTTCGGGCTGGATGATTACGTTCTGGAAATCGAAAATAAAATGTTTACTCATAGGCCAGATTGTTTTGGGCAACTCGGCGTGGCGCGCGAAATTGCTGGGATTTTTCATCAGCAGTTTAATAGTCCTGACTGGTATAATGCTATTCAAGAATTCGCAAATAGCGATGGCTTAGAGCTTGAAGTGTTTAATGAAGCTAATGAGCTTGCGCCCGCATTCTCTGTGATTGCTATAAAAAATGTAGATATTCATTCAAGTCCGTTGTGGTTGCAATGTCAATTGGTTGCAATGGGCGGCAAGCCTATCAATAACATCGTTGACGCGACAAACTACGTGATGTTTATGACGGCGCAGCCGACTCACGCTTATGATTACGACAAGTTGCGCGGGCATAAACTTGGCGTGCGAATGGCGCGCGATGGTGAGAAAGTTGGTTTGCTTAATGGCAAGGAATATGAATTGACGTCTGGCGATATTGTTATCGCTGACGGCGAAGGTGTGATTGGGTTAGCTGGAATTATGGGCGGAGTTGATACTGAAGTTTCGGCTGAAACGAAGAATATTGTCCTTGAATGTGCCAATTTTGATATGTACGCGCTACGTCGCACAGCTATGCGTCACGGAATTTTTACAGATGCGCTGACCCGTTTCAATAAGGGACAGTCGCCAGCACAAATTGACCCTGTCTTAAAATGGTTAATTGGTATGGTTGGTGGTGAGCAAGCTAGTCCTATGCTATTTAAGAATCATTCTTCATTGCGACAAGTGTTGGTCGATGGTAAGCACTGGCACGGTGGATTGTTGATTCCTAAAAGGTTTGTCGAAGAACGTCTGGGTGTTGACTTTGCCGAGAATGAGATTGAGGCACTACTAAAGAATGTTGAATTTATCGTTGACGATGGTAATAAATATGGCGAAGCTGGCGTGATGGTTTACGGTCCATTTTGGCGAACAGATATTGAGCTTCCTGAGGATATCGTTGAGGAAGTTGGGCGATTATACGGTTTTGATAGATTGCCACGTCATTTGCCAGAGCGAAGCATCAAGCCTGCGCCGAAGAATGAGCGTCGTGAATTGAAGCAGAGAATTCGCCAAAGTTTGTCGCGAGCTGGAGCAAACGAAGTTTTGACATATAGCTTTGTCCATGAGCGAGTTTTAAAAAATTCTGACCAAGATCCGAGCCGTGCGTATCGCTTGAGTAATGCGCTTAGTCCAGACTTGCAATATTACCGAATTAGCATTTTGCCGAGTTTGTTGGATAAAGTTCACGCCAATATAAAATCTGGGCATGATGAATTTGTGCTATTTGAAATTGGCAAAATTCACGATAAGAAATTAGGATTTAACGATGAGAATTTGCCGATTGAAAAGACTTTCATTGACGGAGTTTATGCGAATAAAAAACCTCAAGTTGGCGCGCCGTTTTACAAGGTGAGGAAAATTGCCGAAAGATTGATGAAGGATTTGGGCGTTGAGGTTGATTTTGTGAAGATTGCGGAATCTGACAGCGATGTTCCAGCGCCATTTGATGCGAAACGCAGCGCTTGGATTATGGCGAAGAATGGCGACAATTTGGGAATTGTTGGCGAGCTGGTTTCATCTGCTCGACGCAACTTCAAATTGCCAGATTACACCGCGGCGTTTTCTATTGATATTAAAAAATTGCAGGAAAATCTGAGTAAAAATCAGGTCTATGATTACCAGCCGTTAAGTCGTTTTCCGTCGACTGCCAGAGATATTTCATTGAAAATGGATTCGAATGTTGATTATGCGAAGGTTTATGCTTGCGCTGAAGAAGTTGCGAAAAAACACGGTGAGTTACAAATTAGTGTAACGCCGATTGCGATATATCAGCCAAAAAATGACGATTCGACAAAAACTGTAACTTTGAATGTAAAGTTCACGAGTGCCGAGCGGACGCTGGAAGATAAAGACATTACGCCGATTATTGAGGAGATTGCCGCGATGGCTGCGGAAGAATTTGACGCCGCTCAGGTTTAACGTGATTTGTTGCGCTTGATAAAAATTGCTATAATTGAAAGGTAAATAAAGGAGGAATATGGCAACTACAAAAGGCCAGAGAATAGGTATTTGGGTTATTGCCGGCATGATGTTTTTGGGGACCGTTGGCGGATTTGTCGCTATGATGGTGGCGCCTGGAAATGAAGCCAAAGACCAAGCCGCGTTTAAGAAGGCTCAGGATGAATACACCAAGGCTACTGACGAGCGAAAAAAGAAAGTAGAGGCTCAGGCTAATGAATTGAGTCAAAAATATTACGGCAAGTTTTCTGAGTTTAGCTCACGAGTTAGCGCGTTTGAAGCTGGCGACGTGAAAGAGCTTGTTAAGGAAGATTTGGTTGAGGGCGAAGGCGCTGAGGTTAAGGACGACACCAAGTTGGCTGTTTATTACATTGGCTGGAACGCTAAGGGTGAGATTTTCGATCAATCAATTGCTGACGGCAAGTTGAAAGCTCCGCTCAATATGGACGGCCCGGCAAATACCGCGGTTATTCAGGGCTGGAAAGAGGGTTTGATTGGTATGAAAATTGGCGGCGTGCGTGAACTAACAATTCCAGCCAATAAGGCTTATGGCGACAAAGCTCAGGGTGATAAAATTCCTGCAAATTCTCCACTTAAGTTCGTGGTGATGGCTATTGAAAAGCCAGCCGATATTCCAGAGCCAGAAATGCCAGAAGTGATGAAGCAATATTATCGATCGCGAGGTTTCAATGTCTAAAGATGTTGTTATTGTTGGCGCTGGTCCAAGCGCGTTAACGGCGGCAATTTACTTGTCGCGCGAAGATGTCGACACGACGTTATATGAGCGTGGCGTGGTCGGCGGAATGGCGGCGATTACTGATCAAATTGACAATTATCCTGGATTTGCCGAGGGCGTTACGGGAATGAAATTGGCGTCTGAATTGCAACAACAGGCGGAGCGATTTGGTGCGAAGATTGAGTATGGCGACGTGACGGAATTGAAGCAAGTTGATGGCGAGTTGGAGCTGACAATTGACGGTCAATCTGTCCGCGCGAAGTCAGTTTTGCTAGCGACTGGCTCGAATTACCGCAAATTAGGTGTTCCGGGCGAAGATGAATTATATGGTCGAGGCGTGCATTACTGTGCGACTTGCGACGGCGCGTTTTATCGCGATAAAAATTTAATCGTTGTCGGCGGCGGAAACTCAGCGGTGCAAGAAGCGATATTTTTGACGCGATACGCTAGCCATATTGATCTGTTGGTTCGCAGTAAATTGCGCGCCAGTGATATTTTGCAAAAAGATTTGCAGAAGTATGTCGATGATGGAAAAATTACCGTTCACATCGGTGCAACGACTGATGAAATTATTGTCAAGGACGATAAGTTTTACGGCGTTAAGTCGACCCAAAACGGCGAACAGAAAGAATTTACCGCTGACGGATTATTTGTGTTTATTGGGCTAATTCCGAACACGCAATTCCTGATAAACTCGGATGTTGAGTTGGATTTAGGCGGACACATCATTACTGACGAACATCTGCACACTAATATTCCTGGCGTTTTTGCTTCTGGCGATGTACGCTCGGGGGCAACTATGCAAATCGCTTCGGCGGTTGGTGAAGGTGCGGTGGCAGCGCTGCAGATTCGTGAATATTTACAAGAAAAAGCCAGAGAGGAGTAAAAAATGGCAGATTTTAATCAAATTTTAACACCTGGTGATGTCGATAACGGCATCGTAAATGTAGTTGTTGAGATTCCACAGGGATCAAGTCATAAAATTGAGTGGAATCGTGAGCTTGCAGTGATGCAGTTGGATCGTGTTGAGCCAGCTATTTTTGCAAAGCCAACAAACTACGGTTTCATTCCACAAACTTTGGATGAAGATGGCGACGAATTGGACGCGCTAATTATCACCGACGAACCGTTGACGACCGGTATTTTTATGGAAGCAAAAGTTATCGGTGTGTTGGAATTTGTTGACGATAATGAAGTTGACGACAAGGTTATTGTTGTGCCAGCCGACGACCGAAACACTGGCAACGCAATCAACTCACTAGAAGACCTACCTTCACAATTGTTGAAGCAAATTGAACACCACTTCAATCACTACAAGGATTTGAAGAAGCCTGGCTCAACAGTAGTCAAGGGATTTGGCGATGTAGAAAGGGCAAAGCAAATTATCCGCGAATCAATTACTCGTTGGAACGAAAAATAAATCGCGTTTGATTATTGATTAAAATCGAGAGACTGGCGAGCGTTACTTGTGTCGAAAGAGCGAGGAAACGCCGCCAGTTAATTGTTGTAGGATGCCATTTGAGCGGGATAATTGTAAGCGTAATTTATCTTTGGCATGTGGCGTAATTATGACGTCCCGCCAATCTGGTTTTGGACGAGCGGATTTGCTTGTTAAAACTTCAATTGTGTCGCCGTGCTGTAATTTGTAATTGAACGGCTTCATCACGCCATTGATCTTAAATCCGCTTGCGCGCGCCGCGATATCGGAGTGAATTCGGTAGGCATAATCCAAGGGAAATGCCCCGCGAGGCAAATCATAAATGTCGCCCTTTGGTGAATATACGAAAATCCTGTCAGAAAACAACTTCATTCGGAATTTGTTGGAGTCGAATCGCTTTCCTTCACTAATTAAAGCGGCGGCTTCTTGAAGTTCGCGAATCCACGATAAATCGGCTGGCATAGTTCCGATTTTTCCTTTTTTATAGGCATCGGTCAATTTTTGCTCATTATAATGGAAGCTGGCGGCCAAACCACGCTCAGCATATTCGTGCATTTCTTTGGTTCGAATCTGGAACTCGACGATTTGTCCACTTGGCGTTTGTACGGTTGTGTGAAGACTTTGATAGCCATTCGGTTTTGGATTGGCAACGTAATCTTTTATTCTTTCATACATCGGCTGATACATATCGTGCAAAATCCCCAGAACCAAATATCCAGTCGATAAATCGTCGACAATTATCCTCAGGGCAATCAAATCATCAATCTTATCTATATCGCCAACTTTGTCCAATTTCTTAAACAGGCTATAAAC
>UNSM01000032.1 GCA_900555425.1 Candidatus Saccharimonadota bacterium | reverse complement strand
GGAACATCAACCGTATCTTTAGTGTTGTCGGCCACACCTTTTTGAACTTCAGCTGGGGTAGTTAAGCCGTTCAAGTTCACTGTCAAATCCTTAGTCGCTACAAGATTGCTCAAGTCTGCCTTGCCGTCTTTCGCACCGTACACTTTGATAGTAGCTTTATAACTTTGAGTACCGTTTTGTTTCAAAAGATCAAGAAGCTCTTTATCAACTCGGAGAGGGTTGGGTCGCCGAAGAGTCGGTTGCAATTGCTATTTATTGCTCGATCAAGTATCAAGACGATTTTAAGGAGGCGATTATTGCGGCGGCAAATCACGACGGGGATTCGGACTCAACAGCGGCAATAACTGGAAATATTGTTGGAGCGAGGGTTGGTTATAAAAATATACCGGATTATTACAAAGATAATATTGAACTCAAGGACGTAATATTGGAACTTGCGGATGATATGGCAAAAAATATGCCGCTTAAAAAGATTGACGACAAACACCTTGAACCGACAGATGAATGGCTGAATAAATATTTATACTTGGAAAAGAAAGATTAGAGTCCGGCGCGCCTTATTAATTGGCGAAGTAAGCATAAAAATTAGTAAAATCTGATATGATACTAGCATTTTCACTTCACCCATGCTATAATTAGTCAAGACGTTTTATAAAATCTAACGAGTAAAGAGATGGCAAAGAAGAATACGAAACGAAAGCTGATTGGTTTGGTGAGTAACTTGAGCAACCACCGAACTTACTATACTACTGTTAACACCCAAAACCGCACCACAAAAGGTCAGGGTAAATTGACACTACGTAAGTACGACCCAATTGCAAAGCAACACGCTACTTACACTGAGACTAAGAAAAACCTTGGTCGCAACGAAGTTAAAGCTCGTAAAAGCTAATTTAACAGGATTATACAGAAACTCCCTCGCATTCAGAGGGAGTTTTTATTTGGCAAGAATGTTTGGCTATTTCCTCAATCGAGATTTCATATCACGAATGGTATTCATATAGTAAAGAAAAGCGTCGTATGGCGAATCATACGGGCTAAAATAAGCGTGAACGTCGCCGTCGGTAAAATGCTTCGTTCCCATGTAATAGAAGTGGTCTGAAGTTTGCAATTTTCGCCAATCGCTAATTAAACCTTCGTCTTTGCTATTCAAGACCTCATCTTCAAGCTCATAGACATATCGCAAAGCTTCTTTCTGTAAGCTGTTTCCGTTCCAAGCCGTCAAATCCCGCTCGGCGTCCGCCCACGTTACAGGCGACGGCATACTTATTTCACCGGCAGGCGCATTCGCTTCCAGTGCTTCGCTAACAGTATAGAAAGTATTGCCATCAGCGCTCAGCCATTTATCAACAAACTTCTCGAAGAAGCCGAAAATCCCAGATTCCGCCCATTGATGTTCGCCGAAAGTTTCATAGTCCATAAACAAATTAAGTAGCGGTGCGTAACGGACAGAATCTTCCACCCACGTATTAAACTTATCCGCAGTCAGCGGCCATTCATTCCATTTTCGATCGCTAAACCTAAACGCCAAATCATCGCTCAATCGATAATTCTTAAGCAGTAATCCAATTTTCTTCGTGCCTCTCGGGCGATATACATAATTCGGACTGCGCCAATTCAGAATCGGATCCCAACCTTCAGCCAACACGCCCTTAAAGCCGTCCTGTTCAGCCCATTTCGCCAAGTCATCGCTATACGCCAACTCCGTATTTGCCAAAACTCGCGTTTCCGCGCCAAAAATCTCGCGAATCTTCCAGCGATGAAGCTCAACTTGACTCTCGAATTCCTTGCGCGAATAGAAAAACGCCAGACTGTGATGATACGGACTTGATAAGATTTCTACTTGACCAGTCTTCACCAAGCGCTTGAAACTTTCCAAAACTTCAGGATTAAACCTTTCGGCTTGCTCTAAAAACGTTCCACTAAAACTCAGTGAAATCTTAAAATCAGGATATTTTTTCAATAGTTTTTCAAGCAAAGCATTCATCGGCAAATACGACTTTTCTGCAACTTTTTGGAATATTTTTTGATTGTCCTGATCCGTATTTTGACCGCCAGAAAAATAATTATGCTTCCAAGCCACGTCAAATATACTATACTCGCGTATTCGCCACGGTTGATGTACGTGTAGATATAAAACTATTCCTTTATTTTTATTCATGCCAGCGCTCCTTTGTATAGTTTCAGACATTTTTTAGCGGCGTCTTGCCAGGAAATTCTCGCGTACTCATTTTTAACATTTTTCTTCAAAGACTTCTGTAAGGCAGGTGATTCAGCGATATTAACAATTTCATCCGCCAATTTATTCACGTCCCAATAATCAAACCGCATAATATTATTCAGAACCTCGCCGACGCCGGATTGACGACTAATAAGTAGCGCCGTGTCATGGTGCGCCGCCTCCAAGGCAGTCAAGCCAAATGGCTCAGAAACCGAACTCATCACAAAAACATCAATCAAACAGTAAATATCTCGCCACTGTTTTCCGCGCACAAATCCCGTAAAAATCATCTTATCGCTAATCCCTAAATCTGCCGCCAGTTCAATCAGTTCATCTCTTTGCTCACCATTTCCAGATAAAACAAAAACAATCTTCTCATATTTATCAAGCGCCTTCGCTGCAGCTCGCACAAAATACGTCAAACCCTTCTGAACCGTGAGTCGCGTCAACGCGCCAACAACCGTATAGCCGTCCTTTTTCAGCTCCTCCAAATATCTGTAAGTGCTGGCGTCGTACTCGTGTGGCGGCAAATCAGCCAAATCAATCGCGTTATAAACCACCTCAATTTTCTCTGGCGGAATGTGATAATTCTTAACAATTATTTCCTTCGTGATTTCACTAACGGCGATTATCCGATCAGCCATCAACAAGCCTTGTTGCTCAATTTCGTGAACCAGAGGATTTCCTGACTGCTCGCCAGAACGGTCAAACTCCGTCGCGTGAACGTGCACAATTAGCGGCGCGCCCGTCATTTCCTTAGCAATTATTCCAGCTTCCATCGTCAACCAATCATGCGCGTGAATCGCGTCGGGCTGATGATTTTTCACAAACTTCCGAACGTATTTACCATAACGCCTCTGTACGGCACGCATCGGCGAAAGACCATATTCGTCCCTAGCGTTTTCACGATCTTCCTCCGAACCGTTATTATACGCGCCCAAATCGTGATAATTCGGCGGCAAAGGAGTGGCTGAATAGATATTCATATAGTCAATTCCAGGATGCTCGGCGGTGTAGGGAATGATAAAGTCGATATCAACACCTTCTGAGGCAAGCGCCTTCGACATCTGATACAAGCAACGCCAAGTCCGCCACTATTGTGCGGAGGAAGTTCCCACCCAAGCATTAAAATTTTCATCTCTGAGTTAATTGTAGAACTACGCTTATGTTTTTTCAAGGGATTTTGGGATCTTTTTCACGAGTTTTTATTTTTCACAATTTTAACATTTGCGACAAAGCTAATTCGTGATAAAATAAGTGCTATAGGAGTGTAGCTCAGGTGGCTAGAGCACTGGTCTCCAAAACCAGGTGTCGGGGGTTCGAGTCCCTCCACTCCTGCCAAGATTCTCGCTTGAAAGGGAATCTTTTTTATTAGTCAAAAATCTGCTATAATTTCTCAATATGAAACCTTTATCACCTTCACTTCCGCATATTATCGCCATGGTTGGTGCGCCAGGTTCAGGGAAGACGCAATTTGCTGTAGAATTTGCGAAGATTTTCAATTCTCCAGTAGTAAGTTCTCGACAATTTGAAGTTTTTACGGACAATACAAAAACCATTTCTGACGCAACATTGTCGCTTTTGGAAGAATTTTTGAAGACTAAGCAAACTGTTATTTTGGATGGATCAACGGATCAGCGCACGAATCGTATGCGTATCAATCGCCTTGCCAGGGAATATGGATATAAAGTCCTATTTGTTTGGGTGCAAACCGATCCCGCCACAGCCAAGCATCGCTGGATAAAGGCTTACGGCGGAAATGACGAATCTTTCGAGCGACGATTGAAGCAATTCTCAGCGCCGCACAGCAGCGAATCTTACGTCGTGATCAGCGGTCGTCACACCTTAAGTAGTCAGGCTCGCACTGTTCTTAAGCAAATTGGTGCCAGTCGCCCAGAAGCTCCACGCCGCCCAATTGCCGGAAATCGCATTAGCATAGGTTAACCATGGCAATTATTACCGACGAAGAATTCGGAGAAATTGTCGTTAAAAAACGCAGCTTAGCGAAGACTGTTAGCTTGAAAATCGCGCCAGACGGACGAATACAAATTACAATGCCGCCATATGCGCCGCTGTTAGCCGCGAAGGCATTGGTTAAAACCTCCCGGAAGCAAATCCGCGAATTAGTTTCTCAATACAGAGAAAAACTTTCTTATACGGAGAATCAGCAAATTGGCAAAAGTCATCATTTGTTGATACAAACGACCATAAAACCTTCGAGTGTAAAAATCGTCGGGACGCAGATATTGGCAGAAATCAACGAGGCGGAATCCGTCGAATCGGCCGCAAACCAACAACTTATCCGCAGTAAAATTCTGGTTGCGCTCAGAAAAGAAGCCAAGTCATATTTACCAAGGCGATTATCATTTTTAGCGAAAGAACACGGCTTTTCTTTTGCTCGGAGTAAAATCACACACTCATCAAGTCGCTGGGGAAGCTGCTCTTCATCTGGAACGATTAGCTTGAATATCGGGATGATGAACTTGCCATTTGAGCTGATTGATTACGTAATTATCCACGAATTATGTCACACCAGGCATATGAATCACTCGACGAAATTCTGGGACGAAGTTGCCAAATTTGACTCGCATTATAAAATGCACCGAAATGAATTGAAAAAATATTCGCCATACATATAGAAACGCATATGCTTATGTTATACTTTAGCTATGTGGGCGCTAATTTTTCTATTGATCACTCTGAGTGTTGTTTTAGGTGTTATAGCTATTGTTTTACATAAAATATTGTCGGAAATTAGCGATAAATCTGATTGTAAAAATGATAAAAAAAGCCTCAGCGAACACCAAAGAATGATCACGCTTATCAATAATATTACCGACGCGATTCTCAGTACGGACGAACACGGAATTATCAATACATACAATTCTGCGGCGCTTAATTTAATTGATACGAACAGTGGAATTAACGGCGAACATATCAGTCAAGTCCTAAATCTTGAAACGACAGATAAAAAGCCGATTGACATTTTTAAGGAACTCACCAAGTCTTCCGCAATTCGCCAGCGCGACGACATTCTGATGAAAATCGAAGATGGCGATTATATTCGCCTGGAAGTTACGCTTGCGCCAGTTCAGGGCGGCGACAAGATGACGCCGGACGGATATGTACTTATTTTGCGCGACATCACGAAAACGAAGAGTCTCGAGGAGGAGCGCGATGAATTTATTAGCGTAGTTAGTCACGAATTACGCACGCCAATTGCTATTGCTGAAGGTTCGCTGAGTAACGCCAAATTACTGGTCGAGCGTAAAATGACCAGTAAAATCCCCGAAGCCATTGACGAATCTCATAAGCAAATTTTATTCTTAGCGCGAATGATCAACGACCTCAGTACGCTATCGCGCGCCGAGCGAGGAGTAGCCGATGAAACGGAAATAATTGACGTGACAGAATTGGCGGCTCAGATAAATTCTGAATATTCACCTCAGGCGAGCGAGAAAGGTTTGGCTTTCAATTTGGATATCGGCGGACGACTTGGCGTAGTTAAGGTTTCTCGTCTATATCTGGAGGAAATTCTCCAAAACTTCATCACCAACGCCATTCGATATACACAAAAAGGCTCCATCACTTTATCAATCAAGAAAAATAAATCTGGCGAAATCATTTTCAAGGTTATTGACACGGGAATTGGAATCAGCAAAGCCGACATAGCAAAAATTTTCGACAAGTTTTACCGCGCAGAAGATTATAGAACTCGCGAGACGAAAGGCACGGGATTAGGTCTATACGTTTCCGCTAAGTTGGCGAAGAAATTGGGCTGTAAAATTGAGGTAGAAAGCCGATTAAACCACGGCTCGACGTTCGGGTTCAAATTGAAAGAGTTCAAAAATAATGACAAATAATATTCGGTCAACTTGTTTTTTTGACTTGGATGAATTACAATTACTATTGACAGTCTGTGAAAAACAGACTTTTTAAATTGGGAGAAAATATGGCACAGAAAGGCAAGGCAAGCAGTAAAACTACGGTTCGTCGCATTAAAGCTACTGACGACGCGCCAAAAAAAGAAAAAGCTGTAGCGAAAAAAATCAATAAACCAACCAAAATCACCACAAAAGCGTCTAAAAAATCTGGCGAAAAAGGTGGATTGATTGGATATTTTAAGGGCGCCTGGGAAGAGTTGAAGCTAGTTCGCTGGCCAACCCGCTCAGCAACTTGGGCAATGACAGCGGCGGTGCTTATCTTCACCTTTGTGTTTGTCGTTCTGATTTTATTACTTGACGCCGCATTCAACTGGGGCTTTAACCAAATTTTGAAATAGAGGAGAGATTATGAGTTCAAAACGATATGACGACAGTAAGCAATGGTATGCAATTCATACCTATTCTGGCTATGAAGAAAAAGTTGCTGAATCAATCCGCCAGCGAATTAACGGCGTCGATATGGCTGATAAGATTTTTGACGTTATCGTGCCAAAAGAAAAGCAAATTCAAATTCGCAACGGTAAGCGTAAAATTGTTGAAGCTAAGATCTTCCAGGGCTATGTCTTGGTTGAGATGAAATTGACCGACGAAACTTGGTACATCATCCGCAACACGCCAGGCGTTACAGGATTTGTGGGCGCCGATACTACGCCAACTCCAGTTTCTGAAAAAGAAATTGCGAAGATTAAGAAGCGAATGGGCGTTGAAGAGCCAAAGCATCAGATTGACTTCTCAGAAGGCGAAGTTGTTTCAATTATCGACGGTCCGTTCAAGGGCTTTGATGGCGCCGTGAGCGAAATTGACGCATCTAAGGGAACTTTGAAGGTTATGGTCAGTATGTTTGGTCGTGACACTCCAGTCGAGCTGGACGCCCTGCAGGTTAAAAAAGTTTAGCTTGCAATTTTAAGCATTTTTCGATATAATATTCGAGTTACGCACTACAAACTATAAGGAAGAACTATGGCAAAGAAAATTATTGGTAATTTGAAATTACGCATTCCAGCCGGTCGAGCAACAGCAGGTCCTCCAGTGGGATCAACGCTTGGTCAGTGGGGACTAAACATGATGGATTTCATCAATCCATTCAATGACGCTACAAAAGATATGATGGGTAAGGACGTAATTGTTCACATTCAAGTTTACGAAGACCGAACATTTACTTGGAACTCACTTGGTCAGCCAGTTGACGATATGATTCGTGAAAAAGCTGGAATCCAAAAGGGTAGTGGCAAGCCACACTCAGACAAGGTCGGTAAGATTACTCGCGCACAATTGCAAGAAATCGCTGAAGCGAAAAAAGACCAATTGAACGCAATCGACATCGAAGGCGCAATGAAAGTTATCGCCGGATCAGCACGCTCAATGGGCGTTGAAGTCGTCGACTAATCTACAGAACTTTTAGCAAATAGCCCCGGACTTCTCGGGGTTATTTTATGGGAAGATGTAATAAATGATTGTGAAGAATATTTTAGACAACAGTGTAATTTCCGCGCTTAAAAATGAGCAATTGATAATTGCTAAAACTGATACGATTTACGGAATATTAGCCGTAGCTAATTCAAAAAAAGCCGTCGAGACATTATACGAAGTTAAGAAGCGACCTTTAAATAAGCCGGTCATCATTTTGGTTGCGGATATTGACGATATTCCTAATCTCACGCCGTCGATCAAACACAAATATCAAGAAATCTCCAAGAACAGACCAACAACAATCGTCACCAAAGTGAATCCTAATTTTCTGCCACATCTTCCGAGAAACGGCGGAACATTGGCATTCAGAGTCGT
>UNSM01000031.1 GCA_900555425.1 Candidatus Saccharimonadota bacterium | reverse complement strand
TAGCTAATTCTGCGGCGGAAGAGCCAGCAAAAATTGTGCTAATTGGTGAACGTGCAGACGAAATTACGCGTGAAGTTTTGTCGGCGCAATTGATGATGTTTGAATAAAAGTTCGCTTTCGTCGTTTCCGACTCATCAGCATAGACACGTATCTATGGAGCGAATACAGCTAAGATTCGTTATAAAAGAAAATAGCCCGCTCGAAAACGTGCTCAAGCCGAAAACTGGATTCAATATTGAGTCTATTTTCGAGCGAGCTATTTTCGAGCAGGCTTACGCCTGACTATCAGTAGGAGGGTTGTCCCTCTTGCCGTTGCACCAGATGCGCCGCCACGCAGCGGCTCCGGCTGTTACAGCTCCGACAACTGCTCCGATTGGAGCAGTTGTGGTAACGGGAACTCCCGCCGCCTCACCAATGAGTCCTCCTACGAGGGCTCCTGCAATTCCTCCTATCACGGCGGACCCGAGAGCCACGCCAATGGCTGTGAGCAGCATGAGTTTGAGGAATCCTTCCAGCATGGGGCTGTCCTTCCAGTTGGGCGGAGGATTTATTTTCCTCCAACGATGTGTCGAATTTGACGCAAGCTAACACATTGTGAAAGCTAATATATATATCAGTAATAGAATAAAATGTCAATAGATTTTGTCAAAAATGTGGTATTATATGCCTTTTTCAGCGTTCTTGGCCTGCTTGTAGGCTTTGGTGACTGGCGCCAGACCGCGCGCAACGCGTTCACGATTGGCTTTTAATTGCTTTTCGTCACGGAAAGACATTTTAATCGGCGTTCCCGCAAAATTGAAGGCTTCGCGCAGAGTTCGCTCC
The DNA here is from genome assembly GCA_900555425.1 of Candidatus Saccharimonadota bacterium. Taxonomy (GTDB): domain Bacteria; phylum Patescibacteriota; class Saccharimonadia; order Saccharimonadales; family Saccharimonadaceae; genus Nanosynbacter. The sequence continues at coordinate 7,357 of UNSM01000031.1, read as the reverse complement.
AGATAACGCTTGTAGCTCCAGTGAACAAATTTCAGATTGCTACCATATATAACAAACCACGGCGGAGCAACGTCAGTCTGGACAATGTAGCGCAGCTTCGGGTGCGAGTTCTTCAGACCAGCTGGCGGATGTGCGGCGATGGCTTTCTGTAAAATGTCGTTTAAGGCACGAGTTTTACATTCTTGGCGACGACGCTTATAGATATCAAGCGCTAGGTCGAATAACTTAGCGACATTCTGGCCAGTGACGGAAGAGGTGAATATTAACGGCGCGTACGGCGTGAACTTGAAATTATAGCTGATTTGTGGCGCGATTTCATCGTGTGTGTAAGCGTCTTTCCCCTCGACGGAGTCCCATTTGCTGACGACCAGAACAAGCCCCTTGCCCGCCTCGTCAATAATTCCAGCTAGGCGCTGATCCAATTGAACATTAAGCTCATTGACGTCCATAAGAAGCAGACAAACGTCAGCTTCGTTTATGGCTTGCATGGTGCGAAGAACTGAGAACTTTTCAATTCCAGTTTCCTGCTTTCCTTGGCGGCGAACTCCAGCGGTATCGAGCAATTCAATTGTTTGTCCGTGATAACGAACTTGAACGCGGTTTACGTCGCGAGTTGTGCCGGCGACGTTGGCGACGATGGCTTGCTGCTTGCCCGCTAAGGTATTGAATAGATTACTCTTTCCGACATTCGGGCGGCCGATTAGTGCAACGCGAATGATGTCATCAGGTGCGGTTTCGGTGGCTGGCGGAATAAGTTCGGCAATGCTATCAAGAAGCTCCGAAATGCCAATGCTGTGCTCGGCGGAAGTTTTTATGATGTTTTTAATGCCGAGTCGTTTGAATTCGTCGATAGAAAGAGAGCCTTTTAAGTCTGCTTTATTGGCGATTAAAATGACTGGCTTGCCACTTTTTAGGGCTTTTTTGGCTAATTGGCGATCGGCGTCAGAGGGATAAACAGTGGAATCGACAGTTACGAGGATTACATCAGCGGCGGCGGAGGCGTCAGCGATTTGGTCCTGAATGGTCGCCTCAAATTCGTCCTCGGCAGTCTTAAGTCCGGCTGTGTCGATGAGCCAAAATTGCGAATAGTCATCTGACGGCGCAGAATCTACGTTGCGTCGTTTGTATGAAACTTTACCAACAACGTTGTCGCGAGTTGTTCCAGCTTCTCTGGCGACGATGGCCGTGCGAGAGCGCGTCAAGCGATTAAATAATGAGCTTTTGCCGACGTTGGCTTGCCCGATGATGGCGACTGTTGGTAATTTAGACATGATTATATATTATAGCAGTTTTAAGACATTTTGGCGAGCACACTGTTTATGTAAGCCTCGCACGGACGAATTATTTTCAGGAAATCCTCAAAACATCTCAGGCCGATTTTTGCTATGAATTTCTCGGTCTCTATGTCTAGTTTATATCCCTCGTTCTCGCTATTATATTTTCTGGTGTAACTGTGGATGTAGGCCTTTGGAGATTCTTCGTTAATTGGATTCGGGTAAAGTGTTATGTAATAATTTTCTTTAGGGTTATGTATGCAGTAGTAAGTGTTATTGTCGTCATCTTTGAACGCTACGGATATAGGATATTCAAATTTCGTAGTATATTTCTCAACCTCTTTAATAAGCTCGATGTAGGCGTAGATTTGGTTTTCTAGGAATTTTGGTAAAATGTCGGACCTATCCTTCTCATAGAACAGTTTTTCTATGGTATCCGATCTTTCTTCCTCAAGTCTATGCATGACTTTCCTTAGTTTTTCTGAAGACAAAGGCTCGGATTCGCGCCCTAGCGTTTCCATTTTGCAATTACACTTTCTATCAAATTTAGCATAAAAGCTATATTACAATATTTACCGTAAAATGTAAAGAGCCACGGAGTAAATTATGAATTCGTGAATTTCTCTTCTCGCCACTCGCCTCTCTTGAGGTCGCCGAGCGAATAATTGCCAAAGTTTGTTCTGTGAAGTTTTTTGACAGTGTAGCCTAACGCATCGAAAGTTCGCCGAATTTGACGATTCCTTCCCTCGCTCATTTCCACTATCCAGCGATAATCATCGCCTTCGTGTTGTCTTTCTAGCGTCAATTGACTGTGTCCGTCAAGAAGCTGCACGCCAAAATCATTGATCATTTGACGATGCAAAGGCTGCAATGGTTTGTCGATTGTAACGAGATATCGCTTAATCTTGTAAAACGACGGATGTGTCATGCTATGAGCAAAATCGCCGTCGTTCGTCATGAGAATCAGCCCAGAGCTGTCTTTATCCAGGCGACCAACAGGCTTTAAGTGGTGAAGATTCTTCGGTAGCAATTTGTAGATTGTCGGAACGCCACCCTGAGAGGCGCGCGAACAAAGATATCCAGTTGGCTTATGCAGGATGATGAGCTGTTTGGACTGTAGTTCTAGCAATTTGCCGTTATAGGAAATTTTATTTGCGTCAGAAATTTGTTGACCCAATCTGGCGGGCTGACCGTCAATAGTAATCTTCCCTTTTTCTATCAATTCGTCGGCCTTCCGCCTGGAAATACCCAAGCACAGCGCTACAAATTTATTGAGGCGCCAAGATCCTTGCTTTGTGTCTGGGTTTATCATTGTTGTGGATTTATCGGTGGAAATTGTGGCGACTGAGAAGTTTCTGATGGTTGATGTGGGATGCTTTGCTCCTGAGGCTGTGCTTGGACCTGAGGTATTACGCTAGCTTGCTCAATAGGATTTGGCGTTGGCTGCGGCGCTGGAATCTGTGTTGGCTGAGGCTCTGGAGTTGGTTGAGAAATTCTCTGTGTATTGTCTAATTCTTCTGCCATAAGCTTAGAGATGTCTACCGAATTCTGAGAATCGTCAGCTGGTAAAGGTTGAATAATGCGGTCACCAAGCCCTGAGGGTCGTGGTGCGGGCGATGAAAATGGCGCCATAGGCTGCGGCAGGGTTGTCGGCTGAGGTGTTGGAATCGGTTGAGGCGCTGCTGGAGTTGGTTGAGGTAGCGGCTGCGGCGCCGGCGCGAATGCCTGTTGCGGATGTTGTTGTATGAGTGGATTTACTGCAGGAGTTGTTGGCGTTGCAGCGGGGGCGGCTGGTTGCGGTGACAATGAAGAAATATCAGGTCTAGTAACTGGCTGCGGCGCTGGAATCTGTGTTGGCTGAGGCTCTGGAGCGACTGGCTCATATGTATGAGCTGGTTGTGAAACTGGCACTGGATTTGTGCCGACTCCTGGAAGATCTCCCAAAGTTTCGTGAACTGCCCTCACAACGTCCTCTATTCCCACCTGAGACTTCACCAAGTATTTATCAGCGCCAAGTTGCTCGCCACGCTTTCTCTGATCCTCTGAGGATAGCGCGGTCATGATAATCACCTTAACGTCTTTTGTTTCTGTCGTTGAGCGTAAAATGTCCAACATATCAAATCCGGAAATTTTCGGCATCATCACGTCGCTTAAAATTAATCGCGGACGTTCTTTAATTGCCATGGCCAGAGCTTCTTCGCCGTCGCCCGCCGAAACGATATCGTAGCCCTCCGCCAAAAGTCGTACGCCGTAAATTTCGCGTAAGCTTTTGTCGTCCTCAACCAGTAAAATTTTTGTCATATATTTATACTATACTGAAGTTTTGACAAAAAATCCATAGTCCTTATGCTTATTATTCGCGGCCAGGTATGGACAATTGCTGGCGCTTTTTGCGTAGCTCTTCCTCAATTTCAGCCAACGTCGGCTCGGAAGAATTTCTGGCTGGTTGTGGAATTTCCGGCTGGACTACTGGAGTCGCCGGCACGGATGGAACTGGATTTTCTGGAGTTGCGATTGCGGCTGGATTTGAATCGACAATCTCGCTATTATTTTCAGTTGCGGCATCTTCCGTCTTCTCTTCTGTGGCGGTTTCAATTTTTTCTGAAGCCAAAGAATCCGGCGTTTTATCTTCGGGCTTTTCAGCTTCCGCAGATTCTAATCGCTGCTTGGCTTCCGAACTATTCATGCGAGGAATTTCCAGATAGAACGTACTTCCCTCTTTATATTTGCTTTCAACTCGCAAGTTTCCAGACATCGCCTCGGCTAAGCGGCGGCTCAAATATAACCCCAAGCCAGTTCCGCCAATTTCTCGCGTGTCAGAATTGTCCACCCGATAAAATTTCTGGAATAAATGCGGAATATCTTCGGCTGGAATGCCAATGCCGCTATCTTTCACGCTTACAGAAATCTGCTTATCGTCGCCGGTAACATTGACGACAACTTCGCCCGACGGCGTGTACTTGATGGCATTCTCAATTAAATTACTGACGACTTCCCGAAAATGGTCAGGGTCAATATTGGCATAAAAAATCGGCTGCAATGACTTCTCCTTACCCTCATCAATTATGTCTGGCATGAAGATATAATTGAGCTGCTTTTCGTTAGCTTTCGTCGCTAAACCATCAAAAATATCCTTCAAAAATTCGTTTACGTTGATGATCTTCGGGTTGTTTTTCATTCGCCCATCTTCAACTTTGCTAATGTCGAGGAGATCTTGGAATAAGCGCCCCAAATGCTGGGCTGACTCGTGAGCTTTGGTGATGAAGTCGCGGGCTTTCTCGTCGATGTGAGCGGTGGCTGGATTTAACGCCAGACCCAAATAGCCCTCAATTGACGCAACTGGCGTGCGCATCTCGTGGCTGGCGGTGGAGATGAACTCGGCTTGCTCGCGCTCCTCGGCTTTTTCTTTGGTGATGTCGCGGAAAACTACGATGATTCCTTCGCCGTCCGTGCCGACTGGAGAGCTGACAATTGACACTAAAATGCGTTTTTCAGAGCTGGTCAATAGGAATAATTTATCGTTATGAGTTGGCTGGTTTTTTGATAAAGATTGGGCTATTGGATTTTCGAGGTCTTCTACGTCTTTTCCGTCTGAGGTGACGAGTTTTAAGACGCTTTTCCAGTTAAGTCCGAGCGCGTCGCCTTGGTCCCAGCCGATGATTTGTTGGGCGGATGGATTTATCAGTTCGATGTTGCCGTCTTTGGAGATCGCCAGAACGCCGTCGTCGATGGCATTAATCACTACATCAGACTTACTCTCAACGGCGGAAAGTTTATTCTCCAGATTGGACGTATTGTCATCAGTTTTTTGGCGGCGAATCCATAGAACAAGGCTAAAAATCAAAGGCAAAAATCCGAAGAATAGGTAGCCGATGATGAATTGTATGTTTATTCCCTGTTGAACACTGGTGGCTATAATTTGCAGAATAACCAAAAGCCCCATTATTCCTGAGATTATTGCGCCGAAAAATCCTGCGAAAATTGCCACGATAATCCACATAACCAGGAATGGTGAAACGACTCCGCCGCTGGTGATTATGGTGGTCGTGGCGACGGTGACGGTTAATAGATATACGAAAATTCCGATTCCAGTTTCATGTTTTCTGGGAAGCCAAAAGCATAAAATTAGCACAATTAAGCTGCCGATTCCTGCCACGCCAGCCGCTAAGTCTGAGACAGATAATCCGATTGGCAATTGATAGCCGGTCGGTATAAATCGCGCCCATGCATATAAAAGAATGATCGTGAAACAGCTCAGTAATGCCACTTCACACAATCTCCTTAGCCAAAATCTGGAAATTGCGTGAGGCTTAAAGTAAATCCCGCCCTTTTTCATGCTTTTATTATGGCGAATTTTCAGAAAAATCTCAAGTGATAAATATGACGTAGAGGTTATATGGATGCGGAAAAGTAGACAAGCCTTCCCTTTCCATGGTATAATCCATGGAGTTACGGCCCTATCGTCTAGCGGTTAGGACACCAGGTTCTCATCCTGGCAACCCGGGTTCGATTCCCGGTGGGGTCACCAAGAATAGTTAATTTATTAAAAAACATCTACATGAAGGTGTTTTTTAATTTGTGAAGTAGTATGCTTCAATTCTCAATATTCTTCAACTTTTTGTATAAATACAGACTTTGCAGTCAGCGGATATTATTAGAGCTATCATCTTGCTCCCAATATTTAGTAAAGTGATCCTCTGCGTTATTAGACCGGAACAGTTCTTTTAGTATTTCTATTATTTCTTCCTTCGTCTTGCCGATCTGCTCGCTATCTAGGTCATCAATAGAATGAACGTTGACATCAAATAGTTTTTTTGCACTTTTATTACTGTCTTTGTAAAATTCTTCTATCCCGTTAAATTTTTCGAATGTTTCACATATACGCCTACAGCAGCTAATCATTAAGGCTGGCTTGTTCTCGACGTATAAGAATTTTAATTCTATCCATAGTAGCTCGTAGCTGGTATGGAGATCGCAGTTTCCTTTTCTAATTGGCTGTATGGATGTTTTGTTTCCGTCTGATAATAGATGAATATTGTCGTATTTTTTGTAAAATTTTTCTTGGCTTTTCCTGACATTTAAGTAGAAATGACAGTTGTGAGTAAGGACTATGAAATAGCCTTTCTTATTTATCATAGCTAAATAAATGCGTTGAAGTTCAGATATCATTAGATACTGTGTAACATCATCATTGCTTGTCATTGGGTCGTCGAAAATAATTATCCTTGGATTGCTGCTGTCTCCTTCTCCGTCAAGCTTAAAGATAAAATAGAGGAAGGCTACAATATTCATCTCTCCTCTACTAAGATTTTCGACATTTCTTAATTTACCGTTATATCCTAGAATTTGATACTGACCTTTTTGTTTATTGTCTGGATTCTGCACCAGCTCGAGAGAAAAAGAATTAATGCCGAATTGTTTTAGCAGCTGATTTATTTTTGTTGCTGCCAACTGCTCATTCTTTGTTTTTGAAATTAAGTCTTTTATATCTTCTTTCTTCCCTCGGATATCTTCTTTTATTTTTTCAATTTCTTCTTTTTTGCTATCCATTAAGGATTTTAATATAGATAGCTGCTCGTTATTTTTTGTGTAATCGAATTCCTTGAGGAGTTGTGCGACGTAGCTCAAGCGAATAGCCTTTTCTGCTTTTGTTTTCCTTTCCGAGATTTCGTTTGTGAAATTATTCGCGTCATCGACTAGCTGTTTTATTCTATTATTAATATCTTCAAAGCTCTTGGGAATATCTTCCTTTATTGGATCAAGCTTAACGAAGGGGGATTTTTGTTTTTCTAATAAAGCGCCTTTTATTATTGACAGAAAAATCTTTATCTCATTTACTCTAGATGTAATAAGGTTATTAACTTCCGACACCTCTTTTAATAAATGCTCGTAGAACATCTCCGGCTCAATGCGCTTAATTTCATCTATTTGCTTCTCGATTTTTGAAATGTAGTCAAGTTCGTGATTTATGCGTTCTTCGGTTTTTGCAAGCTCTTCATTGAAGAACCGGCTTAGTTCGCTCCAACGGTTTTCTTCAAAAATAGATCCGCAAAAAGAACACTTGTCGCCCGGCTCATGAAGTT
>UNSM01000030.1 GCA_900555425.1 Candidatus Saccharimonadota bacterium | reverse complement strand
CACCAACCACGCATAAATTGCGACGCGAATTCACCAGCAACTTAATTAGCGCATACTGCACCGCATTCGTGTCCTGATACTCGTCAATCAGAATATACTCGAATTGCTGCTGCCATTTATGACGGATATCTGGCTTACTTCTCAATAATTCCACGGTTTTTATTAATAAATCGTCAAAATCCAACGCCGAAGCATCTTTCAGAGCTTTTTCATAAGCAAAAAACAATTCAGCTATTTTTTGCTCTCTTGGGCCGCGAGTCGAAGTGGAAAAATCCTCAGCATTTCGCATTTCATTTTTAGCGTTTGAAATAACCGAAAGTACAGCTCGAGGTTTAATATCTTTATCTGTCAAGCCGCGAGCCTTCATAATTTGCTTCATCAAGCTTATTTGGTCGTCGGTGTCGTAAATTAAGAATCGCTTATTCAGACCAATATTTTCACCATCCATCCGCAACATTCGCACACAAATACTGTGAAAAGTTCCCATCCACGGCATAAATTGCCGATTTTCAGAGTCCTCACCCAATATTTGCGCTAACCTCTGACGCATTTCCTTCGCGGCTTTATTAGTAAATGTAACCGCCAATATTCGACTAGGAAATATTTTCAACTCGCCAATCAAATAAGCGATTCTATGAGTCAGAGTTTTAGTCTTTCCAGATCCGGCTCCAGCCAAAATCAACAACGGCCCATCAACGTGCGTCACCGCTCGAACCTGCTCGCTATTTAATCCGTCAGTAAAATTAGACATATATCTATTTTATCAGCAAAAAGTACGAAACGGCGCCGCCAGCCATACCAATTGCCAAAAATAGAACAATAAGCAACGCTATTAATAATCCAGATTTTTTCTTTTCTTTGTCGGCTGAAGGTTTGACCTCTGTAGATACGGCGGCAAACATCGGTGCTGGCTCAGAATCCATAGTTTCTTTTTCGGATAATTCGGAAGACTCAATCAAAGAGCTGTCAATGTCAGTGGACATTTTATCGTCTGAATCTTCAGGAACGCCAGCCTCCTCAATTGCTATAATTTCTGGACTCAAATCCATTGGTGAGTCAGGAACGTCGCCCAAAGAATTTTCACTCATGTTGTAATTAGATAAATTGGTATTATATTGATGTTCCAATTTTATATCCTCAGAATCAGCAGACATAGACGCATCTTCATCACTATTCATCTCAGAACTAGTCATAGTTTGATTAACAGAACCAAGCGGTCGCTTCTCCACTTCAACATTAGCAATAAACGGAGATTCCAGCGGCGTAGTCATCGGTGTAGCAGGAGCTTCGCTATTACTTACGGCTAATGATTGAGCTATCTTATCAGTCAATGACAACTCCTCAACGGGCGCATCTTCAATCTCTGCAAAAGTAGATTCATTGTGCACGTCTTTAAGATCAGGGGTGTCACTAAGATTATCTGATTGAGCAACTATATCAGACATTTCTTTCCTTACCGCAGAATGCCTATTATTTGTGCTAATCACGTCCACCAAATCAGGTGAAGGCTGAATCGTCGTGCCAGTTCGAGATGGAGCGGGAGCAGCAGGTTTTTGGATAGTGCTGACAGATGAAGGTCTAACAACATCCATGAAACGACCAGTCGAGCGTCTCGCGATTACTGGCGCAGCTTTAACTTCGCTAGCAGCCACACCAGGAGCTCTGTTAGCCATTGAATCGTTAGCAACTTTCTCGTTCGCAGGACTATCGACCTCTTTAGGAATCGTATTATCGCTAGAAGACTCTTTTTTTGCTTCAGGCTGAGAGGTCGATGATAAAGGAGTAGAAGCAACAGACGAAGGCGTAAATGGAGTTACTGGAGGTGCAAAACTAGTACCAATAGAGTTCTCTAATACAGGTTTTTCCTCTACAGGCGCAGACACAGAAACCTCGCTATTATTTTCATTAGCCACCGCTGGAGCTTCCTTTTCTCGCTGCTTATCCATAAGAGAGCTTACCGCTCTATCCAACTCGTCAAAATCAATATCTGTCATATGCCCCCTATTTTTTAACCTTTATATGCTTTCGAGATTATCTCCTTAAATTGATATGCATCCAAACTGGCTGCCCCAACCAATAAACCATCAAGTTCATCAATTGCTAAATAATCTGCGGCGTTTATTGATGTAATACTTCCACCATAAACAACTCGAACTGATTCCGCCGCTTTTTTACCGTACAAATGAGAAATATGTCGTCGAATCATCTGTGTAGCTTTTTTTACATCAGACGCTTTAGCGCTGTCGCCAGTACCGATCGCCCAAACTGGCTCATACGCAATAACTACTTCGTCCAGCTCGTCCGCCGTCACATTAGCCAGACCGCTAGTCAATTGATCAGCCAGAACATCCTTCGTTTCGCCAAGAGTCTTCTCTTGAATCGTCTCACCAACACACAAAATCGGATGAATACGATTTCGAATTGCCGCCTGAACTTTCAACCGAATATCTTTTTCGCTTTCAATGAAAATATAGCGACGTTCCGAATGTCCAATTATCACATAATCAGCAATTCCACGAAGATGCGCCGCTGGAATTTCTCCCGTGTACGCGCCTGAATCCCGCCAATAGCAATTCTGAGCCGCCAACTTAGCGATCCGACGATTAATTTGTAAACTCAAACTCTGCAGCGTCAAAATAGTAGGCGCCAGCACCACTTCAACATCTCTATGCGATGGCAGCGTGTTCATCAGCTTATGCAAATATAAACTAGCCTCTTGCATATTGAAGTTCATTTTCCAGTTACCAATGATTAACTTTTTTCTCATGAGATAATCCTTATGCTTAGTTTATCACCTCAAACCGTATGCGTCTAGTAAACTTTCAATTCCTGGCAATTTTTTACCAGCCATCAAGGCCATGCTAGCTCCGCCACCAGTGGAAACATGGGTAAAATTGGCGCCGTCATGCCCGTCCCATTTTAATATAAAATCAGCCGTATCTCCGCCGCCGACTATTGAAACGACCCCTTTATTCTGGGCAATAGCTAGCGCCACTCGCGCTGAACCGATTGCAAAATTATCAATTTCAGCATAGCCCAGCGGACCATTCCAAATAACCATCTTTGCATCAGCCAGTATTTTCGTGAATTTCTCAATTGTCTGACTTCCAATATCCAGCGCCATATCTGAGTTCTTTATTTTATCAATATTAACTTCTTGACGAGGAAAATCCTTAGAAATCTCTGGCGCAACCGCCACATCAATCGGCAATACCAAAAAATCGTCAACATTCTCTGCGCCAACCTTAGCCGCCGCCAAATCATAAATTTCCGCGACAACCTTTTCCATTCCCGGCTCAAACACACTCTTGCCGACATTAAATCCACGGCAATGTAAAAACGTGTTTGACATGGCGCCGCCAATTAAAATCCGATCCGCCTTTTTAATCAGACGCTTAATCAGTAATATTTTATCGCTAACTTTCGCGCCGCCAATAACCGCAACCAACGGACGTTTTGGCTTATTCATCGCCTCGGTGATAGTTACATATTCTTTTTCTAATAGTAACCCCGCTAGCCCTGGAACACACAATGTAATCGCATGAGTGCTGGCGTGCGCCCTGTGTGCGACCGCAAATCCGTCTTGCACAAAATAATCCGCTCGGACAGCGCGTTGAATTGACTTGGCAAATGTTAAATCATCAGCCTCCTCCTCGTCATAAAAGCGCAAATTCTCCAACATAAGAATACTGCCTCGTGGCGCGCGGCGAACGGCTTGATGAACAGCTTCGCCCACGCAATCATCCAGCAATTCTACCGGACGGATCAGCAACTTGGATAGGTGATCTGCGACAACTTTCAAGCTAAACTTAAGATCCTTACCTTTTGGTCGCCCCAGATGAGACATGATAACAATCTTGCAATTCTGCTCCAACAAATATCGGAGTGTGGGCAGCGAAGCGCGAATTCTTAGATCATCAGAAATCTGACCGCGCTTTGTTAGCGGTACGTTATAATCTGCTCGCAGAAGAATAGTTTTTCCACGTAGATCAACATCGCGAATTGTTTGCTTCGGAAATTTTCTGCCCACCCAAATTCTCCTTATGACAACGTCTTGACTTGGATATTGTCAGTTTTGCCTGGCTCTGGATTGTGGCCGCTAACAAGCACAACCGTAACTGGATCTGCGCCGAAATAGCCTTCTTGTTTCAACTCGTCAGCCAACTTAGTTGCTGCATTTGAATCGTTTGGTCGAACATATGGACGAGAAGCGTACCTTAGTGCCAACTTTTGCGCAGTCTTCACATCTTCGGTCACACAAACAATTGGTAGGTTTGGACGATATGCGGCAACATTAATTGCAGTAGCGCCAGTGTGTGTTTCCGCAATAATAGCTCGAGCCTTAATTCTCCTTGCCAATTGAGCTGCCGTGTAGCTTAAAATCGCGTCAGTTTTTTCACGCATTTCAGCCTTTTCTACCAACATCACTTCACTGTGTTCTTGAGTGTAGATAATAGTCTTGCGCATCGCACGAACAGTTTCAACAGGATATTTACCATTAGCAGTCTCATCAGACAACATAACTACGTCAGCGCCTTGGATTACAGCATTAGCAACGTCACTTACTTCAGCACGACTTGGCTCTGGATTGTCAACCATACTGCCCATCATTTGTGTCGCAACGATCACTAGCTTGCAATATTTACGACACAAGGCAATAATTCGACGCTGTACAACTGGGACAATTTCCGCACCAGCTTCCACCGCCAAGTCACCGCGAGCAACCATAATACCGTCACTAGCCTTAACGATTTCCTCCAAATTCTCTGGATCAACGGCAGACTTAGTCTCAATCTTGGCAATAATATTGGCTGTCGAACCCAGATCTGTCAATCGACGACGTAAATCAATAATGTCATCAGCTTTTTGAATAAAACTCAATGCAACGTAATCAAAATCTTGGCTTGCGCCCCATTCCAAATCGTTAATATCTTTCTGAGTAAGAATGTCACCACCAAAATCTGTGTCTGGCAAATTCAAACCCTTGCGGCTCATCAAAAAACCGTCGTTCTGAACTTCTACGCGAATTGCAGTTGGACTAACAATTTCTCGTACAACCGTCCTGATCTTGCCGTCAAACATGTAAAGCGGCTCGCCGACTTTCATCTTCTCCGCCAAATTGTACTGCACTGGCAAATTGAAGCTGCCGTCATGCTCAGTAATTTCTGAATCCAAGACCAGCATATCGCCAACCTTAACATTCAGCATGTTATCTTTCAAAACGCCCAAGCGAATCTTCGGGCCTTGCAAATCTTGTAAAATTGCGACAGGTTTGCCCAACTGTTTACTAGCTGTGCGCACCCAATTGATCTGCTCAATTCTCTCCTCATTAGCGCCGTGGCTAAAGTTCATACGGATGCCGTTAACGCCGGCCTCCAACAATTGGTAAACCTTTTCTTGGCTGAACGTTGCTGGCCCAATTGTTGCTAATATTTTTGTTCGTTTAAATATATTATCGCTCATTTTTTAAATTATATCACGAAATAACAGTGATGAAAAATGGCGCCATGAAGATTTGTAATACTTATTTAATGTCAGAATTCGTGTTGGTCAAAACTAGCCTACCCATTTTCTTAATGCTAGAATATAAAATATTATGCCAGGAATAGATAAATATATTATCTCAAAAATTTTGTTCTTTATTTTCGGATCAACTACTATAATTATCTTCTTTTTATTTTATACGGGAGTATTTGTAAATATCGTTGGATCCATAGAAGCTGCAATTACGATATATTGCATAAACACCGTCTTGCTGATACCAGTAACAATCTGGTATGCAATCGAACGCTCACATAAACCGAAATATAAGGAGAGTGATATACTTGAAGCCTATTCTGAAATGATGTCTCGGACTGACGATGAGTCCGCCGCCGAAGAAACTACGAAGCGACAATAAAAAAGCTCACCATAATAAGCAATTAGTTATTTGCGCAAAAATAGGTTATTAATTCGCATATTCTAGCATACTTCTTAAGAATAGACGACAACCCCGTCTATCACGTATACTGGTATCTAGATATTAGAATAGATTATAGCGAGGGAGGATACCATATATGCACGACAACGAATTATGGCAAATTTACAATAACAACGGCACGCCTGTAGACGGCAAAGGCGCGCCCAAAGAAGAGTTTAACTCTGATAAAAGCCTAGTCATGAGCAACGCTCATGTGTGGTTTTGGAAGATTGACGAAGGCGGGGTGAGCATACTGCTACAAAAGCGTTCATTGACGAAGCCCAATAAGCCAGGCTGGTTTCATATTTCGGCAGGCGGGCATATCAATATCGGAGAGACACCAGTGCAAGCAGCCGTGCGAGAGACTAAAGAGGAAATGGGGCTTACGATTGATGAATCTAAGCTGCATTTTGTGCAGGCTGTTCGCATCATCGAGAAAGACCCACGAGACATCGTAAATGTGTTTCTTTACCAGCTCAGTGGTGATGAAAACTTCACCTTTGTCGATGGCGAGGTTGATTCGTACGAATGGCGCTCGCTAGATAATTTTAAAGAAATCACCCGGGACGCGGCGGCTAATAACTTAGTGCCTCAAGGTGAATTGTATTTCGGAACACTTATCGCGGCACTTGAGTATGTTAGTCAGTAATAGGTAGCTCCAGCCCAGAAAACCCTTTGCATATTTTTGTAATTTCCCCCGCCGTAATTTTACTAGAAAAAGGTAAAGGGTTTTCTGGGCTGGTGTGCGGCAAGAAAACGACTGGCAATAAACCCCATTCGCGCGCACGCGTGGCGCACATACTGGCAAATCCGTTTTACTATGGACACTTTCGCTACTTAAGCGAAATACACGAGGGCAAGCACAAAGTCATTATATCAAAACAGTTATTTGACCGAGTGCAAACGGTTTTGGAACGGCGCGGCAAGTCAACAAGATAAGGCCGATCTGCGCGCTTAAGGCTAAATATTGCTCATTAGTTATATTCAACTCCACCCCCTCTTTATATATTTATCTACGTCACTCGAAGATTCTATATTGCTAATGTCCTGATCTTCCAGCCATAGTTCATGTAGTGAATCATGATAGTCTATAGCCAGCATTACGCCCATTTGCTTTCTTATTTCAGAAGTCACTCTATATATACGCTCTGACAAATCATCAAAATTAACGTCATTCTCTAAAGATATTGTCATATATATTTTTCTGCCAAATTTATTAAATGCATCTTTATAGGATGGTATGTTTTTCGTAATAGCTCTGCCAACCTCTATATTGCTGTTTATTCTTATTGATTTGAGTATAGCTCTACCGCCAAACTGCTTGCTAACTAGGTTAGCTATATCATTCCTAGACTCTCTTTCCCAAATACGATCTGGATATGTATCAGAGTAAGCACTCTCGCCTTTTCTATAGTCAGCTCTATTCCACACTTCAAACCTAAGACTACTATCATCAACCGGATAAGCATCCACATACGGATCGCCCTCAACTCCAATACCGCCACCCTCAATGCGATAATTTTCTACTATAAACTCTTTCCCATACTTTTCCTTAAGGTATTGCGCCATTTTATGTTGCTCTACCAAGGCACCGCCATTGATGAGTAGGTAGATAGCAGCTATTAATATAGCGGCTCCAGCTATAATCCAGAATTTTGATATGCGCTTTCGGGTGGATTTTAGTTTAGAGTGTACTTTTTGCACAGGAGTGTTTTTAGGCGATCTTTTGCCGTCCTGGACCTTTCTAGCGTTTGCGTGTTTTGTTTTTATCGCGCTGCTCTTTATCATTAGATTCCTACCCAGCTATTACTACTATCTTAGCATCATTTTATAGTAAGCATAAGTTCCTTGCAAGATTAAAAACAAATAAAAAAGACCAGTAAGGTCTTCTGTCTGTCACATGGTGACCTTACCGGGAATCGAACCCGGATTGCCAGGATGAAAACCTGGTGTCCTAACCGTTAGACGATAAGGCCACGACTTCAGATATCATAACAAATTATTGTCGAATTGTCTATAGCAAATCAGCCACTTATCCGCCGTTATCTATTAATGTATAATATTTCCATGACAAAGCAGAAGAAAAAGCGCAATAAAAAATATTCTGGGATGGACGCGACATCTCAGCGGCCAAAGGTAACAAGGATTACGGCAACGAATCGTTCCAAATTATCTC
The DNA here is from genome assembly GCA_900555425.1 of Candidatus Saccharimonadota bacterium. Classification (GTDB taxonomy): domain Bacteria; phylum Patescibacteriota; class Saccharimonadia; order Saccharimonadales; family Saccharimonadaceae; genus Nanosynbacter. Next base: position 712 of record UNSM01000030.1, on the reverse strand, counting down.
AATGGTTTTTTGATCGGAAAAAGCTCATTCGCACCATTGGCATGGCGGGACTCGTTGCAATTGCTTTAATTATCGTTATTTCTGGAATACTGAGTTTATTTCGTTAACGAACTGGCAACTTAAACCCAAAAGTACTGCCTTTTCCTTCTTCTGATTCAAAGATCATTTCGCCGTCGTGCAATAAAATAACTTTCCTCGCCAAAAATAAGCCAACACCCGTGCCGTCTGGTCGCTTTTTTCTGGCGTTCGCGCCGCGGAAGAATTTACCAAACAGATTTGCTTGCTCTGATTTCGGTACACCAATTCCCGAATCTTTCACCGTAAATTCAATCGCGCCATTACTATTTTTTAGAGAAATTATTACCTTTTTATGTGGATTTGAATAGTAAATGGCATTGTCAATCATATTCAGCATAACTTGACGAATCTTCTCAGAGTCAGCCGTAATCAATGGAACTTTTTTATCAATCTTTAGGTCCATTTCGACAGACCTCTGATCTGCCACAACCTTAAGCAAAGCAACTTCATCTCGAAGAATTTGAGCAATATCTATCTTCTGTTTATCGATATTAAATTTGCCAGTCTGAAGCCTAGAAACATTAAGAAAATCATTAATCAGCCTCACCATACGCTCACTCGAAGAAAATGCCTCCCTAAGAACCGCACGTTGCGTCGGCGTAATCTTTCCCAAATCGCCCTCCAGCATCATATC
>UNSM01000029.1 GCA_900555425.1 Candidatus Saccharimonadota bacterium | reverse complement strand
AGCCCTGGTAACATCTGCCCCATAGATCCGCTTGCAAAGAACGCTGCCGCTCCAACACCAAGTGCGTCACCCAAATCTTTATATTGAGCATTATTTGGTACAAGAAATTTCTTTGCTAGTTCTTCAAGAATTGTTTTAACTTGGTCGCCTACTGCTACCTCTGCTACCTTTGTAACTATTGCACCGAGAGTTTGGCTTCCTACCCAAGTTACCAATTTAGGCCATCCACCGGCGGCCGCGGTAGCTGCACCCTCTATGGCCATAAAAGTGTACATTGTAACTGGGCTAAGTATGAAATCGCACGCCCCTTGAGTAGCGCCTTTAAGATCATTGATTTTGCGAATTATGGGATTTGTAACTATTGAATATCCTGGCACATAATTTTTAGCAATTCCTGGCTTGTCATTATTGACACCCATTGCTGCAAGGAGAAATGGAGAGTCCAGAGCTGATCCTTCGGTGTTTTCAGAATCTTTCATTTTGCCCCTTTGAGTAAGCATGTCGCCTATAGTTTCCATCGTTTCTTGAGAGAACCCGCTGCCTGTAGATTCGGCAGCTGAAGCCTTCTGACCTAATAATAATGCTGCGGCAGGTTGACTATCTAGTCCAGAAGCTTTAGCCTGCGATCCGGGAGATAGTACTACATCCATAACCAATCCGAGCAGAGGGGCTAGCTGAACTGCAGTAACTCCTGCTGCGATAATATTTGGAATTTTTACAGCTAAGCAATAACCGGCAGCAATAGTGTAGGCTAGTGCTCCTTTTTTTAATTTGCCTCCCATCTTATTAATTCCGGTCTTAACGTTATTGACGGCTGTGCTGTTATTAAATTTTGGCATCCCTTCTCGGAATTTTTTTATCCTCTCTGTTATTTTAAGTTTTTTATCGATTTTTGACATTGCACTATTTCTTTTAAGGCTGAACTTATTGTAGAGCTTACTCATATGCTTTCCTGTCCAGGCGCGGAAACGCATTTTCAACAGACCGGTTCTGCCATAGACCTTACTGGCAATTTTACGATTCTCTTTCTTTAGTAATTCGTCCTTTAATTTTGATGCTTCAATAGGCTTTCCGCCGTTTACTCCTTCTATTTTCCAATGGGTTGGATTTTTTTCTGGGTAACCAGTTTTCTTTAGCTTCATTTCATTGCCATTGGCGTCAACTGGAGTTAGACCAGACTTCTTAAATTTATTGAGAGCCCTATTAGAGAGCCGCCCTGTTTTACAGCGTATTTTTTTGTTTTTACAGATTCCTGCGTCATCACTTGCTCCGATCATTCTATTCATGACTTTTTTCACGCGGGATTCTTTAACAATTGTGGCGGAGTCATTTTTCCAGGTGAAATTCTCCATAATGTTTTGTATCATTGTAGCTGAACTGGCAATCATTCCCAGTATTGCGCTTATTATACTTAATATAATAGAAATTATTGCAATTGGTCCGCGTTTTTTCAGTAAAGACTTGAACGTTACTGGACTTTTCTTTTTCCCCGCAGACGGCTGATAAAAACCGTTGCTTGGAACAGAAGATTCTTGGTCATTAACGGCAGCGCTGGCGGAATCGTTTTGATTAGGATTCAAGTCCGAATCTTTATTATCAAACTGAGATTCAAGGTCGTTTATGGCATCTTTTTCGCGATCACTTAACTCTGACCCGCTATCATAACCAGCCGACTCAGCCTGCTCAGCAGGATTTAATCTGCTGTCAGTTTCGGAATCCGTCGTGTAATCAACTCGTGCCATATTTTCTCGCTATTTTTCTACACCGCTCCGTAGCCGCCGATTGGTGAATCTGACGGTTTTATTTGTTGTGACACGGGATTTGTATTGATCAAATTATATTCGGTATCGCTAGCCTGAATCTGGATGTGAACGTGATTTTGTCCAGCAAAGAATAATCCTTGCCCAACTGGGAAATTGGCTAGTCGCTTCTGCTCTTCATCTGTCAATTTAAACACTTGCGCCAAAACGTCAACGGCGCTGGCGGACTGTTTCAAAAGTAGCTGCATTGAGGAGTTGGAAACGATTGCTCGCCCCATTTTACTTCCGACGAAGTCTTCCACGTCCTGCGTGATCGTCGTTAATCCTAATTGATATTTGCGGGCGCGCTTGGCTAATGAGAATAAGAAATTGGCAGAATCGTCATATTTCATCAATTGCCAAGCCTCGTCAACAATCAACATACGCTTTCTCTGGTCGGTACGCGTAATATTCCAGATGTGATTCAGAACAATATACATCGCCGTCGGTCGCAGTTCATCTTCCAAGTCGCGAATATTAAAGACGACCATATTATTATTAATATCAATATTACTCTGTTGCGAGAATATTCCAGCAAAAGTTCCAGAGGTAAATTTGCGAAGTCGCTGAGCCAGACTTGGACCAGTTCCGCCCATGTGAAGCAAAGTGTCGTATAGGTCGGAAATTGTCGGTGGCGTAGAATTGTGCGTCAATGGATCCGAAGTAATGCCAACGCGTGCGTAAGTGTCGATTAATGCTTGATCAATATCAGCTTCTTCCGCTGGTGATAATCCTGCTACTACTTGCCCGCCAGCTCCTACTCCTGCACCGCCCAGCATTTGCCTGAGTAGTCCGTGTAGAGTAACTAAGTTAGCTCGCAGTGCGTCATCTGCCTCATCAGTATCAATAACACGTGGCAAATCAAACGGATTGATCCTCGTGTCGCTACTTAAACTCAATCGAATATAGCTGCCACCAACTGCGTCGCATAGTTTCTGGTACTCATTTTCTGGGTCAATAATCACAATATCAGCCCCGACCATCATACTTCTCAAAGCTTCCAATTTAACGGTAAATGATTTACCGGCACCAGACTTAGCGAACACGACCATATTGGCGTTTTCCAGAGAGAATCTGTCAAAAATCACCAAGCCATTATTATGCATATTAATTCCGTAAAGCACGCCCTTATTGTCTGTCAAATCGGCTGAAGTGAATGGGAAGCTGGTTGAAATTGCGCCAGTATTCATGTTGCGGCGAATCTGTAGTTCATCGGTCAATTGTGGAATAGAGCTATTCAATCCCTGCTCCTGCTGGCTGGAAGCCACTTTTGAGAACACCAATTGCTGACCAAAAATAGTTTCAATTTTATGCTGGATGAAGTTTAGCTCGTCCAAGCTGTCGGCGTAAAGCGTAATATATAAGCCGTAGCGGAAGAACTTTTCGGCGCCAATCTGCAATTGATCGCGCAATTCTTCGGCGTCTTGCAAAGCTGCCTCCAAGCCTGGATCGCGCACCTTTCCCTTTTCCATGTTTATATTCATGGTTGCTTCCAACTGAGTAACTTTTTTACGCAGGTTATTTAGGACAATTTGCGTATCGACTGGATAAATAAACATACTAATATCCAGCACTTCATCGATGTTAATGATTGAGCTAAGCCAGCCGGTGTAGATTTGACGAGGATAGCCATAAACATACATTGTGCGGCCATATTTTGAGCCAAGTCGGAAATGGTCGGAATGAAGCTCAATACTACTTGGCGCAATAAAATCACGCAGAGTTCGAACACCAGTTAAGAAGGCTTGTTCGACTTCGGCTTGCTCCCTTGCTCGTTGTTGAGCAGCAATATCAACGGCATCTAATTTCTTCTTTGCCATTATGACCTTCCTCCTCTCGGTGATGGACCAGTTCCCTTAGTTACGTAAGTGGTCGTAAGCTCGCTTGGGTCAATGTCCTCTAGCGATTCACGTGACGACGTGTCGGGATTATATGAAGTGTAGAACAGCTCGCCCAGTTGTCTGGTATTTAATTGCCAGCTTTTTACGCCCATTTGGAATAGACCATTCATAACCGAATCAATGCGGTTTTTAATTTCATCTTTGGCTTTGGTGTAGGTAACTTGGTCAATTTTTGTTACGGTTGCCTCTTTTTTCCCACTGAAGAAGCTATTGAACAATCCCTTAGTCTGTTGTTTGAAGGCATTTTCCTCGCCAGCTGGATAATATGGAACGACAACATAAAAACTCTTATCCATAATATTTGCTTCTTGCGCCAGAATATCGATAAAATCCATATAATCGTCCATTAGGACGTTGAGGAGCATATTGTCTTGATTGCGGCGAATTTCAGCTAATCTGTCTAGATACGGACCAATGTCCACGCGGCGGGAACGGATAAGAACTTGAATTGGGAAATATAGAGAGTTGATGAAGTTTTGATAACTGAACTCAATTCCCTCTCTTTCGCGTGAACTCATAAGGTCAAAGTTAATTGATTCACATTCCACTACCGCCCGAAAACTACCGTCGCTCATGATGATCATATTTTCGCGCATTTCAGAGAAAAGCAGCGTATTCTGGGTGCTAATTGGTCCTTTTTGCTTCTTATTCTCAGGGGTTTTATCTGGAGACGGCGCGGTTGGATTTGGTCCCGAACCAATTGCTCCCGATGGTTGTTGAGGGACATTAGGAAGAGCCGCATTGGTTTGCGGACCCTGCTGATAAGATTGTTGATTTTGTAACTCTGGTTGCATAAACCCCACCTAACGTAGTGAAATCACCACTTCCTCATCTGATAATTTATTTTCTTGCTGAATTCGATTTGCCTCACGCGCAATCGTTTCAATTGAGAGGTCGCGGTTATTTGCCAGCTCTATTATAGCAGGTGACACCTCGTTTACGCTAGTTTGCGGCGTGGTTGTTGGTTGAGTTTGAGCTGGAGCGCTCGCGGCAGGCTGTCTGGACGCTGGATTTAATACAGATTGACGCATCGTTGGGTACGGATTCATTTGTAGTGGTGTGGCTGGAGTAGGATTATCTGGTTGAGATGATTGAGATGGTTGCACGGGAGGCGGCGTAGAAGATTGCCCTGTTTGCATCTTTTGGATAACTTCTTGTCTCCTACGAACATCTGACTGATTTATTAAGTGATTGATATTTTGCGCCGTAGTGCTATTTTCATCCAATATGTCGTTGGCTGCCTGCCCTTCGTTGAATAAATCGGCACGCATCGAGCTATTCGGATTATTGACGCCACGAATTGACCAACCCTGACTGTCTACCAAATTCGCCAAATATGACAATCTTCGCTGGACTTCGGCTTGATCGTAATTATTTCCGTAAGTCTTTTCTTCGACTTTTGGTGCGATAACTTCGACTAATCTTTCAATTCCATCAGGCTGCCATAGACGTTTTTTGGGTTTTAGCATAAAAGAAATGACTGCTGCCAAATAAACTTCCATTGGCTGATCTTTTTTAAGAGGTAAAGCCAGCGCTCCAAAGAATAAAATTATCGGCACAGGAATTATTGCCAAAGGTAGTAAAATTGTACTCAAACCGTATGCAATAGCGATTCCGATAACAGCTATAATTAAGAACACAAACTGTCGGAAACTAAACGGCCCGAGCAGTTTGTCCTCCGCCTCGACATCTTGAGGAACTTTATACACCGACATACTGCTTATATTATATCAAAATATGGAGATTATAGCATGTTGCGGAAAATTTCAAATTGCTCTTTAGCCGCGTCAGTTGCATTAGCTGATAACCTCTTATCGGTAAGAATTGTGTTGATAACTTTCTTAAGATCTTGACGTTTCTTATCAGTAATAACAGAGGTATTCTTAACAGCTTCTATTAACAATTTAACGGCATCAGCATCCGTAGACGCTAAGGTCTCAGGCTTGTATTTACCGCCCTGTAGCCATTCAGCAAAGTGGTTCATTAGGTCTCCCCTGTTATTAATATCGCCCTTCAGCATATCATCGATGAGCTTACCTCCCATAAAGGACGCCTTATTCCGTACACCAGATTCCGCTAGCGCTGAAGCTGCAGAAGAATAGAATTCTGGCGGTAATTCGCTAAGAAGCTCGGCGACTTCTGCTGCGGTACCGTATTTAATCTGCTCCTCAATTGCGGCTTCACGTACAAATATGTTATTACTATCCAGTACTGTTCCATCTGAAAGCGTCACGGAATTGCCTAAAGCTATCTTTTGTCTTTGCCCAGCGCTCAGCTTATAATGCTTCATAATCTGATGAGCTTCATCAACAGACTTGGCATATTCGCTACGGCTGGTTGCTATGGCTGAAGCTAAGGCTGCATTTGCACCAATCAAATTGCCATTTGCATCTTTGAATACGTTGCCGCCAGCTTTTTCTTGAAGTTCCTTGCTGTTTTTCAATTGTTCTGCAAATTCACTGTGCTGTTGGCGTTGAGCGTTGTTCTTAATCAGACCCGCTGTTGCAATTTCGGTTTCTAGGTCTTTAATATCATTCATGAATGCAGTTTGCTGCTGATGAGCTTTCAAATCTTGTCGAGTTGCATAGGTAGGTATCACGGCTCGTAGAGCGCGATCGTAAGCTGGTCTTTTCTCGTATATATCATCTGGTGCGTGACCCAGCGTAGATTCGAGGTAGCGATTATCGTCTTGCGCAGATAAGAAATCTGAGCGCCTGGAAGCCTGTCTGGCATACAAGTCTGACTTCTTATACCGGGCTGTATTTCTAAATGAATTCTCGGCATTTTTCTGTGAAGTTTCCAGATCTTTTTTGAGTGCTCTACCTTTATGATCTGCCCAACGGCGTAAACGATTTGGGTTGAATCGCGCCATATTGGCATTAGCCAACTTCTTGTTTTTAATAGTTTCGCGGCGATCTTTAGAATAGTTCTTAGTCCTGTCGTATAAGCCCTTGTTTTTGTCATTAACAAACCCAGCGAATTTACCCAATACTCCGCCACTAAGTTTCAGAATTATAGGTGTTAAGGCTAATGGTATAACTTGAACTACCATTCCTAAGATTTGCATTATTCCACCATTTGCTCCAGTGGCGTTTTGGATAATTATTATTCCAGCCAATTGCGCCCCACCGAATATTACAGCGAATGCCGGGAAAAATACTAACATCGTGAAGAATAAGTCTCGCCATTTCTTAAACCATTTTTCTGTGCCAGGAAGTAAATAGCAAACGAAGGCTAAAGGCGAAATGATAATTAATATTACAATTAAAGCTTGACGTGCTGCCATAATTAGAAGCACTAAGAGAAGTACTAGACCTATTCCTACTAATGCTGATAGTGCCAATGGTAGCAACTCTGCCCCCATAGCCACTGTTGCGACCACCCCACCAGCTAAAGCCCCGTTGGATAGTATCATCACAATAACTTCCGACCATGTCCAACCTACGCCCGTATTTTCTCCTACGGTGGATATTGTGTTTTTAATTCCCATGAAGGCATCCTGGAAAGCGTAGCCAGTTACGTTTGATAAATCAAGCAATATAGCACAAATCGTAAATGATAAGTTGACCAACACCGCCGCAATTACTAATCTAGGGAGCATTTTCTTAACGCCGTAATTGCTAATTCCTACAGAGGTTAATTGTGAGTAGATGATCACCAAAAACGCCACGATAAACGCCACGTTGCTAATGTTGCGCATAATGACCCACGCCAGATAAATTCCGCTATTTTGGTTGGTTGTTTCTAACGGCTTAGTTTTTAAGAACTCCTGAAGCGCGCTGTACATATAATCTATGCCATCAGCCAGCCAGTTGGAAACTGGACAGATAATCCACCCTATCCCCTGTACATCACAGGAAGTGCTGGTCGAATTTTCAGATGGCGATTCAATTGAAATAGTTGAGTTGCTGGTTTGCTCGTAGGTATTTGGTGGTGTAAATGAATAAACCGCGTAAGTTGCGGAACTTAGTGAAGATATTTCGCTTGATGGAAAATAAATAACCTTGGTTTCTTTTTTATTCTTATCTTCATTAATATAAACAAGCGAATTATCAGGTAGATTAAATTGTTTGATCTTTTTATCATCACTTACCTTTGTGTATTTTTCTTTATTATAGGTTAAATTATGACCGCTCCATTCTGCGTCTACAGCGTAAACAGAGGTTGAGTGTGTTAAGGTATTAAGAAAAATGCCCACCAGCATCCCTGCTATCAGCAATACAAACCACTGCAGCCACTTGTTAAGAAGCTGCTTACGGTAAATTAACCACTCCATCTGGGTTTATATTAGCATTTTTGATGGAAAAAGTCAAGAGAAGGGGTCATTATGTTTATTTATTGACAAGAGCATTTTTTGTATCCTGACTCATCATAGACCTGAGTCTATTATCTTTCAGTAGCTTAAGAGCGTCATTTCTTTTTATAGCAGAGTTCTTAATGGCGTCAGCGCTCTGTTTGGCGATGGCTTCATTGGATAATTTACTTACGCCATCCTTAGTTAGGCTATTAAACTCGTCCTTTGCTGAATCGCCAACGACATTGCCTGACGAATCTTTATCCCCGAGTGAGAAGCTTGATTTACCACTCTGAAGAGCCTTAAGAGCACTAACTCCTGCCTCAGAAACTCCAGCGTGAGACCCTTTCATTTCGGTTAATGCATTAGCCATACTTACACTATCCACTTCTCCACCATCTCTCAGGTAATCAGCCACTACGTCCGCACCATGAGCGCCTTGTCCCTTAAGTTGGTTAACGGCTGCAATCCTAGTGTACTTGTCGGCTTTTTTATCCTTTAGGGCTGCCTTAGCATCTCCACTGTATTGATACGTGATTGCTCGTTCAGCTTTTTCCATAGCGGCTTTATCGTAGGCTTCTTGTGCTGCCCCCGCACCGCTACTGAGACCTATCTTTCGACCAACCCAGCTATCATCAAGGGCCGCTGCAGGATTCATTGCCACTCCAAGTCCTCTCTTAAGTATAGAGTTGTTTCTATCTCTGAGATTACTTGCGGTTCGTCCGTACCAGGTATTGCCGGATCTTCTTTCTGCTAGCTTTCTAGCAGAACGGGATTTCCAAGCATTTCTAGCATCACTTATCCTGGACTTATTCGCGATAGCGCCACCCAGCTTCTTATTAGCCAAACCGCTCAGTCCGCCAAGTTTTCCTGCAAAACTACCTAATGAGTTTAACGAACTCTTTAGTACGAAAGGTGTGGCGCCTAATGGCAAAATAGACGCCGCCAAGGCTGCAACCTGCATGG
>UNSM01000028.1 GCA_900555425.1 Candidatus Saccharimonadota bacterium | reverse complement strand
CATTTCCATCCTGAAACGGATGAAGCAGCACAATACCAAGTGCAGCCACATCACCAAGCCGCTCTGGATTAACATCATCAGAAGATTCTTTTATCAATCTTATCAATTCGCTCATCACCTCGTAGCGGTGCTCAACAGGTATAGTTTCCTTGTCGCCTATTTTCATAACGCCATCTTCTAAAATCAATGAATCAGCATCTCCTTTGGCGTAGAGCCATCAATACCAGCCTCAGCTACAAGATTCTTAAGACCCTCCGCAGACAACACCTCGCCAGGATTCTTAATTTCGGCTCCGTTCATAGTTGTTTGTTTTGGATGTTTTTCCATGTACGAACTATACAATAGCACAAAAAATCTATATAGTCAAGTTAGCAAGTAGCGTTTTTCGCCATAGCATTATTCGCCTTCAGCCAACCGCTCGGCGATCCACATTCCATATATTCACCCTTAGCCTCACCAACAGCAATCACGCCGCCGCCATCAATGTACGCATTAATCGCGTCCGTTAGCTCAAACTCGCCTCTCTTAGGATTTGCCGGCAAGGTCCGTGCCAACTCAAAAATCTCTTTGTTCAGGACGTAAAAACTTGAATTGCTGAGGTTACTTGGAGCTTCTTCCAGTTTCGGCTTTTCAATTATTCGCACAAAATTGCCCTGATCGTCAGTTTCAATAATTCCTGTTTGCGGAATAAATTCCTCTTCGACAGGATTTCCCAATAGCCCAGCTGACAATCCACGCGATTCCACTAGCTCCGCCAAATCTGCCGCGTTAGAACCGCCGTCGTCACGCCAAAAGAATTGATCGCCCATAATCACAAAGGCCGACTCGCCCTGTTCGATAAATTCGCTCGCTAGACCAACTGGAATGCTTGTGCCGTAACCACCAGTTCCCGGCTGAGTTAAAAAATGTATTCGGACGTCGCGAAGTGGCGCCACCAGAGGAAGCTTATCCTGTTTGCTCGCTCGACGTAAATAATCGTTTAATTGAATATTCGATCGATAATAGCTCTGCACTTGAGTACTTTGTTCACCAACCACAAAGTAAATATCCTTCACGCCAGCGCGCACAACGTCTTGCACGATATAATCAATCACTGGACGAGTACCAACTGGCAGCATACACTTTTCAATAGATTTGGTAATCGGCAACATTCGCGTGCCCCAACCAGCAACCGGAATAATGGCTTTAGTAATCATAGCACCTCCTACATTTTCAGCTCTTTGTGAGCTCTTCTTAAAATCTCCAACATTTCCGCATAGCGTTTTTCATCAGAAGAAACCCGGGCATATAGAATAACTATATTATCCATCACTTCAATGTTAGCTTTTATATCCTGGTCATACAGCCACGCCATAAAACTCGGATTTAATAACTCAAAGCTCGCCGCCTGATCTTCGTTTGTGGCAAAAATGGTATAGCGTTTATTAAAATCACCCCACTCCATTTTGACTTTTTTGTATCCAAACGGAGCTATCACGCGCTTCCTAAAAATTCTATTATCATCCCTGTCGACCAAAATTCCACCGTAAGATTTGGGTAGCATAATCTGACCGATAAGATAGTTAACCTCATCTTTGTTTTTACCCTCGTCCGTAAATCCATTGCCATTTTTAAGCACACAAGTATAAAGCTGAACAAGAATGCCACCATCCCAAATACCAATAACGTGGTTATTTACGTCAGCAGAGTTAAAATAGCGCGGCAAAAATAAGTTACCACCCTTCGGAAGAAGTAGCCTACCCCAATCCAGGCTAAAATACATTCCATTGTCCTTAGCAAACTTATTCAGCGAGCCAACTAATGTATTAACGTCCTCAGTCGGCTGATTTATGCCATCCAGTTTCCATCCGTTACCTTCACGAACAAAGTTCCACTTCTCTGCAAATTCTTCCTCCTTGCGAAGTATGTTTTTGCCCGTAGTTACATCTATTAACTTATCGTCAGCCTCCGCTAAAAATGCAACACTCACCCTATCGCTTTGATTATTAGCATCGTCATGTGCGTCAGCAAAAATAGCCTCATTTATCCGCACGTTATCGACGATATTCCTACGACCCATTTGGCGCAAAGCCTGCATCACTAGTCCAATGTGATTTGAATATCTCTGTGTCGTATACTTACGAATTGACTCATAATCTAAGTTACTCCAATCATACTGAAACCTCTCGAAAACTTGCCTAGCGTAATTAGTAAGATTATCTGGCTGCCATAACGAATCAGCGGAGGAAGCTTGGTGAACTGTATTAGTAGCCGCCTCACTATTTTGGCGAAATACTTTGAGCTTATCAACAAATACAGAGATAGCGGCCCCCACAAAAGTAGAAATAACTGCACATACGAACCACATTAAATCAGCTAAATACAGTAAACTAAAAACTAGTCCAACAGCAACGCCCACCAAGAAGCCTGCTATTTTTGATCTAGTCTTCCTTTTTACAAAACCTGCCACACCGCCCGATACAGCTGCGGGTAGCATCAAAATTAAAGATCTCCCAGAAGAGCCCGACCCACCTCCGCCGGCTCGAGCAAAAAACATTAAAGACTCAATTAACATGAGCTAATTATACACTATTATCTGTCAAAATCGCCATCCGCATGAGACCAAAACTTGCGAATATCCTCTATATCGTCGGCATCTAGACGAATCGCCTGCGGCTCCCGCTGTTCTTTAATAATTTCTTCAGCAAGTCCGTCTGCCAGCGGGTCGATTGGCGAAAACCCTACTTTACTACCGAATAATTTGTTGAATAAATTTTGCATAACTTTTTTATTTTTATCAATTAACAATGATATATTAGCATAAGTACGGTTAAAAGTCAATAGAATATCCTCCCCGCTAAGAGGAGGATATTCTCATTTCACTTACTAGCCTTTAAGCTTTCTTCAGGGAAATTTCTACCAATTTACCCTCGATTTTGGCGTCATATTTTTCCGATTCATTGACCACAGAATTCAATTCCACGGCGAGCGTTTCAGATTTAATGACATCGGCGAAAGCGTCAATAGCTTGAGATATTTCAGAATCGTCACTAGAAATACTCAATATAATTCGATCATCTATCTGCAGACCAGCCTGCTTGCGCGCGCTTTGGACGTGGCGAACGATTTCACGCATCAAACCTTCGCGCTTTAGTTCAGGAGTGATTGTTAAGTCATAAACAACGCTCGGTTGCGCCGACTCGGACTCTGAATCTGTAACAATTTCAACCGATTTCACGTTCAATTCATCCTTAGCGATATCAATCAAGAATTGCGCAACTTCCACTGGGGTATCCTGAGAAATAGTGTTGACAAGTTTCACAGACGCCAACGGCTGGCGCACCTTAATTCCCTCTGATGCGCGCTTCGACAAGCCATCATTTACCGCAGTACGCAGTGCATTCATGTCGCGTAGCATTGAATTGTCTATTTCACCAGCTGGCAACCAATCTTTAAGATGAATCGACTCGTTATCGCCCGTCAAATTATGGTACAATTCTTCCGCTAAGAATGGCGTAAACGGCGCTAGCATATAACTGAGTCGCACCAAAACGTAATGGAGCGTGCGGTAAGCGTCATTTTTATCGCCATCATCTTCAGATTTCCAGAAGCGACGACGGCTGCGTCGAACATACCAGTTACTTGCATCATCTAAGAACGGCAAGATCGGCTTGGTTGCGTCCTGCAAATTATAGTTGTTAAGACCTCGCTCGACCTCTGTTATCAATTGATGCAACCTCGACACAATCCAAATATCCAACGGATTTGTTAAATCATGAAGTGGATCTGATATATCGCCGTTAAACTCCCAGCCATCAACTTCAGCATACATCGTGAAGAAGTCGTACATATTCCAGATCATACCAAGCTTACGCGCCACATCCATCACATCCTTATCCGCCAAGGCAAAGTTTTCGCCATTTGTTAGTGGACTTGAAAGCATTAAGAATCGGAAGCTGTCGGCCGAAGTCTTATTCATAAGTTCCATCGGATCGGTATAATTCTTCAGCTTCTTGCTCATTTTTTTACCGTCGGCAGCATTGATAAATCCAGTACAAATCAAATTCTTCCATGGAGATTTACCAAACAAAGCCACGTTTACCGCTGTTAAGCTATAAAACCAACCACGCGTCTGGTCAATCGCCTCAATGATAAAGTCAGCAGGAAAACTTGCTTCAAATTTTTCCTTGTTCTCAAATGGATAATGGAACTGAGCGAATGGCATCGAACCAGACTCAAACCAACAGTCCAAAACCTTACCGATGTGATGCATTTCTGCGCCGTCACACTCAAACGTAACGTCCATAACTTGCGGTAAATGATAATCATCCAACTTGCGACCCGTAACTTCTTCAAATTCCGCAAAGCTACCAATCACCTTCACCACTTCCGTGCCATCATTCTTCACACCCTTCCACACTGGAATTGGTGTTGCCCAGTAACGGTCGCGGCTCAAGTTCCAATCCGGCGCCTGCTCGATGATATTGTGAAATCGTCCAGTCCTCAGATTATCTGGCGTCCAGCTTGTCTGCTCGTTCGCCGCCAACATTTCCTTTTTCTGACTCTGAATATCCATAAACCAACTCGGATGAGCGCGGTACATTAATTTCGTGCCACATCGATGACAATGCGGATATTCGTGGCGAATATATTCAATTTTCAGCGCCCGACCTTCTTCTAGTAAAGTCTTCGCTATTTCCTTATTCACCTCCCAGATGTTACGACCCAACCATCTGCCCTCCGTGTAATTTCCATCGCCATCAACCAACGACAATACTGGAACGTCATTTTTTCGGCACAATTCATAATCGTCCTCACCGTAAGCTGGCGCAATATGAACAATTCCCGTACCATCCTCAGTCGTCACAAAATCGGCGTGAAGAATCTTATGCGCAGCCGGACCACGATTTTCGAATAGCGGCTCGAATCTTTTACCTACCAATTCAGAACCCTTAATCGTCTTAACAATCGAATATTCCAGCGGCTGGTGCTTTTCGTCCGTCATAACTTTCTCAACACGGTCGCTTGCAACGTAAAACTTTTTATCGCCGTACGCCACCAAAGAATAATCGACATCCTGATTCACCGCCAAGACCATATTTGCCGGCAAAGTCCACGGCGTTGTCGTCCACGCAAGCAAATACTCATCTTCATCTTCCAGCTTAAAGTAAACGAACAAGCTCGGGTCAGTGTCCATTTGATAGCTATTTTCCATAGCCACTTCACTCTTAGAAATTGGCGTCGCGTCCTTCGTACAATAGACCAAAATCTTTTCGCCTTCGTAGATTTTGCCTTCTTCGTAAAGTCTCTTGAACGCCCACCAAACTGATTCCATGTAATTATTATCCATGGTTTTATAAGCGCCCTTAAATTCAACCCAACGACCAATTCGCTCAATCGTGTCTTCCCACTCGGTGCCAGTTCGAACCATAGCCGCTCGACATTCCTTGACATAATCCGAAACGCTAATTTTCGTGCCAATCTCTTTTTTATTAGAAATGCCTAGCGTTTTTTCAACGTAAACCTCTGCCGGCAGTCCGTGACAATCCCAACCCCAACGGCGCTCAACTCGCTGACCTTTCATCGTGTGGAATCGCCCCATCGTATCCTTCACCGTACTAACCAACAAATGCCCGTGGTGTGGCGTTCCCGTCAAAAACGGAGGACCGTCATAAAAAACCCAAGAATTATTAGCAGGGCGCTGCGCGATCGACTTGTTAAATGTGTCATCGTCTTTCCATCGTTGCACCCAATCTTTCTCATATTCTGCAGCTCGACGACGTGTTCCGTGTTTGAATTTCATTACTTATCCCTTCCGCTTTATATAGTTTACTTGTCTTTTAAGTCTTTTAATTTTTTACCATTAAATAACCAATAAGCTGCACCCTGGTACGCACCGCTAGCATTACGCTTGCCTTTTTTCTGGAAAATTTCACGGGTTAATGGCGACAATTTATAGATTTCGCCGTCATATTCAACCTCCCTCTCGCCAGCAACAGTTGCGCTAATGGATTTATCTTGCGCAAAGACAATCACATCGCCATTTTTCAGTCCTTTTTGATAAAAACTAAAGAGCGACCCCTGCTTTCGCAACCGCACTACATCGTCAAATGCATGCTCCTTATTGATATTTTTTGGATAAACTACTTGACCGTCAAATGCCAGCAACAGCTGTTTAACGAGTTCGCAGTCTAGAGCAAACAACTCACTATCATCAACTCGATGCTTACTAAAAATTTCATGCAGCAACGCCTCTTTATCATCATAATCGTTGAGTTCGATAGCAAAAAATTGCTTCAGCCCAGAAACGTTATAATATCCATTACGCTCAAGATGTCGCATTCTCTCGTTGTAGTTTTGCAATCCAGTTTTACCGATTTTAATCAGCCCAGAGACTGCAGTATTCATAATATAGACAATACCTTTCATCGCACTCCTTTCATAAATTAAAAATCACCTCTTTTGACTTCGAGAATCCGCTCAGGTGTTTTATGCGGACGGTACCATCTCGATTCCAAAAGAAGTGATTCTTTCAGCTCTTTATTTGCTATTTACGCAAGCTCACGGCAGGTTCTAATCTCGACTTCATGCCAATTTCTTCCCGCAGACTTCACGGCTGATAACCGCTCATTTCACGCCAATTCAACATACGCGAAAACGCCCTACTGTTATTGTAGCGCGTTTTCATCAAAATCCCAAGAACTTTATTTAATTTCCAGACCGCCTAAAATGCACTCACCCTTCAGGTATAGAGTCTTTTTCGCAGAATCTTTAGGTAGAGTTTTGTCATCAGTTCCGCCCAAAAATCCGCGCACTTCGTTCTCGATAATCACATCGTCTGGCAAAGTAATATTAACGCCACCGCAAAATGTAAAAATTTCAATCACAGAACCGTCTTTAATCTTTGCTTGACGCAAGTCCAAATCCACGCCACCAAATATTGCAACCAACGAACCGCCAGTATAATCACCTTTTACGGCGTCTTCTTCACCCCAAAAACAAGCAATTTTCTCATTACCAATACTGCCGTCTTTGCCCGGTTTTTTAGAACACTTAGCAACTTTAGGGCTAATATTAAACATTATTGTCAAGCCAACAGCAATCAAAACCACAGGCCAAAATACACTCCAGACACTAACATCAACTATTCCGTAAGAATTTAGGCCAATTAGAACGCCGATCGCAACCAGCAATAATCCCCAAATCCATGATGTCCTATTTCGATAATTGAATATATTCACCAGCCCAGACAATACAAATCCTGCAGCCCAAACTGTACCCCAGAAAATATCCCAGCTAATGTTAATAATATCGAGGTTCTTCAATAGTAAAACCCCGCCGAGCGCCACGACTACAATGCTCAAAAACGCTCTAATCAGAGAACTTTTCTTCATACATCTATTCTATCACTTTTTTTATAAACTCAACGTTTTTTAAATTGAACAGTTTTTTTGTTCCGCTTTGATTTTATGACAATTATCACTATCAAAATAATGAACAAAAGTATTCCACCACCAATCATCATTAACGCTGTGGTTG
Source organism: Candidatus Saccharimonadota bacterium (assembly GCA_900555425.1). Lineage (GTDB taxonomy): Bacteria > Patescibacteriota > Saccharimonadia > Saccharimonadales > Saccharimonadaceae > Nanosynbacter. Next base: position 1,545 of record UNSM01000028.1, on the reverse strand, counting down.
ATGGCCAGAAGAACAATTCTTTTGACTCGGCGGTTTTTGTGATTAGCTCATTTTTATCCTGGCTAATTCCCCACTCGCCAGCCTTCTTTTTATAGGAAATCGACAGCTCTACCTTATATTTTCCACCCCAAAACGGCGCCAAATTGCTATCATAATTAAACTGCCGCGTTTCATTCGCAATCGTTGCATTCACGCCACCGTTTTTATAGACAACATTCCCCATCGGGTCTTTCACGACCAACTTTACGTCAACATCAGCCGACACATTGCCAGAATTTTTTAAGGCAATTTCATACAATTGACTACTGTTAGAATTCTTAATATTAAACTTCTCAATCGTCACGTCACGGTGAATATCGCCAGGAACGGTTATCGCCATACGGATAGCCTGACGAGTCTGAACTTGAATGCCGCCAGCATTATTTGACGCCTGATTAACCTTCCGCTGAACAACCATGCACGCATTATGCTCGCCGACATCTGCTTTACTTGGAATATTTACCGTAAAATCAACAAGCGTGTTCTCGTTCGCGCCAAGAGTCACCTCTTTTTTAGAGACAGAAACCCACTTGCCCGCACCAACTTTGTCCTCCGACTTTTCCTTGCAAGTCATATCACCAGTCGTCGTAACTGTACCGTCAACCGAATAAACTTCAATCGTTTCTTCTTTATCAGACCCGTTTTGAACATACAATTGGTCAGATTTCGAAGCGCCACCAGAAAGATTATAGATGAAAATTGAGCTTGTCCTGGGATTATTCGGATCAGGATTTGTTGGTCGACCGCCAATGCCATTAGCAGACACCGACACGGGCAAAATCAGTCCTACAATCATCGCCGCTCCAATAACCTTACTCCACAATAAATTCTTCATATCCCTCCTTAAAAACCTATTATGCTTATTATATCAATGTCACACATAAAAGAATAGACACTCATCAGAATGTCTATTCTCGCTTAATAAACTAAGTATTTTTTATTAAATAGCCGTGACAGTTTGAGTCATTGGAAGAATGTATGTACCCGATAGCTGACCAGCCGGAATGTCCTGCTTTAGACCAATGCCCGTAATGTATCCTTCCCATATTTTGTCAGCACCGGCTGAAGCGGACATTAAGGTAATCGGAGTGCTTCCAGAAAATGACGCTGAGCTACCTTTTGTAATACCGGTAAGTGTAGTCGAAGATCCAGACTCTGGAGTAACCGTGCCTGCTGACGGATCGACAGTTAGTCGACCTTGAGCGGCGGTGCCGTTATATTTGTACTGCCTACCACCTGCTGCACCCCATACACCAGTTCCTGGAGTAGTTGCATTGAGGGTCAGAGTCCAACCGTTATCTGCAGCGCCTGTATTTAATACATAAATACGATCCGTGTTATTACCAAACGTACCCGTAGACAGCTGAGCAGCCCCCTTAACAGTTACCGCGCTCATCGCGAATGTTGGAGGATTTACAGGCGTGAGGCCAGGAGTGTCGGTAATGACAGTAGTCAATGTTCCAGGGTTGATTGTCTGAGAAAGCTTAGAATTAGCGGTAGACACCG
>UNSM01000027.1 GCA_900555425.1 Candidatus Saccharimonadota bacterium | reverse complement strand
TATATGTCATTTTGGCAGTTAGGCGTTCTTTAGCGTATTTAATGATGCTGGCGTGATCGTATGCTAGTTTTGGCAATTTATTTACATCAAAAAATGCCACTTCTAAATCTTCATTGTATGTAATATTGCGCCCACAACCCATGTAGGTTACAGATACTGCATGTCCTCGCGGATCACGATTAATCGTATCGAAAGTATAAAGCTGTTCAATATATCGTAGGTCGTCTTTGATTTTTACGCCTGTCTTTTGGAAAACTACACGTTCGAGCGCGTCTGTAGTTGTCTCGCCCTTGGCGTTATACCCTCCAGGGAGGGCCCATTCTCCTTTAAAAGGTTCGTTCGGTCGTTTTAATAATAACACTTCCAGGGTATTGTTGTTTACTTGAAAAATTACTGCGTCCACGGTTAGCGTTGGAGGTGTATACGGTTTTGTGTAATTCATACAATATATCTTATCCTGAAGTAAGCTACTTGCCAAGTTATTTTTATGCTTCATGAGATATAAAAGTTTGTTTGCAAATTTATTCTGTACTTATTTAGTGATATATGTTAAGATAGATCAGAACGAATGATAGAGATATCTTCGGGGTGTGGCGCAGTTGGCTAGCGCGCGCGGTTTGGGACCGTGAGGTCGAAGGTTCGAGTCCTTTCACCCCGACCAATTGAAATCATTCAACGTATTAAAATAACTGGCGTTTAACCAGTTATTTTTTATTTTCATATAATCCAATAATCAAGTCGCCATCATGGAATTCTTGCTTTAATTGCCAGTAGGGCGGAACTTGTTTTTTATATTCGTCATATGTTTTTTCGCGAAGAATAAGCCAGACTCTTGGAGATTTTACTGACTCTAAAGAACTAATTTCTGGAGTATTTAATTTCTTAATTAATCCCCATTCGCCAACCCAACCCAGCTCTTCTTTTGGCTTCAGGAGAATAATCTCTTTATTTGTGTGGTTGTAATAGGAAGTGTGAAAATAAGTGTAGATCTCGCCAGAAATAATAGCATCACTGCTCTGGATATTTTTATTTATATGATCCATGGCTGTGCTGGTATTATTCCAGGACGACTCTGCGATATTTTTACCGCCGATATGCCACATGTAATGACCGATAAATAATGTCAGAACGATAGATATTCCAATAGACCACCATTTTTTATTAGAAAAAATAAGCCCGATGAATACCGCAATCAAGCCGTAAAACGCCGGCGCTGAATAAGTGAAGTATCGATCTAAGTAAACTGGTCGACCCTGGCTGAGTATGTAAACGATGATCATCGGCAGCAGCAGCCAAATTGTTAAAATCCAAATTGCTGCTTGGTATTTTGGGTGTTTTTTGGCTAGAATGAATGAAATTGCGATTATAATTGGCGGCAGTAGCAACCCAAAATAGCGGACAATTCTGTCATCATAAGTTAAGAACATTGATAATGTTGTCGGGATGGTAAATTTAGTAACTTCGGGGATCCAGAAGCCGCCACTTACTCGGCTGGTTTGGGAGATCATAACTGGTAGCCAGGGGAGAAATAGCAAAAAGCATGTTCCTGCGGCAAGCCAAACATTTTTGTCATTAAACGTATTTTTTATGGCAGTGTGATTTCTGCCAAGTTTTAGCCAAATATAAACAAAATGTGCCGGTAATATGAGCGCTAGAAAATACTGAGTATAAAGACCGAGTGCTACTAAAATTCCATATAGTGCCCACCAGAACTTCTTATTTTTGCGCTCGACTGCCACGACAAATGCGTATGTCATTGCTACGGCCAAAAGTGCTGCTAGTGCATACATTCGAGCTTCGTCGCTATAGCGAATTAAGAATGGTCCTAGCGCTGCTAAAAAACTTCCGAATACGGCGATTCTTTTAGAGAAAAGTTTTTGGAGTAATAGAAATAATAGGGCAATCGTCAGAACTCCGCACGTAACGCTAAATCCTCTGAGCGAAGCTACGGAATTGCCGAAAATCAATTGCCAAACGTGCATAATAACGTAATAAAGTGGCGGATGGACGTCTGTGGTCGTAATGGCGATAATTTCTCTGATTGGCTGCTGAATGATGGCCGCCGTATATCCTTCATCGTGCCAAATATCGGCTTTTGTTAAATAGGTAAGTCGAACGTTGATGGCTAAAATTAAGATTGGAATTAGCCAAATCCAACCGGGCATTTTATGAAGAAATGCATATAGCTTTTTAAGATATATACGGATTTTTTTCATGAATTATCTGGATAATTTTAACGCTATCTCTCTCGCTTTATTCGCTAAAGTATCGTCAATTTTTTCCAGCCCCGAATCTGCGCTTACGCCGCGTCGCTCTAGTGCCTCGCCGATAAGAAAATCTGCAATTTGCGGGTTTTTGGGTAGAATCGGACCGTGGAGGTAAGTGGCAATGATGTTGTTATAGCGAACACCTTCGTTTGCGTCGGTCATATTATTGCCGGCGCCTTTAATAACTTGCCCAAGAGGTTTGGCGGTCTTATCTAAGAAAGTTTGTCCGCTGTGATTTTCATAGCCAACGATATCGCCAAATTCCTGGCTTCTAATGACAATGTTGCCAATCATCCGCTCGTCGCCAGCAATTGTTTCAATTGGCAAAATGTTAGCGCCAACAATTTCCTCGCCCTTGAGCGTTCGGAAAAATCGACCAAATAATTGGTACATTCCGCAAATCATCAACATCGGCACGCCGTCTTTTGCTAATTGTCGCAGTTCATCAGCTCGCGCCAGAAGATCATTTTGAATAATCGTCTGCCCAGAATCTTGTCCGCCGCCGCCAACAAAAATATCAATTTTAGAAAAATCCGTTGAATCGCCTGGATTGTGATCGATAATCTCAACTTCGAAGCTGCGTCGCTCTAGCCGTTTTTTCAGGACTAGCGTGTTGCCCCAGTCACCATAAAGATTCATATCTCGCGGATAAAGTTGCGCAATTGTTATTTTCATTATGATATTTCCTCCACGTCGGTTTTTTCGCTCAATAGGCGACGAATCGCTGTCATGGCTGTGTAGCTACAAAAAATCTGTTTTGGCTCATCGGGATTAGTATTAATGAAATCCTCCAGGGCTTTCGAAATATTGGTGTCAATTTTCCCAATTGGAATGTCGTCATATTGAAGCCGCAAAGCCATATCGTAAGCACGCGCACCGCTGATCATTGCTACGTTTTTTAATAGCGAAAAATCGACGTCCCAGAACCAACTTACATCTCGTCCGTCGGCGTAATTGTCATTAACAGCGATCATCGTAGCACTATTATTTTTGGCAAACGACAGAAGTGCCAGCCGAAAGCCGCTTGGATTTTTTACTAAAATAAGCTCAATTGGCGTGCCATTCAGGTAAATCGTTTCGCCACGACCAAACGCCGGCTTTATGTTTTCCAGCGCAGATAAAATCGTATCGGTAATTTCCGGTCCCGCGATTTGTCGAGCCAGGGCAACCGCCGCCGCCGCATTGAGAAGATTGTAAACTCCAGTGAGTTGCAGATCTACGTCAATTTCTTTATTGTCAATTTGAAAAGTCGCCTGTTGAGAGTTAATTTTTTTCAATAAAACATCGGCCGCCACGCTTTGATTTGCGGTTGCGGTTCCGTATTTTAGAGTGTCGTCTGTCGGCATCAATTGAAGCAATTCGCTGGTTGTGCCGAAGAAAACTTTTTTAGCCTGAATATGTTCGCTAATCTTAAAAATCCGTGGATCGTCGCGGTTGAGAACGACAGTGTCGCTGGTGGCTTCAGCTATTTTTTGGAGCAATGCGGCTGTATTGTCAATTTCTCCAAATCTGTCCAATTGATCGCGCATAACATTCAGAAGCAGGGAAAAGCGCGGACGAACAATTTGCACAAACTTAACCGCCCAAGCCTCGTCCAGTTCCAGGACCGCAATGTCAGCGTCCAGCTTGCCGCGGATATTGACCTCATCAAGTAGCGCTGCTGCCACGCCTCGGGAAAAATTGCTACCAGTGCGATTAGTGAAGACTTTCAGTCCAACTGATTCCAGCAACTCTACAACGATCTTTGTCGTCGTTGTTTTTCCATTCGTTCCGCTGATAATCACCACGCCTTGCGGCAAATCTGCCAACGTTCTCTGAATAAATTTTGGGTCAATTTTTTCAATCACCAAACCCGGCAAGGCTGAACCACCACCGCGTAATTTAGCGACTTTCTTGACGCTTTTGCCAATAATAGTACTAATCATCTGTCTTGCCATATTGTCTATTATACTCTGCCGGGTCGATGTGCTACAATATCAATATGTTTTTGGTGGGTATCTTTCAGTGGTGGTATGGCAATGGCTTGTTGCAATATATCCGACAAAGTTTTCTGGGAGTTTTACGAACCGCGGATTTTTTCTCAGTCGGGCTGCTTTTGAAAACCTTATTCAATCCGTTTCGCCAGATTTCAGCTGCTCCGGTTGGTGGCGACTTATCTGTGCAGCTATCTGCGTTTTTTGACAAAATGTTCTCGCGAGTAATTGGCGCGGTGGTGCGCTCGATGGTGATAATTGTCGGAATATTGATGATATTGCTACGATTTTTGTGGATGATTGTAGGAATTATTATGTGGCTGGCGCTGCCGCTGATGCCGTTTATCGGAATTATTTTATGGCAAATGGGAGTTTCTGTATGGAAATAGAGCCGAGATTTAATTACGACAGTTTACGAGCCCAGAAAGCGCGATTTTCTGTAAGGTTTGGCAATGCTTGGCATATCGTGGCGATAGCTGTCGGCATTATGATGGTGCTACTTGGTCTGTGGTCGTTGATTGAACACGGGGCTATTGGCTGGCTTTTGTTTGGCTTGAGTGGTCCAATGATTATGGTGTCGATTTGGTGGGAAAAAGATCTTAAGACGGCAGAAATTAGTAAAAATTCTAAGACAATTGATGATGTGATGGCGGCGGATGTTTTGGGCAAATTGCCGCGCAGACCGACGCCGATTGATATTGCTGAGGCAATTACAGGCACGCGAGCCGGGCAATTTTTGGCAGTGCGGCTGGGTTTGACGCCGAATTTCTTGCGCAATATTTCCGTCGACGATTCGGATCGAACGGAGCAAATTTGGAAGGCGGCAATTGAAATTTGGCAGAGCACGGAAAGTCCGAAGATTACTAGCGCGGTTTTGGCGGCGGCGATAGTAAAGCAATTGCCACAACACGATTCTTTGCTGGCGAATATGAAGATCGATTTTCATGATATCGAGGAGGCTATTCGATGGTACGAGCGAATAAAGGCGCTGATTGACCAATATAAAGAGAAGCCGTTAAATACGGGCGGAATTGCTAGGGATTGGTCTTTTGGTTATACGCCACTGCTGAGTCGATTTGCTCAGAATATTAGCGTCAGTGTATCTGGCGGTGCGTTTACGACTAAGTTGGCTGCGCACGAGGAGGCGCTGGGGCAGATGCTTAAAACGTTTAGTTCTGGCGGGCGGCAGAATATTACGCTGGTTGGTGCTGACGGCGCGGGAAAAAGTACTGTCGTGTCGGCGTTTGCGGAAATGCTGATTGACGGACATCGAGGCGTTCCTGGTTCGCTGATGTATCAGCAAGTTTTATGCTGGACGCGTCGTCGTTGATTAGCGTGGCGTCGGGTCGCGGGGAATTGGAAAATCTAGTCACGATGATTTTGAACGAAGCTTTTCTGTCGAAAAACGTGATTTTGTGCTTGGACAATGCGCAATTATTCTTCGAAGAAGGCGTTGGTTCGGTTGACCTGAGTAATGTGCTATTGCCAATTCTGGAGGCGGGCAGACTTAGGACGATTTTAACGATGGACGATCAGCGATTTTTGCAAATTTCTCAGACTAAGCCGCAGCTTGCTCATGCTTTGAATACAATTGCGATCCAACCGTCAAATGAACCTGAAACTATGAAAATTATGCGCGATCAATTGGTTTTATTTGAGGCGCAACACAAAGTGACATATATGTATCAGGCGCTGGCGGAGGCATATCGTGTTGGTGATCGTTATGTTCAGGACTTAGTAATGCCAGGTAAGGCGTTGAAAATTTTGGAAGCGGCGGCAAGTTACGCGAGTGGCGGGCTAGTAACTGCACAATCTGTGGATGACGCGATCGAAAAAACTCTTGGCATAAAAATTTCAGTAGCATCTTTGAGTGACGAAAAGGAAAAATTGTTAAACCTGGAGTCGTTAATTCATCAGCGAATGATCAATCAAACGCGAGCCGTGACTGTTGTTTCTGACGCTATTCGCCGCGCGCGCACAGGTGTTAGAAATCAGAATCGACCGATTGGTGCGTTCCTATTTCTTGGTCCGACTGGTGTTGGTAAAACGGAGCTTTCTAAAGCTTTGGCGGATGTTTATTTTGGCGGTGAAGGCAATATGATTCGCTTGGATTTGAACGAATTTGTCAGGCCGGATGACGTGGCTAGGCTAATTGCGGATGGCGCGCGAGATCCAGGGAGTTTGACCGCTCAGGTTCAGAAACGCCCGTTCTCTGTCGTGCTTTTGGACGAAATTGAAAAGGCTCATCCACAGGTCTTGACGACACTTTTGCAGCTTTTAGATGAGGGAATACTTCGCGATGAAAATAACCGAGAAATTAGTTTTCGCGATACGATTGTAATTGCGACGTCAAATGCTGGCGCGGATAGAATTCGTGAATATATTGAGCGGGGCTATCAATTGGAGCAGTTCGAGCAGACATTTATTAACGAGTTGATTAATGCCAATTTATTCCGCCCAGAGTTTTTGAACCGTTTTGATGAAATTGTTCTGTTCCGTCCGCTAGGAAAAGAGGAGCTGTTGCAGGTTGTTGATTTGATTTTGGCGGGAGTTAATAAGACTTTGGCACCGCAAAAAATTCAAGTTGCGGTCGAGGAAGAAGGTAAGAAATTGCTAGTCGAGGCTGGCTATGATCCAAGATTGGGGGCTCGCCCGATGCGCCGCGTTGTCCAGCGAGCTGTCGAGAATACCGTCGCCAAGCAAATGCTGGCGGGAACTGTCGCACCTGGCTCAACTACAATTATCACCGCTGATCAAATTCGCCAAATTTTAGGTTCGCAATCTGCGCAAATGCCGCCGGGAATTCAGAATCCGCCATTGAATAGCTAGCTCAGCCGCTCGACTAGTGTTTTTATAGTGTCATCATAAATAAAAACCCGTCATAATGACGAGCTATTTTGGTACACCCGGCAAGATTCGAACTTGCGACCCCTTGGTTCGAAGCCAAGTACTCTAATCCGCTGAGCTACGGGTGCGTATGAAGTTATTATATCATAGATGACGGCCGAGTAAAATGATATACTATATGCATGGACGTTATGACTAATATATCACTGAAACAATACACAACTATGAAATTGGGAGGTGAGGCTCGCTATATGGCGACAGCGGATTCTGCTGGTGATGTTGTGTCGCTATATCGTAATGCCCGAAAGGAAAATTTGCCGATTTTTGTGCTGGGTGGTGGCAGCAATGTGATTACGCACGACGAGGTTTTTGAAGGAATCGTACTGTTGAATAAGATCAAAGGTTTTGAGGTTATCTCTGAAACTGACGAAACAACTGATGTAAAAATTGGTGCGGGCGAAGTCTGGGATGAGACTGTTGAGAAGGCTATTGGGCTTGGACTTCAGGGAATTGAGGCTATGTCGGGAATTCCCGGAACGGCTGGAGCTGCGCCAGTCCAGAACGTTGGGGCGTATGGTCAAGAAATTGCCGACACGTTGATTAGTCTGGAGGCTTACGATTCAAAAACCGACACAATTGTAACTATTTCCGCTGACGAATGTGATTTTTCTTATCGAAACAGCATTTTTCGCGACAAGGAAAAAGGGCGATATTGTATTCTGAATATTACTTTACGACTAAATAAAGCAGAGCCGAAACCGCCATACTACGCTTCTTTGCAGAAATATATTGACGAGAATGATATTCGTGAGGTCAATTTGTCGGTGATTCGCGTGGCAGTTCTTAATATTCGCTCGGAAAAATTGCCAGACCCAGCGGAATTGCCAAGTGCAGGTTCTTTCTTCAAAAATGCGCTGGTTGAAAAATGGAAATTGGAAGAATTGCAAAAAGAATATAGCGACATTCCAAATTATGCAATGTCTGACGGAAGATATAAAATCCCGACAGGTTGGTTGATAGATAAGGCTGGCTTAAGGGGTTATCGCAGTCACGGCATGCGGGTTTATGAGAAGAACGCGTTGGTGCTCGTGAATGATTCGGCAACGGGATATGATGACTTGGCGGCGATTCGTGAGGAAATTGTGCAAATTGTCTTTGACAAGTTCGGTATAAAAATTGAGCAAGAGCCATTAGAACTTTCCTGATAATAAGCATATGCTTTTTTGTAGATTTGCGCTACAATATTGATATGAATCGTGGGACGGGTGGTTATACGATAATTGAAGTGGCAGTAGTTATTGTGGTTGTGTCGATTTTGGCTGGAATTACTTTGGTTGGTGGTGATAGGTTTTTAAATCGAACTAGAGATGAGCGTCAGCGCGCCAATGTTACCACGTTATCTCTGAAGTTGGAGCGATATTATAAGTATAATAGCGCCAGTCGTATCGGTCATGAGTATCCATCGTGTAGAGACTTGATTAAAAATTTTACGTCTATTGTGGGTGATGATTCGTTGAAAAAAGAAATGGTTAAGTGTAATCGGAGCGACTGGGCTGGCGGAAATCACGGCGAGTTATTATATGAAGCATCGAACATAGATGATGGAGATTGCACGAAGCCAGCTTCTGGTCCTATATCTGACTTAGTAGCGGCAACTTGCACTAAATACAGCATTATTTATAGAGAGCGTTTGACGGGAATAGAAAAAAAGGTGGATAGTATATGGCGCGATTAATGAAAAATAGTGATGGCTTTACTATAGTTGAGGTAGCGGTTACTTTGGTTGTTATTGGTATTTTTTCGATAGTTATTTTAATGATGCAAACCCAGGTCAGCAATATATCTGTCTTAGAAGTGCAGCATACGAAGGCTAGTTATTTGGCATACAGCAATATGAGTAAGTATGCAAACGCCTCTCCTCCTACGTGGTTTGAGTGTGTAGCACCTCCTCCGAGCACTAGACCCCCGGGCTCCAG
>UNSM01000026.1 GCA_900555425.1 Candidatus Saccharimonadota bacterium | reverse complement strand
AAGTGGCGTACGAGCTTCGTCGATCAAAATTGAGTCGACCTCGTCAACGATCGCAAAGTTCAATTCACGCTGCCTGAGCAGATCAACGTCGTTAACCATATTGTCGCGCAAATAGTCAAAGCCAAACTCGTTGTTAGTTCCGTAAGTAATATCCGCAGCATAAGCTTCTTTACGCGAAACTGGACGAAGTTTTCGCATTCGAGGATCGTCGTGATGCTCATTGTCGTAATCTTTATCATAAACAAATGACGCTTCGTTAATAATCACACCAGTAGTCAAGCCTAAGAAATCATACACTTGACCCATCCAGCCAGCGTCGCGCTGAGCCAAATAGTCATTAACCGTCACCACATGAACACCCTTGCCTTCCAAAGCATTCAAGTAAGTCGGCAGCGTCGCCACAAGAGTCTTACCTTCACCAGTTTTCATCTCGGCAACGTTACCCTCATGAAGAACCATACCACCAATCAACTGCACATCATATGGACGCTCGCCAATCACACGCTTAGCAGCTTCCCTAGCCACGGCAAACGCATCCGGTAAAATCGTATCAAGCGTCACATTTTTCTTCGACAAACGCTTTTTCAGCTCATCAGTTTGCGCCCGAAGCTCCTTGTCGGACATCTTTTCATATTTGTCATTCAGACCGTTAATAACGTCAACTTGCTTACGCAATCGTTTCAAAATCTTCTTCTGTGGATCGCCAAAAATCTTACTCAGCGCTTTTTGTTGTGTAATTGCCATAAACCTTAAAACTCCCTCACTTTCAGGCATTTTCAAAAACTTCTTTTATTATAACTTTTTTCGGGCAATTTGAAAAGAAAAAGCGCCCAGAATCTGAACGCTTTCCTGCTAATTTCATCTATCAATTATTTTCGGCCGAAAGTTTGTTTTAGCTTCGCCAAAACTCCGCGACTTCCGCCAACGTGAGCCAACACATCGTCTTTATACTTACGAACTTGACCGTTCAACCTAGCTTCAACGATATCCACCGCAGCCAAAACGTTCATGGTTGAATCCTTAGCTACAATTTTCTTATCTGGCACATTGATGATAACTTCAACCTCGTACTTGTTGCCGCCAGGATTATCAATCTGCTTAATCTTCACATCTGCAGATGCACTTTTTCGCGCGTGGCGCGGCAAGTATTTTCCCAGCGAACCAATTTTCCTTTCAACGTATTTTTTTGTTGTGGCGTTCAGCTCATATTTAACGCCAGTAATTGTAATATCCTTAATCATTTTTCCTCCTACTAACTAATATGCTCTCTATTATATCACGTCACGACCATTCATATACGGACGAAGTACTTCAGGGACAGTCAAAGTTCCATCTGGATTCTGGAAATTCTCCAAAATCACCACCAATGAGCGAGCTAACGACACCGCGGTTCCATTCAATGTGTGAACAGATTCAATCGTGCCGTTTTCTCGGCGAACTCGAATATTCAAACCACGAGCTTGATAATCAGTACAATTCGAACAACTCGTCAGTTCACGGTAAGTTTGATCAACTGGCGACCAATATTCAATGTCGCACTTCTTCGCAGCTGGCGCGCCCAAATCGCCCGCCGCAATATTAACCACGTGATAAGAAATACCAATTTGCTGCCAAAGCGCCTCTTCAACGCTAAGAATTTTCTCATGAATCTCTTTAGATTGCTCAGGCAAACAAAACGCGTACATTTCCAACTTATTAAATTGGTGAACTCGGAACAGACCACGCGTGTGCTTGCCGTATGTTCCCGCCTCTTTTCGATAACAAGGACTATAGCCAGCGTATAACAATGGCAAATCTTTTTCGTCCAAAATCTCATCCGCGTGGTAGCCGGTTAATGGCATCTCCGCCGTACCAATTAGAGTCAAATCTTCGCCGTCAACTACATATTCATTACTGCCCTCGCCCTTCGGAGTAAAACCTGCGCCCTCAGCTGTTCGCAAATTGACCATATGCGGCACGGTCATAAATGTGAAGCCCTGCTTTGTTACGTAATCCAAAGCAAATTGAGTTACGGCATTTTCCAATAAAGCCAAATCGCCCTTCAAATAGTAAAACTTCGCACCAGCCACCTTAGCGCCACGCTCAAAGTCCACCCAGCCGCGGCTTACGGCGTAATCCAAATGGTCTTTTGCGCCAGTTTTGCAATCGCCATAAACTTTTACCTCAACGGAATCTTCTTCACCGCCCAGAGGCACGTCGTCAAAAGTGATATTCGGGACGTTTTTAAGAATTGCCGCAACTTTTTCCTCGGTCGATTTCAAATAGCTCTCACGTTCTGCTAGCTCAACTTTCAATTGCTTGCCCTGATCAATCAGTTCTTGATCTGGTCGACCGCCTTTCATTTTCGCTGAAATAACATTACGCTGTTCGCGTAGCGCTTCAACCTGCTTCTGCAAATCGCGACGCTCATCGTCTAATTGCAACAATGCCGCAATATCAACTTTGTAGCCTTTATCGTTTGCCGACTTTTGCACCAAATCGGCATTTTCCCTGATGAACTTAATGTCTAACATGTCTCAATTATATAACAACATAGACTATATATAAATAAACCCCGCCGGATTTGACAGACGGGGTTTTAGATAAGTGTAAATAATTTACTTACATAGCTGTGCCAGGTAACGTCGTTGGCCATGGAACATTGTCGTTTGGCACATACGATACGCTAACGATCGGAGGAAGCGTTGGCGTTGGGTTCTCAGCGCTAGCTGCTTCAGCATTAATCTGCCCACTAGTTTGAATGATCCAAGTCAAGTACGAATTACCCCGTCGTCCAGCAGAAGGGCCTTGCATCTGGTCACTGGGGCGTAGTCCATCTGGCAACGTGCCCGTACCACCACCGTTCCAGTTATACGCCCAGCCCGTAAGAGCTGCGTACAGATAAACAGTATTGTTGATTCGTCGAACCTTGACCACGCTAGCTTTCATGGATGTTGAGAGAATTTGAGGAACACTTCTCCAGCCAGTGTCACCATATACAACCTTCCAGCCTGTTTTATCACTACCACGAGTTTTAATCCAGCGAATGGCACCGTTTGTAGCGGCTGTATCGGTATAGTACGTACCAACACTAGCCTTAACATTACCCTCAGGCATACCAGTCCCGCGAATTTCGTACGTATCTTTCCATTCTACGTCACAGTCATTATCAGTTTTCTTACCGAGCACTTGATTTGTTTTACCACCCGCAGGAAGATTCTTGCCTGTAAATTGTAAACCTAGGTTACTTGTACCATTTCCGGTAATAGTCAATCCAGTCGAGCAAGGCTGAGTGCTATTAGTTACAGAAATTGTAGCATTTCGGCCAGCTGCCCCTGTAGCACCAGTCGCACCGGTGGCTCCCATGGCTCCAGTTGCCCCAGCGGGACCCGCCGCACCAGTGTCGCCTTTGTCGCCTTTTTGACCATCTCTACCATTCTGACCATTAAGACCGTCCTTGCCATCTTGACCGTTCCTGCCGTTAATACCATCTCGACCGTTCCTGCCATTTTGACCATCAAGCCCGTCTCTACCGTCTCGGCCATCCTTACCCTTTAAGTCTGAGTAGGCTATGATATTTTTCCATTCAGATTCTCCAGCATATCGCCACTGGATGTACAAGGCGTTCTTTTGAATCTCAATTTGGCGACTATCAGATTTACTAGATTCTTTCTTGCCATCTTCCTTATTAGTGCCGTTATCCTTACTTTTCAAATCCTCAAGCGAAACTATTTTCTGCCAATTGCCATCAGCATATTTATATTGAATCTCGCCCGAATCCTGACGAATAGAAACTGCGTTCGGATCAATTACTCCACGTGGTGAAATCTTAATAAAAAACAATAATATTATGAGTATTATTGTGATCACAAAAAGACTTAGCACAAAAGCTTTTGATGCAGGCTTTCTTGTATTTTCTCGCTCCACTTAAAATATTCCTTTAAACTTTATTTGATATTGATTATGCTTTTATTTTACATGTAGCAATATGAAAAATCAATCTCATTAAACGTGAGAAATCATTCCCACGCTAAGCATAACTAACAAAAACAGCCCCAGGACAAATCGATAAATTATAAACGGTCGGAAATTATTACTCTGAATAAACTTCAATAACCACGACACAGCCAAATAACCAACACCGAATGAAATTACCGTGGCGATTATAGTTGGAGTCCAGCCAACGCCGCCAGAAATGTGTTTATATTTGGTAGCGACTTCCAATAGTCCTGCTGCAACCAGCGCCGGAATACCCAAGAAGAAACTCAATTTCGTAACCGACACGCGGTCAAATCCACGGAATAAACCGACTGAAATCGTTGCGCCAGAGCGACTAATTCCCGGAATGAGCGACAAACATTGCCCCGCGCCAATCGCCAGCGTGTCTTTCCAGCTCGTCTCAGTTTCGCCACGCTTGTTATTTACCGCACGATTGTCAGCCAGCCACATAACAACGCTCCAGCCAATAAGCCCAAACGCCACAAACCACAAACTGCGCAGAACCGTTTCGACTTCGTGTTTGAATAACAATCCAACAATCGCAATAGGAATTGAGCCGATAATAATTGCCCAGCCATATTTATAATCAAACTTTCGACGCGCTCGCTTCCACCATAAACCACGCCACCAAGCCTGTAAAATTCGCCAAATGTCGCTCCAGAAATAAATCACCGCCGCCAGAATTGCTCCGATCTGGATTATCGCCGTAAAAGCCACGACGCTCGGATCGTCAATTCGCATTCCCATCAATTTCTCGGCAATTGTCAAATGTCCAGTCGAAGAAATCGGTAAGAATTCCGTAATTCCCTCAATTACGCCGAGAATAATTGCTTGCCACCAAGCCACGCTTAAAAATTACCTTTCATCCTTCAAGTGTAGCATTAGCGGTAAAATCATTCAAATGTATGAGCCTAAGATTCGGGATTTTCTGCTTCAATTGAGTTCTGATAGAACAAACCGCTAACATTCACGCCCGCAGGAGCATAAATTTTCAAGCCAGTTATCGGCTTATAAAACTTCAAGCAGCCGTCAAAGAATATCACGTTACACTTCTCAGAAACGGACAGCACAATTTTATCGCCATCGCGACGCACGTTAATTTCTGGCTTATTAGCCTTTGGCAAATCCACAAACTCCGCTTCCACCTTAAATTTGTCAGAATTTATTCGCGAAACATTCCCCACTGGCATATCAATAAAAATTGAATTAGCGTTCGTCGTATCTGGAATATCGATATTCACTTTCTTCGTGAGCTGCTGCGATTCACGTGCATATTCCAAGCCAGCGTGCGCGCTAAATATTGCGGCGCTTGCCAAACTCATAAAAACAACGGACGCCGCCACGATCATTGTGATTACAGACATTCGATTGACCTTCCAAGCGAATATGCTACGCGTTACAATTGCGCCAAATATAACCGTCGCGATTCCGCCAATTGCTAAGGAAGTCCATACTCCCCACGCCCACATTTGCATTCCCAAACCACCGAGCATATTAACCAAGGAAACACCAAGCGCCCCGCCAACAATCAGCCCAAACAGTATCGCTAGCGTCGTAAGTAACACCATAACACCGACAAAATATTGGAAAAATTTTGCAATTGGAGTTTTTCCGACAGACACAGTTGAATTTCCATCAGCGGAAGCTTCCTTAAGCGCAGCCAAAGTTACAGGCTTTCCGCGCATTCGCAATTTGTCCGACGCGGTTTTTGCTGGCGGCATTGACACCCACATCGCGAGATAAACCAGCACCATCGTACCGAATGTTACGAACGGCGAGATAATTGCAATAAGTCGCACCCACAACGGATTGATATTAAAGTATGCCGCTATTCCCGCGCACACGCCGCCAATGACAGCCCCGTCCGTGTCGCGCATCAATTGCTTTTCTGGCTTCTCATTATCATCTGTCAATTCATCAGTTGAGTCCTCGCTATCATCCGAAAAATCACGCGGCTCACCCATTTGATTTTTAATCGCCAAAACGTCATCGTCGCTAATAACACCTTCTTTCATCACGCCACGCTCGGCTAAAATCTCAACCATTCGCGCCTCAATTTCCTTCATCGCTTCCGCGTCGGCGTGCATATTTTTCTGAATCGAATTAAGATACTTTTCTAGCGATTTCTTAGCGTCAATTTCCACGCTAAACGCCGTTTTTGCCAGATGAATCCTGGTTATTTCCTTCATTATTTTATTCCTTTCTCTAAGTTATCAAGCGAATTATTTAGCATATTTATGCGATCTTTAAGTTCGTGAATCAATTGATCGCCGTGATCTGTCAATGAATAATATTTTCGCGGCGGACCTTGCTCGCTTTCCTGCCATTCGTGTTGCAAATATCCGTCTTTCTGCAGCCTATTCAGCAGCGGATAAATCGTACCTTCGACCACTGTTAAGTCCGAATCGTTCAATTGCTTAACGATGTCGCCAGCGTACTGCGCCTTATTAGAACAAACCAGTAAAACACAGTAAACCAAAAATCCTTTTCGCAATTGGACCGCCAAGCTTTCCGCATAGCTATCAACGTCCACTTTTACCTTCTTTCGGAATATTAGAACCCTTAATTTTGCCGTCTTTGATCAGGATTTGATAATCACATTTCTTAGCCAAGTCAACGTCGTGCGTCACGATAATCAGCGTCGCGCCTTCTTGCTTGTTGTAATTGAACAGCAATTCTTCCACCTTCGCGCCAGTTTCGCTATCCAAATTTCCCGTAGGTTCGTCCGCAAAAATAATCTGAGGACTGCCGACAATCGCCCGCGCAATCGCCAAACGCTGCTTCTGACCGCCCGACAAATCCTTTGCACGATTCTTACGCTTCTCATACAGATCAACCGCCTTCAGCGCCTCATTGATCTTACTTTCCCTCAAGCCTCTTGGCATTTTCACAATTTCCAGCGGCAAACTCACATTATCCGCCACGCTTTCATTGCCCTGAACAAAGAAACTCTGGAAAATAAAACCTATTTTTCTCGCACGAAACTCGTCAACTTGCTTTTGTTTCAATTTCAAAATATCCTGACCGTCAATAATCACCTCACCTTGCTGCGGTCGATCCAAGCCAGAAATTGCGTGCATCAGCGTCGATTTTCCTGAACCAGATTTTCCCAAAATCGCCACACTCACGCCCGTCGGAATTCGCAAACTCACATCATTTAGCGCCACAAATTGGTTCTTCTTTTTGCCATAAATTTTCGTCACATTTTTAAGCTCAATCATAACAATTCTCCTATTCCGTCCTTAACGCTTCAATTGGATCTAATTTTGTTGCCTTGCGGCTCGGCAGCCAGCCAGAAAGTACCGCCATAATCATCAGCCCGATTATCAAAAGTCCCATTTGCAAAGGATTAATAACTAGTAAATTCGTACCTTGCTCCAACTTCAGTAAATTGGCAATCATAGGGTTGAGTAGCGACATCAAACTCGCCAAACCAACGCCGATCAAACCACCGAGAAGTCCAACCCACGCCGCTTCATATCTAAACATTTTACCAATATCGCGACCTCGCATACCCAAAGCTTTCATCAGCCCAATCTGACTAGTTCGCTCCAAAACCGAAATGTACATTGTGTTAATAATCCCAAAAACACTCGCCAAAAGCGCCAAGCCACCAAACCCAATCAGCGCCATTTGAGCCACATTCACAAAAGTTAAAATAACTTTTTGCGTGTCCTGAATCGAATACGACTCATAATCCTTGCCAAGCTCATTCTTCACTGCCTCAACATTTTTCTCATCATCAACTGACGCAATTACGTAAGAATATTCATTAGGCAAATCTTTAGGGTGACTAAAGTCGTAAATCTCCTTAGCATCATCCACAGAAACGCGCACAGCTGGCTGGTAAAATAGAATCGTGTCCGAAGGTTTATCGACTGCCGCAACTTTCAGAGATATTTCTTTGTCAGCGTTCTTGCTCGGCGAATCTCCTTTTTTCAGTCCCAGCGTAATCGTTTGTCCAATTGCTGATTTTGCATCACTGAATCCCATTTTTTTCACGTAAGATTCTGAAATAACAACTTCACCCTTTTTCGGCATAAAATCATCCAAACTACCAGCCGCAAGTTCCATTCGGGTTTTATCAAACTTCACAGTTACGCTAGGCACGAATTTCTTGTCGCTTGCCGAACTTTTGACATATAAAACTCCTGACATGGAATAAGCTGGCGTCACTTTTTCCACGTGCGGGATTTTCTGTATTTTTTTCACGTCGTTATCAGTCATCGAATATTTCTCTATCGCCTTAGATTGACTATTTTCCGTATCTTCCGAGTCGCTATATTCCGGAAGATTGCTATCAGGTCCCGACGAGGTCACTTTTTTATAGACCGAAACGGATTTTTTATCGCCAGCCGCGTCGACCATGCTGTTTGTATACAGCCGACCGCCTTCTCCAGCCATCAGCGCCAGACCAATCGTAAACGCTCCAACTGAAATTGCCAGCGCAGTTAAAATCGTGCGGCCTTTTGATTGCCCCAAATTTCGACCGGCGCGTTTAATAATGTCAATTCTTTTCACATTAAACTCCTTGTTGATTTACTATACATAGTACTATGTTATACAAGGTACCTTAAATAGTCAAGGTATTTTTGAAAAAATATCCAAAATTTTCTATTTCCGATGCTTTTTAACCCACTTATTTAAACTGCCAACCGCACATTCGCAAGTCTTAGAAAAAGAAAATATAGCCTTTTTGGCTTTATCTTGAAGTTCGGATTTTCTTAAAGCCGCGTCAGATTTCGACACCCGCTCATCACTCTCTTCGCATTTCGAATACTTATCGCTAACTAACTTAGTCATATACACAGCGGCATCAAAAAATACTGAATCACCCCATATTTTAACTTGTCCATCTTCTACATCAATCACGGCAGAAATTACTAACTTATTTGCTTGATCGTCAAGCGTCTCCCACATCTCTTCCTGATCTGTAAAATCAATTTCCTTTCCACTATCGACACCAAATGATCCTTTGTAAAATCGACAGTCCGCGATAACACCGCAACGGAGATTGTCACCATCTTGTACATATGTTTTCATTAGAATTACTGAATTAAAATAAGCTGGATCAATTTTATCGAGAGCTTTCACGGCACACCTCTTATCTATAGCTAGTCTACCCAGACCTCCTGCCTGAGTTTTGT
>UNSM01000025.1 GCA_900555425.1 Candidatus Saccharimonadota bacterium | reverse complement strand
TGTTGGACCAGTCGAAAGACTCAACTGATTCTAAGTCTGTGATATCAAGAGTGTCAATGTCAGCAGATTTGGCATTAGGGTATTGTCTTTGTAGGGCTAATCCTAGTTGTCCGTTAGCGCCAATAATGAAAATTTTATTATCGTCCATAATTTTATACCTCCATAGGAATTACATTACTTAATAGTGGATGCGCGGCATCTTTTTCGGAAATAATTGCTTGATCCTTATCAATTGGCCAGTTGATTTTTAGTTCTGGATCAAATAAATTAACAAAAGTATATTTAGCATCTGGGAACCAATGAGCGTCAACTAGATATGTGTATGCGACATTATCATCAAGTGTTTGATAGCCGTTAGCTACGCCTTTAGGGACGAAAATTGCCGTACCCGGATTAATCTCGTGGGTGAAAACTTGGCCGAAGCTATCTCCTTTACGAAGGTCACACCAGGCACCAAAAACGCGACCGTTAGCAGTTGATATAAATTTGTTCCACGGCTCAGCATGAAGTCCACGAGTGGCGCCAGTTCTGTCATTGAAGCTAATATTGTTTTGTACGATATTGAACGATGGTAAACCTAAGGCTTCCATTTTTTCTTTTTGATAATTCTCTTTGAACCAGCCGCGATTGTCGCCATGTACGGGTAATTTAATAACAAATAACCCTGGAATTGACGACTCGGTGACTGTAAGTTCATTGTAGTCAGTTGGGTCAAACATAATTATTGTCCTTGTTTCGCATAAGCTGCTTCAACGGCGTCTTTTTGGGCGCGCCACCAGTCTTCGTGTTCGCGATACCAGTTAATAGTTTGCATTAATCCATCGTGCATACCGGTTTTATTATCCGTGTATTGCGGTTGCCATCCTAACTCACGTCGTAACTTGCTGGAATCCATTGCGTAGCGCATATCATGACCTGGACGATCGTTGACATGTTCATACCAATCTTTACCTTTACCCATTAGCTCACAAATCAATTCAATCACCATCTTATTATTAACGTGATCATTATCTGCGCCAATTATGTAGGTTTCTCCTAGAACGCCTTTTTCTAAGATTAAATGAACCGCTGAGTTATGGTCATCAACATGGATCCAGTCGCGTACTTGTTCACCGGTACCATAAAGTTTTGGCTTGATATCACTTAAAATATTGGTAATCTGACGCGGAATAAACTTTTCAATGTGTTGGTATGGTCCGTAATTGTTAGAGCAGTTTGAGATAGTCGCTTTAATGCCGAAACTACGAATCCAGGCACGAACTAGCATGTCGCTGGAAGCTTTAGTGCTAGAGTAGGGACTGGAAGGCTTGTATGGAGTGTCTTCTGTGAAGCGATTTGGATCATCAAGCTCTAGATCACCAAAAACCTCATCAGTTGAGATGTGATGTAGTCTCTTATTATGTTTTCGAATAGCCTCTAGAATGGTATACGTACCAATTATATTTGTTTCAACAAATGGCCATGGATTACGTAAAGAATTGTCATTGTGACTTTCGGCTGCGAAGTGTACAACTATGTCATTTTCAGCGACTAATTTGTCTACTAATTCAGCGTCACAAATATCGCCCTCTACGAATGTAATTTGGTCAGTTACAGTTTCCAAATTAGCACGATTTCCGGCGTAGGTTAATTTGTCAATAACAGTGACTTCATATTCTGGCTTATGTTTTACGGTATAATGCACAAAATTCGAGCCAATGAATCCCGCGCCTCCCGTGACTAGCATCTTTGTCATAAGTATAGTATATCAGGTATAATAGAGAAGTTATAGAGGAGGATATTATGAAAGTTGTAATTGTTAGCGGCTATTTTAATCCATTGCACGGTGGGCATTTAGATATGATCGAGGCAGCTGCAAAAATGGGTGATTATTTGATTGTAGTGGTGAATAACGACAAACAGCAATTGCTAAAAAAAGGAAAAATTATCCTTAATGAAGAAAATCGACTCCGCTTAATGCGAGCATTAAAAGGTGTGGATCAGGTGATGCTTTCTATTGATGAGAATCCTCCGGTTACAGAAACCTTAGAAATGATCGCTCGGCAATATCCGGGATGTCAATTGGTGTTTGCAAATGGTGGCGATAGATCAGCACCGGAAGTTGTTCCAGAGCGTGATGTTTGCGAAAAGTACAACATCAAAATGGTCTATGGAGTTGGCGGCTCAAATAAAGCAGACTCGTCTACTCGAATTAATCAAGCTACTGGACAGGAAAGCTAATATCAGCTTTTCCGGCCATATTTTTCATATACAGCCAAAGTTTGCTCGGCCATGCGCTGCCATGAAAATGTCTTAACGTGTTTCTTGCCTTTTTTAACGAGTTCATTGCGTAATTTGTCGTCAGATAAGATGTCGTCAATTGATTTTGCTATATCCTCGACACTGAAAGGATCAAAATAGTGAGCAGCATTGCCGTGGGTTTCTGGCAAACAAGTGGCTGTACTCGATGCGACTGGCGCGCCGTGTAACATTGCCTCTAATCCTGGCAAGCCAAATCCTTCACTGAGCGAAGGGAAGCAATAAACTGCCGTATTTTCGTACATCCAGCGTAATTGCTCGTCTGATATAAATCCGGTAAACACGACGTTTTTAATTCCGTGCTCATTTACATATGTCTCGTGGCGAGCATAATTGCTATCTTTTTTACCTGCCAAAGCCAGTGTTAAATCTGGATATTTTTCCTGCAACAAGGCAAACGCGTCAATTAGTCGTCGAAGGTTTTTATGTGGCGTCGGCCTACCGATATACATAATGAATTTTTTACCAATTAGCTCATCAACAGGTTTATTACCTTTTGGCAGTTCGTCTGCAGACTCCAAAGTTACAGTAATTTTCTCTGGGTTTACGCCGGTGAATTTAATCAAATCATTTTTTACGAAGTTAGAAATTGTAATAATATGCGAAGATTTTTTGGCAACTTTTTTATTGACCCATTTATAAATTTGCTGCTTAATCCA
This sequence comes from Candidatus Saccharimonadota bacterium, assembly GCA_900555425.1. Lineage (GTDB taxonomy): Bacteria > Patescibacteriota > Saccharimonadia > Saccharimonadales > Saccharimonadaceae > Nanosynbacter. The sequence continues at coordinate 6,193 of UNSM01000025.1, read as the reverse complement.
GAAAACGACAGGATTTTTATCTGGATTTCTAAACCTAACGGTAGTCAAATCTTGCATCGTAGTGACGACTGGGCTGGAATTGTACCAAACAGGCTGCTGAACCATCGCAAAATGAACTAAGTCTGGATGAAGACTTTCAAGTTGTTTTTTAAAGCCGATTTGCTCGGCGAAAGTGTATTCTTTATAAGGGCAAATGACTTTTTTAAAGCGCGGATTGCTTGGTTGCCAACCATCAAAATCCTTTGGCTTGAGCAGAATAACATAATCGTTTTTATTATCAATTTTCTGCAAATAATGAATCAGCCGTTCGATGTACCGACCAGTGCTAGTCCTTAATGTTCGGGCGTCAATTACGATTTTCACGATAATGTTCCTTCCATGATTTATCAACTATATTTTTTATCGCTTTATGGAAAATTGCAGCTGAAAATTCGTTTGCTGTGGCTGAGATTTTTGTTGGTGAAACTTTTTTACCTGGAAGTCTATCTAAAGTCTCTATCAATGAAGAATCTGTTTGCTCAGAAAAGAACCAGCCGTTTTTTTCAGGTTTTATATAATCAAGTGCGCCGCCAGCTTCATACGCAACCACTGGAATGCCAGATGCCAACGCTTCGACTGGCGCAATTCCGAAATCTTCATGTGAACAAAAAATAAACAAATCTGCTTTTTTAATGTATTTTTCTCGCGTGGCATTATCAACAAATCCTAAGAAATTAGTATGTTTATCGGCGATATTTTTTAGATTATCAACGTCTGGACCTTTTCCAATAATATCTAATTGCCAGCCAAGTTTCTGACAAGCTTTAATAGCAATATCAAGTCGTTTCATCGGCACAATTCGCCCCCAAATCAGACAGCGAGGTTTTTTTGGGATGGACGTTTGCTTGCGATTTTTAGCAAGTGGCGAAAAGCTCGACACGTCAATTGGCGGAAAAATAACCGTACTTTTTCGCTGGTAAAACTCTTCAATGTCAGCCTGAATTCCTGTAGAGTTGGCGATAAAAACATCGACTTGCTGAGCGGCATTGAAATCTCGTTTTTTCAGTGGTCGAACTAGGGTTTTTAAGCCTAGGCGCGCCAGCCATTGCGGGCGAAAACTTGGTCGTTTGATATATTCGTCGTAATGTCGCCAATAAAAATGCGTTGGCGTGTGGCAATAGCAGATATGAAGTTGATCTGGTCTGGATTTGCGGACGAATTTTGCCTCACCATTTCCAGAGCTTGAGATGATAATGTCAAATTCGCTAAGATCAAGTTTAGCGAACCACCACTGTCTAAGAAGTGGCAGCAATCGTCGAATTTTTGAAAACGGCCATCGCTGTAAATAGCCGGTAACGACTTTATTGTCTAATCTTTCTCGCCATTCATCGCTACAAAAAGAAGTGTAAATTGGCGCATCTGGGTACAATTTGTGAATTTCCAAAACAACTTTTTCGGCTCCGCCGCCGTAAATCCAATCGTGAACTATGGCAATTTTTGGCTTACTCATTAATTATCTTTCTGGAAAATAACCAAGCAGGTTTTTAATAAAATCGTGATGTCCATCCAGATGCTCCAGTTCTGGACGTAATATAAGTCAATTCGTCGCCGTTCTTCAAAGCTGATGCTGCGTCGGCCAGATACTACTGCAAGTCCAGTGAGTCCTGATTTGACTGCCAGCAAAACGTGTTTTTTGTCGTAGGCGCTTAATTCGTGTGGTACCAGTGCTCGCGGTCCAACTAGGCTGATGTCTCCCTTAACGACGTTGAATAATTGCGGCAATTCATCAAGGCTAAAGCGGCGAATAAATCGACCGACTGGCGTCACTCGAAAATCATGATCTAGCTTGTCGCCGTTTTTACGATATTCTTCAATTAGTTCAGGCTTACCTACCATTTGGAAAACCTCCTCGTCGGTCTTGCCATCAAACTTTGCGTAATGTGAGCGAAATTTATAGACCTTAAAAGGTCGATTGTAGCGAGTGAGACGTTTCTGTTGTTTGCCGTGCATTAAAATCGGTCCTGCTGGGTCGCTGATTTTTACGGCAATTGCCACCAAAAGCATAATTGGCGAGGCGATAATAATCCCAATTGTCCCGCCCACAACATCCATAATGCGCTTAACAATTCGCCCATAGCCCATTAACGGCGTCGGATGAGTGTGAATTAGCGGCACGGAGTCGATGATATCAATAGTGTGTTTGGTGGTCATAATTCCGTCGAATTCCGGCGCTTGATAGAAATCCAGATAATGTTTCTGGGCAATTTGATAATGTTCGCTAACGTTTTTTGAGTCGGTTTGGATAATAACATCAATTTTATCCATGGTGAGCGCCGATTCTAATGACGAGCGTCGAAGCTTTTTTAATTCAATAGGAATGAATTGGGTTTGCGCGACAATTCCGCTAATCTTAAAGCCAGTTAACGGATTAGTTTCTATAAAATCAGCCAAAACGTGAGTTAAGTCACAATTGCCAATTAATATAACACGGCGAGCCCCTAAGCCGCGCTTTAATAGCTTCAGGCGAACAATATTGGCAGCGCTGCGGAAAATCATTAGTAAAACAAAGCCAATTCCGGTGGCATAACCAGCGACGAGTTTGGCTGGGAATAACGGAGTGTTGGTAAAGAACGTCACGGAAATCATAATCATAATTCCAGTTATTGACGCCAAAAGTATTCGTCCGAAGTTTCGCAATGGATGTGTGTAAACCTCTCGGTCGTATAGGCCAAAGAAGTAGAACATTACAATCCACAACGGCAGCGTCATAAAAATGGAGGTGATAAAATCTATAGCATTAATGCTGATATGAAATGGTCTAGGATCCAGGGAAATTCGCAAAATATAGGCAATAGTAAATGCGCTCAATAAAGCTAAGATATCAAGAACGACCAGAACAATTTTGAAGTAAAAATCAGACTTTTTCCGCATAATCTCTGGGGTAATTATACAAAAATATGCCGATTATAGCAAAACAATGAATCGTATTTATGAAACTGCCAAAAAACCAGAAATGCACAAACATCGCGACGGTCAGCGACAAGATAAATTGAGCTTTAATTTTACGGATATTTTTTATGGCGAAAAATATGATCATCAATGGGGTAATTAGAAGGGTGAATAGCCCGATGATTCCCATTCCGCTAAGCAATAATATGTAAAAAACGTAGACCGTTTGGTCTGCTGGGACGTTTATATGAAGGTGTTTTTGTATGAAATTTCCAAGGTTGCCGAGTCCGACGCCAAAGAAGAATGTTCGTGGCGATGACAGCCAGGATTTTATAGCTAAGTCACTGGCTCCGAGTCTGTCATTGGTGGAAGCTTCAACAAAACCGGCAGGCTGGAAAGAATTGTTGCTTGGTGGAATGTTTTCGGCGGGTTTTGGTGACGGATTTTTGGTGACGGATTTTTGCGGAATCTTAATTTTCCCGAGAGATAATTGATCGACCATACTAACAAAGGTATTGTGCGCAATAAAAGGTGTATTGGCATATCTAATGTTGGCTGATGAGAATAATAAGATGAATCCAAACAGTAATCCAGCGAAGATGATTGGAAGGTTTTTACGAATAAAAGATGCGTCAATTCGTTTTGCGAAAGCGATTATAAATAAGGCTATTATGGCGATAAAAATTGCCAAAAATCCGCCACGGGAAAATGTTAAAGATATGGCAAGAGTTGTGAAAAATAGGCTAAATTTGGCTAGGCGAGATTTTGATTGAAAGAGCGCAAGGAAAAACGCTGGAAGTAGAGAATTGGCGAAGAACTGAGGTTCGGCAGCGAATAAATTAATTCGCGGAAATCCAAAAACGTCGGCTTTACAGCCAGCGCAAAGCGTACCAAATCCTGTTGGCTCAAAAGTGGCGACGATGAGCTGAATGATTGCTAAAATCCCAAAAATCAGCCCGCTCCATAATCCAACGCTGATGAGTTTACGTTTTTCTGATTTTGACAATTCGCTGTAAATTAAGCCAGCGGATAATCCGACGGTGAGTAAGAATAATAGCGATAATGAATATAACGCGGTGCGCAGGCGTGCTTCTGCGAAAAATACGCCGACGACAATGGCGATAAAAATTGCCAAAAATCCGCCGATTAGCCATCGGTTTTTCAGTAGTTCTTGGCGTTTTTTAAGTAGTAAGGGCAAGGAAAATAATAGTAGACTTACGGCAACGATTTGATATAACCCTATGCGCAAAGATGAAAAATCCAGAATTGATAAGCCGACACTGGGATGTAAAGCAAAGCCGCCACCAAAAATAACAATAGCCAATAGCCAGAATCGAACGTCGTTAATGTATTTTTTTGCCATATTTTAAGTATAGCGTATGGTGTATACTTTAGATATGAAACTGACGAAAAAGCAAAAAATAATGTTGGATTTTATCGATGGATTTATAAAGGGCAATGGCTATAGTCCGACGCTTCGGGAAATTATGCGCGCCTTGGGCTATAAATCAGTATCGACGGTAGCAAAACACGTTGATAATTTGGTGGCCGCGGGATTTTTAGAGAAGCAGGATGGCGAAGTTAGGTCTTTGACGCTGAGCAGTGAGAAAAAAGAAGTTTGGTGGCAGAATTTAGCGAAAGAAATTAAGAAGAGAGAAGCCGAGGACGACGAAAAATCACGCTCGGAAGTGGAGATTTTAAAAAAAGCATTGGAAATTGTCCGTCAGTAACTTTACAACTATTCAAAAACTCGCTATAATACAAGACATATTCCGGCATAGCTCAGTGGTAGAGCGGTTGGCTGTTAACCAATAGGTCGCTGGTTCGAGCCCAGCTGCCGGAGCCAAATTGAATTTTAAGACTTCAACAAGTATAGTTGAGGTCTTTTTTATTGTTTTTGTAGTTATATATTTCTAATAACGCGGAATAGGTGAGACAATAATGATTATGAATAACACTTATTGCGATGGCATGTCGGCTAGATTTCTTTCTAGTCAATGTTTACGGGATAATTTTAAGAGCAGCCCAAGGAGTAATGATTTAAAGGATATTTTTAACTTTGCCAGTAGTTTAGCGGAGAGTGCTGAAAATTTTGAGCGGCGATTTCCAGTGATTGCGCATATTGATCTTTATGGACATACCGCTGTAGACGGCTACTCATATGTTCGGCTGGTAAAAAATGAATTGCCAGAGATACGAAAGTTAGCGGAAGAGCGACAAGAGGTTGGCATCGTTAAGCAGATAGATGATTTGATGAGGTTTATAAAACTGGGCGTCAACAACGTATATGGCGATGCGATTTTATTGGTTTTTGATGGTATGTAGGTATTCTGATATATTTGCAGACGTCTTAAAGCATTTTTACAGAACGCTTGTTTATAGTGGTTTGCATGAGAGCAATAACCACACCCCAACCATTGGCTAGGTCGCGACTTATTACGTCAGATTCTAGTCCATCGCCGTTTCGGGCGATAGCTAATCCATTTGTCGATATAGTCGTGCCGGTGCTGAACGAGGAGAAAATTCTTCAAAGCAGCATTGAAACGCTTGACGAATACATGATGAAAAATTTGCCATATCGTTATCAAATAACAATTGCAGATAATGGCAGCCAAGATAACACCTTAAAAATAGCAAAAAACTTGGCGCAAAATCATCAATCAGTTCGTGTCGTGCGGTTGGCTAAACGCGGTCGCGGGCGAGCATTAAAGCAAGTCTGGCAAAGCAGTCAGGCGGATATCCTGACATATATGGATGTCGATTTGTCCACCAGCTTGGATGATTTTCTGCCGATGATTCAGCCGCTTGTGGCGGGCGAAGCTGGCGTGGCGATTGGTTCTCGATTGACGAAAAAATCAAAGACCAGCCGCGGTTTTAAGCGGGAGTTTATTTCACGGTGTTATAACAAGATTATCAAATTGACGTCGCGAACCAAATTTAGCGATGCGCAGTGTGGATTTAAGGCAATTCGTCGCGACGTGGCGAAGAGATTTTTGCCAGAAATTAAGGACAATGAATGGTTCTTTGACACTGAACTTTTGATTAAAACGGAGCGCGCAGGCGTGCCGATTTATGAGCAACCCGTTACTTGGATTGAAGATACTGATAGTCGCGTGAAGATTGTGAAAACTGCGGTCGATGATTTAAAGGGACTTCATCGAGTTAATAAGGAATTGGACAATCGTTCGTGGCTTGAGAAAATGACTCTCCCGATGTTACTGATTGCGACGGGTGCGTTGTATATGTTTGGCGCGATGCATAATGG
>UNSM01000024.1 GCA_900555425.1 Candidatus Saccharimonadota bacterium | reverse complement strand
CGGAAGATTTCTTCCCTGTCTGGCGGTCAAAAAAGGCTGGTGGAAATTGTTAAAATTATGCACTCGGAGGCGCATTTGGCGCTGATTGACGAGCCGACCAACCACATGGATTACGTTGCGAAACAGCAGTTTATTGACTGGATGAATTCGCAGCCACATCAAGCGATGTTGATAATTACACACGACCGCGATGTGCTTGGGCAAGTTGATCGAATAGTTGAGATTAAGGACGGTCAAGCGGTAAGCTATCGCGGAAATTACGACGCGTATTTGAAGCAGAATGCGCAAGCGACGACAGCTGGAATGAACAATTTTGAGCAGATTGAGAAGCGAATTGTTAACCTGAAACAAAAAGTTTTGGACTATCAAAGGCTTAAGGAAAAGTCGCGTAATCCTGGCACGATTCAGAAATTTAAGCGACTGGAGAACGAGGCGCGGGCGGAGCTGGCGGAACTATCGGAAATGGAAAAGCCGACGTTTTGGATTGACAAAGAATCTGCTAGTCAATTGGATTATAAATCCGCTGAGCGTTACGGAAAGTTCAAATCGCGTAATATTCGCCTGAGTATGAAAGATGCTTCCAGTCGCAGTCAGCATGTGTTGGTTCGTGCGGAAAATGTGGCGGTTGGGATTGGTGAGCGGATATTGTTTGAGGACGTGAATATTGATTTGCGTGAAGGTGAAGCGATTGAAATTAGAGGTCGCAATGGCGCCGGTAAAACTACGTTGATTCGGATGATTCTGGCGTCGGGCAAGAGTTTTGACGGCGGTCCTGTTCTTTATTCTGGCGATATTTTCCTTGATCCGCAGGTTCGAATTGGTGTTTATGAGCAAGAAATTGACGAGCGATATTTGTCTGATCCGCTAGAAAAAGCGATTGAAAAATTGTATATGAGTCGCGATTTGTCGATTTCTGATACGAAAATTCGGCAGCTTTTGGCTGACTATTTATTCACGGACGCTGATCGGATGACGCCGCTGGCTCGCTTGTCTGGCGGTCAAAAGGCGCGTTTTCAGATTATTGCTATGCTGGCGAACGACCCGCAACTGCTAGTTCTGGACGAGCCGACGAACCATTTGGATTTGCCGAGCATCGAAGAGCTGGAAACGGCGTTGGTCAAGTATTCCGGCGCGATTCTTTACGTCAGCCACGATAATTATTTCCGCGAAAAACTTGGCGGCAAAGTTGTGCAAATTGGCGCAGAATAAAAATTTTCCGCCAGAATTTGACGGAAAATCTTGAATCGTTTTTAAGAAAATTAGTCGGCTAGTAAGCCGTTTTTTCGTAGTAAATCTTGTAGTTTTGGTCGATCAAAACCAAGCACTAATTCCCCGTTAATATCCGTTACTGGCACGCCTTGGAAATTGCCACCATTTTTATTTAGCAATTCCTCTTTTGCGCCAGGATCAGCCTCGATATCTTTGGAAACAAAATCAATTCCCAGCTTCTTCAGCCATTCCATTTCCGTGTGGCAAAACGCACACCAGCTAGTGTTGTACACGACAACTTTTGTGTCTTGATGGTTGTTAGTTGTGTCTTCGCTCATATATTCCCCTATTTAATAACACTTCCAATTATAACATAACGGTTACGTCTATTTAGAATTCTTCGACGTCAAATGCCAATTTTTACACCATTCGCAGTGATATATATCAATCGACAAATTCGGGTTTGCTAATTCTTGGATTTCTGCTGCTTGGCGGGCTTTTATCTCTGTTGAGAAGCGACGTTTTTTCTGGCAATTAGTCAACCCTGAAATTGACATCAATGATGTTTTTTGGGTTTTTTGACTATTTTTTGAATAATTTCGTCGCGGCATCTTGCAAAATAGTATAACAGATTGATATAGTGGAAAGTAATGGTAAAAGAAACTGACATTTCGGCTAATGATACAGGCGATTCTGGTGCGATGATGATTCTAGCAAGGACGATGATTGGTACAATGTGGCGAATGTTTTTACCAACAATTGGTTTGACTTTGTTGGGATTGTGGCTGGATAATGTCAGCGGAATGAAGATGAGATGGTTGCTTGCTGGAATTATTTCTGGCGCGATTATCTCGGTGATTCTCGTAGCTTTGCAAATTGCTAAAATTAAACAGCAGGAGTTGAAGAAATGATCGATTATATGGCAAGCGCTGGTCCGCATATTTCAGTAAAAGTTGATGAAGTTCTCAATATCGCTGGCGTATCTATTACGAATTCGCACTTGGTTGGGTTTTTGGGGTTAATTGCGCTGGTATGGGCAATGTTCCGTACTCGTGCGGCGGTTTTAGGTAAAAAGAAACATAATTTTATCACGAGGCTAATTCAGTGGACGTTCGACGGACTTTATAATACAGTTTGCCAAGTCATTCCAGACCAAAAATGGGCGCGTAAAGTTGCTCCGCTTTGTATTACGTTGTTTTTCTTTATCGTTGCGCAGTACTGGCTGGGGCTTCTGCCGATCGTTGGTCCAATTACTATCGGCGAGCATCACACTCCTCTGTTTCGCGGTGGCGTGGCTGATCTTAATATGACTTTTGGCTTGGCAATTGTAACGATTGTCGCGGCTCAGATTTACGCGTTTAAGTACTTGGGCTTTAAGGGTAATTTGGGGCGATATTTCGTTAACCCGCTGCGTGATCCAATTATGTCATTTGTCGGCATTTTGGAGTTGGTGGCTGAGTTTTCGCGAATGCTGGGACTGAGTTTCCGTCTATTTGGTAACGTTTTGGCTGGCGAAATTCTCTTGGCGATCATCGCTTATATGACAAAGTTTTTGTCGCCTGTAGCTCTGCAGCCGTTCTATTTCTTTGAATTGTTTATTGGTGGTATTCAGGCGTATATTTTCTTTATGCTATCAACTGTGTTTATTTCCCTGGGGTTGGCTCACCATGATTCACACGAGCCAATTGATGAAGTTCACTCCTCTGCTGAAGCTAATAAATTAGCGATATCAGAGAGTGATTAAATTAGGTAATAATTAACTAAAAGGAGAATATTAACAATGGAAGCATTATCATTTGCACTTACCTACGCAATCCCAGCAGCATTTGCAGCAATCGGTGCCGCAATCGTTGGTGCAGCAGCTATGAACGCAGCTGGTCGTAACCCAGAAAAAATCAACGACCTACGCACAATGATGATCTTGGGTATTTCATTCATCGACGCTATTGCTATTATCGGTTTCGTCGCAGCAATCGTCGGCAAAGTTATGTAGTTTTCGGGAGTAAATTGTGGAGAAAATATTAACACAATTTGCCAATTCTGGCGCATCGGAAAAAGCTGGTTTGTTTGATTCGCTAGGTATTGATTGGGCGCTGTTGGCGTTTCAGACGGTAGCATTTTTAATCTTGCTATTTGTTCTTCGCAAGTTTGTTTATCCGCCAATGATGGAAATGCTCGTCAAGCGAGAAAAGGACCTGAAAGCGGCTGACGCGGCAGCAAAATCTGCCAAGGAAAATGCCGATCGAGCCGAAGAAATGACCGCTGAAATGATGCGAAAAGCGCGAGCGCAAGCTAGCGACATCGTGGCGTCTGCTCGAGAAGAAGCGACCGAAGTTGTTGAAGAAGCGGCTAAAAAAGCGACTGCCAAATCTGAAGCTTTGATTAAAGAAGCGCATAATACGATTGCTCAAGAAATTGAAAACGCTAAGAAAGACTTACACAATTCGACATTAGAGTTGGTGGCTGAAGCGACTGGCAAGGTTTTAGGCGAGAAAATTGATGCGAAGAAAGATACAAAGCTGATTTCGGAAGCGCTTGAGGAGGCTGAATAGATGAGATTAGTGTCCAGGAGAAAGTTGGCAAAGTACGCAGCTGAACAAATTTTAGCTGGCAATGACGCGGTGTTGGAAGAAATTGCTGGTCTTTTGATTTACGAAAAGCACGAACGTGAAGTTGATTTGTTGGTGCGAGACATTGAGGCAGAATTGGCTGAGAACGGTGAAATTGTAGCGTCGGTCGAGAGTGCGAGAGCGCTCGATGACAACACAAGGCGTAAAATAGAGCAATTTCTGGCGACTGCGGCGAGCGGTAAAAATAGCAAGCCAAAAGTGTCGCTAAGAGAATCAATTGACCCGACGTTGATTGGCGGATTTAAGCTACAAACGCCGACCGCAACACTGGACGCAACGGTTTCGAAGAAGTTAAACGACTTGCGGGCGAAGAAAATCTAGGAGGAAAAATGAGCAAGATTGATGTGACAGAATTAGCCAAAAGCCTGCGGGAAAAAATCGCGCAGTTGGAGGCGACAGAAGGTTTGGAAGATGCCGGCGTGGTTATTCGCGTTGGTGACGGCGTGGCTTGGGTGCATGGCTTAAGTAGTGCTGGCTATAGCGAAGTGCTGGAAATTGAAACTGACGGCGGTACAGTTGAGGCGTTTGCTTTGAACTTGATGGAAGATGAAATTGGTGCGGTGATTCTTGGCGGTGAAGATAAGGTTAAGGCTGGCGCTAGCGTTCGCCGCAAAGGTTCGGTGCTAGACGTTCCTGTCGGCGAAGAACTATTAGGGCGAGTGGTTGATCCGCTAGGTCGACCTCTTGACGATGGCCCAGAGATTAAGACGAAGAAACGTGGTTTGATTGAACGTCCTGCCATCGGCGTGATGGGTCGTAAGTCGGTTCACGAACCTCTGATGACTGGTATTATGTCGATTGACGCGATGTTCCCGATCGGTCGTGGTCAGCGTGAGCTTATCATTGGTGACCGTCAAACTGGTAAGACGGCAATTGCTATCGATACGATGATCAACCAAGCTCGTCAAAAAACTGGCGTGGTGAATGTTTATGTGGCGATTGGTCAGAAATTGTCGAAGATTGCCAGATTGGTCGACCGATTGAAAGAAGAAGGCGTGATGGATCAGACGATTATCGTCGCAACCAGCCCGTCTGACGCAGCTTCTCTGCTTTACTTGGCGCCTTACGCTGGTACGGCCATGGGTGAATATTTCCGCGATAACGGTGGTCACGCATTGATGATTTATGACGATTTGACAAAGCACGCGGTGGCTTATCGACAGATGTCGCTATTGTTGCGCCGTCCACCAGGACGCGAAGCTTACCCAGGTGACGTCTTCTATTTGCACTCACGACTATTGGAGCGCTCGGCTAAATTGTCAGATGAACTTGGCGCGGGAAGCTTGACGGCTCTGCCAATTATTGAAACGCAAGCTGGCGACATTTCCGCTTACATTCCGACTAACGTGATTTCTATTACCGATGGTCAGATTTTCCTAGAAACCGACTTGTTCTATCAAGGCATTCGCCCAGCCATCTCAGCCGGTCTATCAGTTTCTCGTGTTGGTGGCGCAGCTCAGACGAAAGCCGTTAAATCTGTCGGCGGAAACTTGAAGCTTGGTCTTTCTCAGTTCCGCGAATTGGCATCATTTGCTCAATTCGGCTCAGATCTTGACGATGCGACAAAGGCTCAAATTGATCGCGGTCAGCGACTCACTGAACTTTTGAAGCAGCCGCAATATCAGCCAATGAGCGTTTGGGAGCAATTTGTCAGTATTCACGCGGTGACTGGCGGTATGTTTGACGATGTTCCAGTTTCTAAGATTAAGGACGCACAGTCTGCCCTATTGACTTATCTCTGGAAAAATTCTAAAGATGCTATGCGTGAGCTAAACAAGGGCGACAAGCCTTCGGATGAGCAATTGAAATTGATTGACGAAGCTACGAAAGAAATAGCGAAAGGATTTGAGGAGTAATTCATGCCGAGCACTCGCGCGCTGAAAAATCGCATTCGTTCGGTGGACTCAACTAAGCAGATCACCAAGGCTATGCAATTGGTGGCGGCTAGTAAAATGCGTCGCGCTCAAGAGGCGGACAAAGCTTCTGCACCGTACACGATTGCGGCGGAAGAATTGCTGTCTTATTTGGCGAGCCAAGGCGCAACCGACAATCACCCGCTGTTCGTTAGGCGAAAGATAAATAAGCGATTGATTATCGTGGTGGCCAGCGACAAGGGTCTGGCTGGCGCATACAACACCAACGTTTTGAAGAAATATTTGGAGCTATTAAAGCGTGATGACGAGCGCGGAATTGAGAACTTGACTTTGACGATTGGTCGGCGAGCTTCGCAATTCGCAACGCGTCTTAAAGATACGAAAATCATCGGTACGTATGAAGATCTGCCAGATCAGCCGTCTGGATTGACGTTCCATACGATTTTGAATACGGCAGTAAATATGTTTGAAAATGGCGAAGTTGATGCAGTTACGCTTGTTTATACGCGTTTTGTCAATAGCATGGTTCAGACTGCGGAATTGGACAGATTATTGCCAGCAGGAACGAAAATCTTGGTTGATCCGAGTGAAGTTTCTAACACGATTTCTGACGCCAAATATGAGCCGAGCATTCCAGAGGTTTTGGATGCGGTGGCGTATCGTTTGGTCGGCGCGCGACTATTGCAGGCGTTGCTTGATGCTCGCGCCAGTGAACATTCTATGCGTATGATGGCGATGAAAAATGCTACGGATAATGCTAGCGATTTGGTTGACGATTTGACGCTAGCTATGAATAAGGCTCGTCAAGGGGCGATTACTCAGGAACTTGCTGAAATTTCTGGCGGCGTGGAGGCGATGGAACAATGATAAAGGAGAAAAAGATGGCAAAAGATTTAGGTAAAATTATTCAGATCGTTGGCGTGGTCGTTGACGTGGAGTTTCCGCGAGACGTTGAACTTCCAGCGATTTACGACGCGTTGCACGTTAAGAACGGCGATGAGAATTTGGTGTTGGAGGTAGCTCAGCACTTGGACGAACACACTGTTCGAGCAATTGCCCTGTCTTCGACGGATGGATTGAGTCGTGGCGCAGAAGTTGTTGCGACTGGCGCACCAATTTCCGTTCCAGTCGGCGCGGAAACTCAAGGACGAATGTTCAATGTCGTTGGTGAAGCGATTGACGAAAAGCCGCAACCAAAGGGAAAAACCGCCCCAATTCACCGCCCTGCTCCGGCGCTTTCTGAGCAGTCAAATAAGACTGAGATTTTGGAAACTGGAATTAAGGTCGTCGACTTGATTGCGCCACTTGCTAAGGGTGGAAAGGCCGGTCTATTTGCTGGTGCTGGTGTCGGTAAAACTGTTCTTATCACTGAGTTGATTAACAATATCGCTAAGTTCCACTCTGGAAACTCTGTTTTTGCTGGTGTTGGTGAGCGAACTCGTGAAGGTAACGACCTTTACTATGAAATGGAAGAAGCTGGCGTTTTGGACAAAACTTCGCTAGTCTTTGGGCAAATGAATGAGCCACCTGGAGCACGTTTGCGCGTGGCATTGTCGGGTCTGGCGATGGCTGAAGCTTTCCGTGACGAAGGTAAAGATGTCTTGCTATTTATCGACAATATTTATCGTTATACTCAGGCTGGTGCTGAGGTGTCGGCATTGCTTGGTCGTTTGCCAAGTGCGGTTGGTTATCAGCCAAACCTCCAGCAAGAAATGGGCGCTTTGCAAGAGCGAATTACTTCAACGAAGAAGGGCTCGATTACCTCTGTTCAGGCTGTCTATGTGCCAGCTGACGACTTGACCGACCCAGCTCCTGCGACGACCTTTGCTCACCTTGACGCTACAATTGTGATGAACCGTGCATTGACGGAAATCGGTATTTATCCAGCGGTTGACGTTTTGGACTCCAGCTCAAACTCACTTGATCCAGAAATTGTCGGCGAAGAGCATTACCGCGTGGCGCGTGAGGTTCAGCGAATTTTGCAGCAATATAAAGAGCTTCAGGATATCATCGCTATTTTGGGTATGGAAGAATTATCGGACGATCAGAAGCAGATTGTTGCTCGCGCTCGTCGTATTCAGCGATTCTTGGCGCAGCCGTTCCATGTGGCTGAGAAGTTTACTGGAAATCCAGGCGTTTACGTTAAATTGGAAGATACCATTCGCGACGCTTCCGATATTTTGGCTGGTAAATACGATGATAAGCCTGAAAACTGGTTCTATATGGTTCAGGGTACGCTGGCTGATCAAGTTGCTCGCGACGCTGAAGCTGAAGCTGTCGAGGCTAAAAAACATTCTGAGAAGAAAGCTAAATAGTCATGAAATTGTCATTAGTCACACTTGTCGGTACGAAGGTTGACGAAGAAGTTTATTCGGTGTCAATTCCGACTACTGACGGCGAAATTTCCGTTTTCCCAAGCCATGAGCCGCTAGTGACTATCGCGAGGAATGGCGTGATTACCGTGCGTCGACATAAAGAAGACTCCGACAATCAGTTGGAATATTTCGCAATCTCTGGTGGCGTGGTAAAAATTGACTATTCGTCGGTGCAGATTCTGGTTGATGAAGCTGATCACGGTGACGATATCATCGAAGCGGAAACTCAGAAGGCTCTGGAGCGTGCCATTAAGGCGCGTGATGAGGCTGGTGATCAAGTTGAACGTGAGAAAGCCAAGCAACTTATCGATCGTCATATGGTGCGATTGAAGGTTGCCGATCTTCATAGGCGTAAGCGACGACGCTAGGTTTAGAGCGTAAATAATTGGACAAGACCCTATCGATATCGTCGGGGTTTTGTTTTTTGTGTCTTAAACTGGGCGTGAAGATTGAAAGGTATTGTGCGGTATTATACAAATTTACTCATAGATTACTAGTAACGCGACGAACACTATTCTGTTGCTTTTTTGATAGTGCACCAGCGACTAGAGATAAGTATGGATCAATAAAATATTTCTCGATATACTCATTGTTTAGCACTGGACTAATGTAGTCAGGTAATGTATCTATATACGAATGCATGTCATCAATGATGCCGCGACCACTTTTGTCAAAATAAGAGGAAGTTAGATCTATTGCTCGCTCTTCTCCTGTCTTTACACTGAATGCGGTATTTTTAATTTGCGCGTCGCCATGTGCAACTCCCGATTTATGTAGCCTCGCGAGTGTCGCTGCTCCCACAAGCAGAACCTTTTGTATTTTTTTAGGATTGTCTGTGCCGTCGGTAATCGTGTCACAGCTCACAACATCGCCTTCGAATGCTGATAGTGTATATATAGAATCTCTGTCTGATAAAAATCCTAGTGGTTGGTATGGTTTAATATGCCCTTCACTAATAAGATGTTGTGTAATACAAAATTCTGAAAGTGCAGAAGCGATATTGTCATGATGCTTAATCGCTACAGGTATTTCTGTGTCATTTGTTGACATATTTCCGAACATGATGCCACTTGTTGCGTCCTGTCGTCCTGTATAATAATCTTCAACGGGAGTAAATGTTAATCTTTGACCGCGAGTGACGCTACTCAGCGGCGTATTGTTTGCTATGAGGAGTTGTCCGCTGGGTGTATTTTCTATTGCCGTACGCAGTTTTCTCTTTGGCTGATCCTGATGTAGTATGCCGCATGCGCGCATTTCTGAGGATAACATATTTATATTATATAATATTATCTATACTTTTTCAATCAATTTGCGTATAGTACTAAGACTCTAATTAATACTAATCTAAATAGCGACGTCTTCCGTCGTCTATTCTTTGTCTTCAGCGATACCAAAAGTAACAGCCACGAATAGAGAAAGAACCACTACAAACCCTGAGATAATGGCGATAGTTTTTGATGT
>UNSM01000023.1 GCA_900555425.1 Candidatus Saccharimonadota bacterium | reverse complement strand
TAAACTCCTAGTTTAATTGTAGATACTAATACTATACCATAAATGCTATAATTAGTGTATGGCAATTGAAAGAATAGTTGATACAAGTTCGCATGATGATGATTCTGAAGAGCAGCGAATTGAGGTGAGTCTGCGCCCGCAGAGTTTTGCTGAGTATGTTGGCCAAGAGAGATTGAAGAGAAATTTACGTTTGGCGATTGATGCAGCCAAAAAGCGCGGCGAGCCGTTGGATCATGTGCTATTATATGGTCCGCCGGGGCTTGGTAAAACAACTATGGCGACGGTTATTGCTAATGAAATGGGTACGAATCTGCGGATTACCAGCGGTCCGGCTATTGAAAAAGCGGGCGATTTGGCGTCGATTCTGACTAATTTATCGGACGGCGATATTCTGTTTATCGATGAGATTCATCGGTTGGGTCGATCAGTGGAGGAAATTTTGTACTCCGCAATGGAAGATTTTAAGCTGGATATTGTGATTGGAAAAGGTCCGGCAGCGCGATCAATTCGATTGGATTTGCCGCGATTTACGGTGATTGGCGCGACGACGCGAACCGGAAGTTTGGCGGCACCTTTGCGTGATAGGTTCGGGCATATTTATCGTTTGGAATTTTACACGCCAGAGGATATTGCGAAAATTGTGACGCGTAGTGCGAAGATTTTGGAGTCGTCAATTCGAAGTGAAGCGGCGGATCTATTGTCGACGCGAGCGCGCTTGACGCCACGTATTGCCAATAGACTTCTTAAACGCGTCCGTGACTACGCCGACGTTAATGGTGATGGAATAATTGATGTAAAAACTACAACCAACGCTTTGGAAATGTTGGAGGTGGACGAGTTGGGCCTGGATCCGGCTGATCGTAATTTATTACAGTCGATTCTGGAAAATTATGGCGATAATCCTGTTGGATTAACAACAATTGCGGCGTTGACTGGCGACGAAGCGACAACAATTGAGGATTTTTATGAACCATATTTGCTACAAATTGGTTTTATTGAGCGCACACCGCGTGGTCGTCGAGTGACGATTAAGGCAAAGCGACATTTGGGAAAATAGTTATCGTATTCTTCGGCTTTTTGTGCTTTAATAAAACCAGACAAACTTAACTAGGAGCCGCCATGGGCAAAAAACAAGCAACGACATCACCAGTTAAGAACTCTAAAGCCAGGCGCTGGCTACGACGATTTATAATTTTGATAGGAATTTTGGCTGGTTTGTGGCTGGTCAATTTTTTAACTTGGCTGCCGGCGTATGTGGAAGTGTGGAATATGGCACGAGATCCAATGGCTGAAAAGGGCGTTTTGGGCTTAAAGCTGAAATCGTCACGCGAAAGACATCGCATACCTACAGAACGCGGATTTTTAAAAAAGAGCACATATCCATCAGTTGATAGATATTATGAGATGCCTCAGAATGAGCCGGCGAGTGATTTGTTAAATAGACTGCAACGATACGCTGAAGATTCTGGCTGGAAGCTAGACAAAGAGAGGGCTGGGGCGGAATATTTTGTAGGATATAAAGATATAGAGGGTAGGAAATATCAGGTCAGCGTGGGAATAGGTGACGGAAAAGTAGTATATGTATCAGTAGAAGGCTTGGGCAACTAATATGAAAATTAGAGTTATTATATTATCTTTCTTTGTGGCTATTATTTCTGGGCTTTTTATACAACAGTCGGCCCAAGGCGAAGTTGTTCCTTATAATTACGCAGGAAAGAAACTTACGATTACATTACTAGGCGATTCTTATTCGGCCGGAAATGGTGCTGATGGGTATGAATATGGTCCTGCTGTCTGTCATCGCAACAGTAATAACTGGGCGGAAATGTATAAAAGATGGCTAAGTAATAACGGACTGTCAGTAACGCTTATAAATCGCGCCTGTTCTGGAGCTAAAATTAATGACTTCTTGGAGGATAAGAGTGCGGGTAGTGTCGTAAAAACGATTAGTGATGATCTGGGCAAGCTAGCGACGAATGAACAGATTATTAAATATGCAGAAGACAGGGATATTTGCAATATTAAACCGAATAATGACTTAAAAGTTGCTTATAGGATCATAAGTAGTGCGATTGGCTCTAAGCGCGGAAAAAATCAGAAAAGAGTCAATATAAGATGTAATTATACGATTCGACGACAACTTGATAGCGTGGATCGCAGCACGGATATGGTAATGATGACGATTGGTGGAAATGATTTGGATTTTGACGGCATTGTTAAGTCTTGTTTTACTGCTGTGATAAGATCTGCTTCAGATTGCAAAACAAAAATTAACGACGCCAGGAATCTGCTGGATAAATTAGAAGATAGAACGAAAACCATTCTATTATCGCTTAATTCTCGTTTACGTCCAGACGCGAAAATAGTTCTCTTAGGATACCCGCTACTAGCACTTGATAATGGCGAGAAACTATCCGATTTTTCGGTTGCTAGCGAAGTGCGAAAGTTAGGGCTGGAAGGTAATTTACGCCAGAAAAAGGTGGTTGAGGAATATAATAAAAGCCTCGGTAAAGAGAAAGTGATTTTTATTGATAGTTTGCCAAAGCGGTTTTCTGGACATGAGCCAGACGCCTCAATATTTAAGAAGAATCACGATCGTTGGATTCATGAATTCCTTGAACCAAATGTGTTCAATATGAGTTCGTGGTATCATCCAAACTTCTTTGGGCATAGCAATTACATGTCAGCGCTTCGCGAAAAAGTACCACTGCCAAATTTAGTGAAACCAATAACGAAAACCAATGGCGATATTGATGTAGTATTTGTTATTGACACGACTGGCTCGATGCGTAGTTCAATTAGTGCTGTTAGAAATAACATTCGAAATATAGTTGAGTCGATCAGTTCGAAAACGAAGAGTGCTAGATTTGCGCTGGTTACTTATCAAGATCATCCGTGTTGTGGCGGAAGCTCGGGAGACTATCCGTCCAAAATTGAGACAGATTTTACGAGTAGTGCCGAGGTGTTTAATAAGGCTGTCAATTCTATTCAACTCGGTAATGGCGGCGATGATGAAGAATCTGTTTATTCTGGCATTAAGGCGGGGCTGAATCTACAGTGGCGAGCGGGAGTAAAAAAGATTATGATTGTGATTGGTGACGCTCCAGCCAAGGATCCAGAACCAGTCACTGAGCTAACCGAACAATCTATCGTTGATGCTGCTTATGCCGTTGATCCGGCTCAAATATATATTATTGACACTTCTCGTACTGTTGCGATGGCGCCTGTGATGTCTTTGGCTGAAAGAACGGGCGGCGCATATTTACAAGCCGATGATAGCAATAAGATCGTTGATCAGGTTAATACGTCAGTTGAAAATGTGACAAACAAACCAAATGCCTGGATAAATCGTCAATATGTGGCGAAAATTGGTGATACATTAGAATTGGATGGCGCTGGTTCTTATTCGGCAAATGGTAAAATCGTGAAATATGAATGGGATATTGATCAAGACGGCGTGTATGATGTGACGACAGATAAGCCTTTTGTCAATTATACGTTTGCTAAGGAGTTTTCTGGGTTGTTAACACTTAGGGTGACTGATAGTTCTGGACTGACGAACGTAGCAACGACAACTTTGACGGTTAGCGATGACGGCGATGAACACGAACGGGAATTTGATAATTGTCCAGATGCAGCAAATCCAGATCAAGCTGATTATGACAAGGATGGAATTGGTGATGCTTGTGATTCTGATCCGGGATATTTGGAAGAATATGGATATTATCAGATGCTAGAGTATGAAAAGAATCAAGCAAAGAAAGATGATAGTAAAAAAGAAAATACAAATCGTAAGCCTGCTGACGTCGCTTCGAGTAATAAAGTAAACGGTGGTAATAACAAGAAAATAGCTACCATGGATTCTGATGGTAAAGACGTAAAACTTCAGGAGAATAGTAGCGTTAATGAGATGGAATCGGGGAAAGCTCAGATAACAAAGATAATAGGGATGGATCATCGTGGTTTGGTATTGCTGCGGCTGTTGGAATGGTTGCAATCAGCGTAGTAACAATAGTTATAAAAGTTTATCGCCGAAAAACAAGGCTATCTTAAGTTCTGTCGTGCTATAATATAGGCATGAATCCACAAACATCCTCGTCAGAAGATTTAACGCAGCCTGTTGCGTATGACGCTGATGGTCGACCACTATACCATCATCCGCCGCAGACTGGTCGTCCAGCTCCGGTTGTGGCGCAGACGAATTCTTATGTGACGGCAAAACCGGAAATTATTGATGGGGAGAATTTTGATCCGCGATTGCGTAGTCAATATGCTAATGAACCGCAAGTCGTACATGTTGCGCGAGATATTGACCCGAAGCCGTTTACTATTAGCGATGACTTGAAGCAAAAGCATGAAAAATCAGTTCAGCAATACCCGAATCTCAATTTGAGCGAAGGCGAATACATTATTTTGGATATTAAACGCCATCCGATTGGTATGCTTATTCCAACAGGAATTTCGGTTTTCTTGGTGGTGATGATCATGGTGTTTGTGATGTTTTATCCGTCAATTGCTCGAGATTCGATTATTTCGCCAATGCCGTCACTAACCGATGTGTTTGGCGTGGCAATGTTGCTTATTGGGCTGGTTGCGCTTGGTGGTGCGGTGTCCTTGTGGATATATTTGCAAAATCACTTTTACATGACCAACGAAAGTGTGATTCAGGAAATCCAGGGTAGCTTATTTTATAGGCATGAGCAAACGGTGAGCTTAGGCAGTATTGAAGATGCAAGCTTCCTCCAATCAGGCATTATTCAGACTCTTTTCAATTATGGCACGATTCGTCTCAGCACCGAAGGTGAAGAAACGACATATATATTCCATTTTGTGGCAAATCCACGCAAGCAAATTGCGATAATCAATAATGCCATTGAAGACTTTAAGAATGGCCGCCCTGTTTGTGATGATTAGCTAATTATTTATGGCGACTTTCTTTTACGTAGTCATCTTCATCGACAAGCGTCGCAACGAGTTTATATGACTTACATTTTCCGTCATTACAATTTGAAGATTCATAACGATAGCTGCTGTCTTTTTCGCCAATTTTCTTACCTTGCGGATCTTTTAGCAACGCGGGATCCATAGTCGGAAGCGTACCTTCTTCTAACTTCTCTGGGTAATAGCCATTTTTAACGTAAAAACCTTCTTCCAGGCTATAATGCATGGCGTTAATCGCGGTGCGTTTTTTGGCGTTGTTTGATTCGTTGGTCAATTTTGTATATTGTGAGAAACCTAAGATTGCGATGATAATCAAGAAAGTCGCTACAACCAAAAGTTCAATAATAGTGAAACCGTTTCGCTTATTCATGAATGTAATTATAGCAAATCTTGCAACAAATCGGTATAATAAAGGAAGTAACTAAGGAGGGAATGCTATGGCAAAATCAGACAGTAAAACAGTAAATCCAGAAAAGTCAAGTCAGGCATCGGATAAAAAAGTTGACGAAGGCAAACTTAAGGCACTTGGTCTAGCAATGGATCAAATCACCAAGCAGTTTGGCGACGGATCTATTATGAAATTGGGCGAGGCTCACAAAGTCGATGTTGAAGTAATTCCTTCTGGCGCTTTGAGCTTGGATTTGGCGCTCGGCGGCGGATATCCAAAAGGTCGTATCATAGAAATCTATGGTCCAGAAAGCTCGGGTAAGACAACATTGACGCTTCACGCTATTGCAGAGATCCAGAAACAGGGTGGAACAGCAGCGTTTATTGACGCCGAGCACGCGCTTGATCCAGCATACGCTAAGCGTCTGGGTGTGGATACGGAAAATTTGTTGGTTTCTCAGCCGGATAACGGCGAGCAAGCATTGGAAATTACGGAAACGTTGGTTCGTTCGAATGCGGTGGATTTGGTGATAGTCGACTCGGTGGCCGCTTTGACGCCACAGGCTGAAATTGATGGCGATATGGGTGATTCTCATATGGGTCTTCAGGCTCGATTGATGAGTCAGGCTCTACGTAAATTGACGGGAATTATCAATAAATCAAAAGCCACGGTGATCTTTATCAATCAGATTCGTATGAAAATTGGCGTGATGTTTGGTAATCCTGAAACGACAACTGGCGGTAATGCGTTGAAGTTTTATGCGTCGCAGCGAATTGACATTCGTCGAATTGGTCAGATTAAAGTTGGTGATGATATTATCGGTAACCGCACGAAAATTAAGGTCGTGAAAAATAAGATCGCACCGCCGTTCCGCGTGGCTGAATTTGACATTATGTACAACGAGGGAATTAGTAAAACTGGCGACATTCTGGACTTGGCGGCAACGCACGGTATAGTTGAAAAGTCGGGTGCGTTTTATAAATATAACGGCGAAACGATTGGTCAAGGGCGCGATAAGACGAAGAATTACTTGAAGGAAAATCCTGAGGTTTTGGCGGAAATTGATCAGAAAGTGCGCGATAAAGTGAAGGAGGAGGAAAAGTAATGCGAGCAGTAGAGTCCAGATATTCGGCCGAACACCACATGGCGTCAGTTAATCTTATTTTTGATGACGAGCAGACCGCTTACCTTCGAGAGCTGTCAGAAAAAATGAACCTTGATTTCGGTGAGTTTATTCCACACGCAACGCTGATTAATGTAACTGAGCAGGATATACCGCGTCTCAAGTTAGCTGCCGCCGCGCTGCCGTCCCTAGACAAGCTGGTGCTTGACGGCGTCAACTTCTTGCCAGATGAAGCCGGTAACTGTGTTTGTGTTGAGTTGCGTGTACAGAAAACTTCCTGGATGGTTGAAGTGCGTCGGAAGTTGCTTGAAATGCTGGATGATATTCATCCAGGGCTGGATATCGATGGATTTCGTCCACACATTACGCTTGGCATTGTCGAGGCTGGTACGCTTGGCGATGTCGATATGAGCGCCATTCCGCGCCAACTGCCGGTTATTACTAAGCCGCGTGCTGCTGCTTGCTATAACGGCATGCATGGCAAAGTGGTTGAGGTGGTCGAATAGTCCACCGGTAGCTAGCGTATAGTTTTAGCGCTATAATAGTTTTATGAAAATCACCGATATTTCTCTTCAGGCTCGTGATAAAAATCGTGTCAATGTAAGCGTTGACGGGAAATATCGTTTTAGCTTGGACGTATTTCAGGTCGGCGAGCTAGGCATTAAGATTGGTCGCGAATATACGGAAGAGGAAATTTCGAAACTAGAAGACGATAGCCAGTTTGGTAAGTTGTATGCTAGGTCTATAGAATACTGTTTAATGCGTCCGCGAGCCATCAAAGAAGTGCGCGATTATTATCTGCGTCGGAAAACACTAGCCACTCGTCGACGTTCAGCGAAAACTGGAAAAATTATTGAACGTTCTGGAGTAAAACCGGAGATTGCTGAGCGCGTCTTGGATCGTCTTATTGAGAAAAAATATTTGGACGATGAAAAATTTGCTCGATTTTGGTTCGAGCAACGGTTCATGAAAAAAGGCGCTAGTATTCGTCGTTTGAAGTTGGAGTTGGCACAAAAGGGAATTGATAATGCAACGATTGAGTCGTTAGTTAAAGAGAATATTCGCTCCGACGACGAGGAATTGCGGAAGGTTATCGCTAAAAAACGTTATCGATATAGCGATCAGCAGAAGTTAATGCAATATTTGGCTAGGCAGGGTTTTTCTTACGACGACATTAAGAAGGCTCTTGAAAACCCAAATGATTAATCAACTTTTGTAGATTCTGGTTGCGGACGAGGCTGCTTGCGGAATGGATTTTCGTATGAATTTATCTGCGGAATAGGTGTTTTTTCGGCTACGTGTGAGATAGTTGCTGATTTTACAATTATTTTATCATCGGTTACTTTTATAATCTGAGAACGATGAATAAGTAGCTCTGTGTCGCCAAAACTTTTCAAGAACGGTCGCCGAATTCGGAGTTGTTGTATAATAAAATTCCCAGCCGCCAACGTATATCCGATAACTTTTCCGATTTTCTTATTTTTTTCATCAATAACCAACTTGTCTTTTAATGTAAAATTGATGTCATAAATTTCTTTTATAGTAATCACATCATCAATGCCTATGATCTCATCGGTTGAATCGATAATCATACCGAGTGGCCCAATCTCCCTGACGTCGTCAATGCGAAGTAAACTAGGATGTTGGTCCAAAAGTCGCCCCTCAAGCTCATATGCGATTATAGATAGATTCTTCGGATTGATAATTTCCCGCGATGTTCGTGCCAGTTCGGAGCCCGTCTGAAGACTCATGACGGGAATATCAAGAAAGCGATCTGCGGATATAAGCATAACTATATTATAAACGGTTGTGTTCTATTCGGCAAACGGATTGGAGCGACCAGCTGGCAGACTAAACGAGTCGTTTGCTGAAGTTGACGGTCGGAAGTCTTTAATAATTTGCATGGTTTTTTGATCGAAGCTTATTGATGCAGTTTGTGGTTCTTCGGTAGGAACCGCTAAAAGTCCGCTCAAAAGAAATATCGCGATTGCTACGCCTCCGATTACGACAACGCTATATATTATCACATGAAATCGCCACAGGAATTTGGATAATGATTTTACGATTGGCTCGAGTTGTTCTGATATTGATGGACTCATCGTGTATAAACCTTTACTTCAAGTGATTGGATTGATATTTCATGATTATTTGCGCCTCTGGAAATTGACACGCCTAAAAGCTGCATTCGGGTGACATTTTTTTCAATAAGACTAAGGAAATGTAGGAATTTCGTGTAATCTATATGATCTCCCAATTGAATTGATACAAAAGTGCTTTTCACTCCAGTAGGACTGGTGGATGTCCGCTTGCTAGATGTCGCTGTCTTAGTAGAAGTTGTTGGTTCGTTTTGGAAAGAGAAAGCTTTAATCAGAATGCCGGTGCGGTCAGCGTAGGTATTTAAATCCTGGATGATCTGATTCTGATATTGATAAAGTTTCGACTCTGAGACGATATTCTTTGCTTTTTTAACTGTGTCGGAATTGCGGTCGAGCTGAGATTTTGACGCTAGCAAACTTTGTATTTTTGCATCAACTGCAATTGCTTCTGTTTGCATTTTTCCAACTTCTTCTGATGTTTTACTTAAGAATGAATAGGCGAAAATAACTAGCCCTACCATTGCTGATAATATTATGAGCAATAATAACGACAGGACAATTCGCGCGATGCTGGCATTTAGAACTTTTTTCATTGCTTTAAGACCTCTGGCTTTGGTGTAACGCTAATTGTTATAGTGATTGGATAATCCGCAGGTTTGTCTGACGATTGGTTTCCATCGCTATAAACAACAGTCTCCAAGTGAACGTTACTAAATATTTCTGATTTTTCTAAACTAGTTTTTATTCGGATGGCGTCGTCCCTATTCTTTCCGAGAGCTGTTAATGACAATGGTTTATCTAACGCTGAAGTGTCTAGTGTTAGAGAATCCAAAACCATGCCCGATGGGATGTATTGTGCAATTTTTGGGATAATTGTAGAGTAATGGGCCTCGTTGCTAATGATCGCCTTAGCTGAATCAAGGTCTTTCTTGAACTCGCTAACTTCTTTTTGCGTCGATTGATATTGAGCAAGCTTAGCATTTCCTTCGTCGATGTTGGCTTGAGCTGAGGTGCGGCTATTTTCTAAGAATAGATAAAATCCGCCAATAGTTAAGAATAGCAAACCTGCAAATATCAATGATATGATGCAGTATCGTCTTAAGATGACATTTACTCGTCCAGCGCTGATTTGCTTTTTTTCTTGAGGAGGGAGAAGGTTAATCATAAATATCCTCCTGCTTGATTAAGGCTAGCCCT
>UNSM01000022.1 GCA_900555425.1 Candidatus Saccharimonadota bacterium | reverse complement strand
AACTTCCTCACGATGACGAGAGTTTGGTTTAATGCGTACGGAGATTTTCATAATCAAGACAATTCTTATTTCTGTAACTTATTAATTGTTCTCTCTATGATTATCACTAGATGGCTCAAGCTTGCGTAATAGTTGAGATAGGTCTCCCGTAAATATAGCCGAAATCTTACGAGAATCAACCTCAACCGTAACCAATCTTACCCCCGTAAAATCGCTAGATATACCGAAATTGCTTCTAATATATTCGTCATCGTCAATTTTAATATTCTCAATAACTTTTATTTTTGGATTAATTAACCCATTAGCTTCTAGCGTCTTTAGTATTTTATACGGCACCATAATTTTTCCATTCTCATATTCTAAACGCCCCATAGCTGAAGCAAGCAGTAAAGAAAAAGTAGCAAAGATTCTTAAGAAAAATACTGGATATGCAATGTATTGGACATAAGGTTGCCATTGTAATTCTCGTGCAACAAAAAATAATATAAGCAAGATGGTAGCTAACACAATCAATGCCCATACAATATGATGTGTTTTTACATACCAAGGATACACGGAGCCTCTCTTTTTTACAGGAATCATAATTATTTTATGGTTCTCTATGATGTTCCACGACAGAGGAATTCCTATTATGATGGTAAGTATAGTTATTGGTGCAACAAAAGATGTGCTAATAAAATATTTACTCAGCTCCGATTGGCTAAATAAAGGAACCATAGCCGCTATAAATGCAGCGACCAAACCTAAGATACTTATTATATTTTGAAAACTAGAGTCTTTATCATTCATACGCTTATTATATATCTATTTGCACAATTCTTCTTGTTTCTTGAAGACGATTCTAACCGCCAACGAACCAACTAATGTTATCAGTTGAGAAAGTACGCTAAAATTATAACTAACGTTCGAAGTCTTATCATCTTCCGGATTCAACGGACTATCATCAGCCCAAACCCCCGGATAAACGCCAGACATATTTGTATCATTGGCATCATCTTCGTCACAATTATAATTAGCTTTTTCCTCCGATGAATTATCTGACGAAACAGGAATTTCTTGAAAAACTGGAGCATTTAAATCCTCTTTCAAAACATTATCAATGTCATCACAATAATCGCTTGATTCTTCAATTTTTACAGAGCATTTTACCTCATCGCAATCATCTGCAACAATCGATTCACCGCATTCTTCAGCCAATTCAGTTTTTTCCGCGACTTTTTTCAAAACCTTATCGACAATATTATTCTGATCGATTTCATCATCGGGAATAAATTGTCCTATTACTTCAGGCTTATTAGTCGGCAATTCTTCCGATTCACGCGTGACTTCTTCGCCCAATTCTGCGCAATCACCCAAATCATCCGCCATATTATCTGTTTCATTCACGACCATACAATTGTCAAAATCTTCGTCCATAGCAATATTCTCTGAATCTTCGAAACATACTTCATGCTCTTTAAAATTGCGTTGCGGTAAAATTGGCGAATCCTTCTTATTCTCTATCAACTCAACAGATTCAGTTCTTTTACATGCAGCCTCACCACTCAACCCCATCTCAACTGGCGCATTATTATTGTCATCCATCGCCATATTAATTTCATTATTGACTTGAACAAAATCACGCACAGGCGAGGAATTTAACTCATTAGAAATAACTTTCTCAGCCAAACCTTCCCTTGGAGTAGAATCTTCCAAAATCGGTGCAGAGTTTATATTATTTTCAGTCTCTATATAGCTATCTTTCTTTATAGACAATTCATCCTCTTTATCAACAGTCGGAGCCTGATTCTCAGAAGACATATCTACTTTTTCATCGACGTCTTCCGAGTCCATCAAGTTAATTTGACTAGCCACCTCGGTCTCTTCCGACTCTTCGTTAATTTTCGGCGGGATATTTTCTTTGATTATTTTCGCGCTTGGAATATTTTCCGACGACGCACTCTCATTATTCAAACATTCATCATCCATCGGTTTGTCCATTTCATTATTTTCCGCCGACACGCGCATCGACGCATCATCATCGCTCGTTTCCGACTTAACCGCAGGTTTTTCTGATACGGATTCAGGTTTTTCATTTTCTGATGGACTATCTTTTTCAATCGACTCAGATGGCTTCTCTTCATTATCAGCACTGACATATCCAGCAACAACAAAATCATAATCATCATTCATTAAGTCAGGCAAATAGCTCTTCGGCTCTGCTGCCGGCTGTAAATTCTCTTCCGCAAAATTTCGCATTCTTAGTATTGGACAGTTTCCCGCCGCAGCGCAACTGTCGCACGCTGCACTGGCTACGTTTTGGCAAATTTCCGATCGTCTTTCAGCGTCCAAACATCCTTCTGTTGTTTCCGCTTCATTTTCTTCGGCAAATGACGTATTAATTTTCTTACCGCTGGCAACCGCTTTCACCAAATTTAATTCAGTCGCATCATCATCAATTTCTGAAGATAAATTCTGAAAATTAACATCGCCATTCAACGCCGAGAAAACATTAAAATCGCCCGCTCCATCCGCCAAACCTTCGTTCATTGCTCAAAAAACGTCTCCGTCGAAATTTTCAATTCACTTACACCGGCGGCGGATAATTTTTGCCAAACATCTCTAACAAACGGCAGACTTCCACAGACCAAAAAATGCGCATCTTCTGGTGTTTCGTGAACAATTTTTTCCACATTAAATCGACCGTTAAACCAACCATCTTTTTCCTCAACTTGCTGACGAGTACTGAACTTCTTCACTTTAATATTTGACGCCGCTAGCTCATTTTCAAAAACCATATATTCTGGCGATTTTTGGCTAAAATATAAAAACGTCGGCTGGCTAGAATTTGCCATAACGCTCCAAATTGGACTAAGTCCACAGCCCGCAGCAATTCCGACCAAAGGACTTTCTGTTTGCGGATTAAAATCGCCGTAAGCGTGGCTAATCTGCAATTTATCGCCAATATTCCGTGAACATAAATAGCTAGAAAATTCACCACCAACATTCTTCACGGTAATCGACATTAGCTCATCGTCAGGAGTAGAAGAAATGCTATAAGCCTTCCCTTCACGCACACTACTACCATCAATAAAAACCGTAATATATTGTCCGGCGGTAAAGTCGAACGGTCGCGCAAAATATAACGTCTTCACTTCAGGATTTTCCTGACGGACGCGCACAATTTCAACCTCTAATGAATCACGCATTCTCCAACGTACCTTTCCATTATTTTCTGAGCTTCTCTAAATTCTTCGTCAGTAAAAGTGTGGTAATTCGCAAACTTTGGACTAATTGTCGTGCCAGTGCGAAAATGCTGCAAGGCAAATCTCTTCGCGCCCTTAACCAGCTCGCCAATCTTCTCAAAATCGCTAACTTCCAATTGCTCGCGGACAATTGTCGTACGGAATTCGTGATCAATTCCCGAATCAATCATCAACCGAACATTCTCCTTAATCGCTTCCAAATCAATCGGTCGCGCCGCAATTTCAACATATTTTTCCAGCGGACCTTTTACATCCATCGCAATAAAGTCAATCAGCCCTTCTTCGACCATTCCGCGAACTATATCTGGATGCGTGCCGTTGGTATCCAATTTAATATCAAAACCAAGTTTCTTAATCATCCGACATAATTCCGGTAAATCTTCATTTACCGTTGGTTCACCGCCAGAAATCACCACGCCGTCCAGTCGACCAACTCGCGATTTTAGAAATATCATCACTTCATCAACTGGAAGGCTCGGCGCCAACCGTTCAGGTAATACCAATTCAGGATTATGACAATAACCGCAGCGCATATTGCAACCAGAGAGAAACAGAGCTGCCGCCACGTGCCCTGGATAATCCACGAGCGACAACTTCTGAATTCCACCAATTGACACCTTAAGCTGCCGCGACGGCGCTAAGTCGCTGGTGTTCGGCGGCATCGTCATAATGCTCCCTCATTTCAAATTCCGCTTGCTTGCCCTTATTCCATTGAGAAACTGGACGCAAGAAACCAACCACGCGTGAGTAAACTTCAGTAGCTTCACCGCACTTTGGACATTCTGGATGCTCACCAACAATATAGCCGTGATTCTTACAAATTGAGAAGCTTGGGCTGAACGTAAAGTATGGCAATTTGTAATTTTCGCAAATCGTTTTCACCAATTTTTTCAAAGTTTGCGGATCGTCCATGCGCTCGCCCAAGAAGAAGTGAATCACCGTGCCGCCCGTGTACTTGGTTTGCAAATTGTCCTGAAGATCCATCAACTCAAACAAATCGTCCGTGTAATTAACTGGCAAGTGGCTAGAGTTGGTATAGAACGGACATTTAACTTCCGCGCCAATTCCATTAGCAAAATGCGCTCGATCTGGGAAGCTGGCTTTATCAAGTTGTGCCAATCGATAAGTTGTGCCTTCAGCTGGCGTTGCCTCGAGATTGTAATTATTGCCAGTTTCCTTCTGATATTCCACCAAACGGTCGCGCATAAAATCAAGCGTTTTCTCAGCAAAAGCCTTACCTTTTTCTGTGCCAATATCAACGCCTAGTAAATTAAGCGCCGCCTCGTTCGTGCCGATCAAACCGATAGTTGAAAAATGGTTCTTCCAATATTGATTGAAACGCTGTTTAATGTTTCGCAAATAAAACTTGGTGTACGGATACAAATTAGCGTCGGTCAATCGCTCCAAAACTTTACGCTTGGTTTCCAAACTGTCCTTTGCCATATCCATAAGTTCAGCCAACCCCTTAAAGAATTCTTTTTCGTTCTTAGATTTTAGCGCCAGTCGTGGCAAGTTTATCGTTACCACACCGACCGAACCAGTCATTGGATTTGAGCCGAACAAGCCACCGCCACGATATTCCAATTGACGATTATCAATACGCAATCGACAGCACATCGAGCGCGCATCTTCTGGATCCATGTCGGAATTGATGAAGTTTGAGAAGTACGGAATGCCATATTTAGCGCTGGCTTCCCACAAACTTTCAATCACCGGATTATCCCAATTGAAATCCTTGGTGATATTAACCGTTGGAATTGGGAAGGTAAAGACTCGACCATTAGCGTCGCCCTCAGAAAGAACCTCCAGCAGCGCCTTGTTTAGCATATTCATTTCTTCTTGATATTCGCCATAAGTCGTGTCCTGCATTTCGCCACCAATAATCACTGGATTATCTGCCATATGCTTTGGACATTCAAGGTCAAGCGTGATGTTGGTAAACGGCGTCTGGAAACCAACACGAGTCGGCACGTTGACATTAAAGACGAATTCTTGAATAGCCTGTTTTACTTCTTCATAGCTCAATTTGTCGGCACGAATAAACGGCGCTAATAGTGTGTCAAAATCAGAGAAAGCCTGCGCACCAGCCGCTTCACCCTGTAATGTATAAAAGAAGTTTACGACTTGACCAAGCGCTGATCGGAAATGCTTAGCTGGCTTAGAGGCAACCTTACCAGCAACGCCAGTAAATCCTTCTTGTAACAAGTCAGTCAAATCCCAACCAACACAATAAACGCTTAGCAAGTTAAGGTCGTGAATATGCAAGTCGCCTTCTTTATGAGCTTGCCCAATTTTCGATGTATAAATCTTATCCAGCCAGTAAGTCTTCGTAATCTCCGCTGAAACATAGTTATTCAAACCCTGAAGACTGTAGCCCATATTAGAGTTTTCATTAACTTTCCAGTCCAAATTTTTCAGATATTTATCAATCAAATCAACGTGTGCATTAGAAGTAATTTCGCGCAATTTTTTATGC
The DNA here is from genome assembly GCA_900555425.1 of Candidatus Saccharimonadota bacterium. Lineage (GTDB taxonomy): Bacteria > Patescibacteriota > Saccharimonadia > Saccharimonadales > Saccharimonadaceae > Nanosynbacter. Next base: position 4,421 of record UNSM01000022.1, on the reverse strand, counting down.
TGATCGCGGTAAATAATGTACGCCTTTGCAGTCTTCTTAAACTTAGAGTCAATCAACGCATCCTCAACAATGTCCTGAATATCTTCAACGCTTGGTAGACGCTTTTGGTTACGAGTTTCCAAAACGCCCAAAACTTTGTCGGTCAATTCAACTGCTTGAGCGGCGTCAAATTCACCAGTTTCCAGTCCCGCCTTTTCAATTGCTTTTTCAATTTTTTTCCGATCAAATTTAGCAGTTCGACCATCGCGTTTTTTAATTGATTTATACATTCCCCCTCCTTGTTTATAAAAATAGCAAACTAGCCCAACCTCTCCAGTGGGTGCATGTTGCAAAAAACGTTATTTATTTTCTAAAACACCATATGTAGTGCTTAATATTGAATATACACGCGATATATAGCGTCTGTCAATGAAAGTACATTGTATTATTTACATGCGAGGTGCGGAAGCATTTGCCCCCTCTGATAATGCCAAAACGTCGCGGTGAATCAGATCGACAATTTCTGTCTGAGACAGCTGTTCACCGATTCGCTGCTCGCCTGGCACATTCAAAACATCTTGATCTTTCCACCACTGGCGCATTTCTGATTCGCCAAATTCATGAGCGTTTGGCTTGGTAGCGTGGCGGCGCACCGTTTCCTCAAACGATACGTCAAAATAATAAATCAGTTTTTCACCCTGAAAATCATCCAGCAGCCGGCGCAGCATCGCGCCGTATTTTTTATTGCTCAAAATACCCTCCAAAATTACCGTATAACCAACGTTATTGCCATACATACATAGATCGTAAATCAGCTGAATCGCCGGATTGCTTTCGCTATCTTTCACGCGCAGTATTTCCCGGCGCACCACATCCTGCGACACCAACATCGTGCCGTAGCCTAGTTGACGCTGGAGGAGGCGTGCTGTGCTGGTTTTACCGCAGCCAGAATTACCGCGGAGAATGATTAGCGGATGAGAAGTCTTCACGTGCGCTCCAGTAAATCATAAGCAGCAGCCGCTGATAACGCCTGCATTTGACGAAGATTATCACCCGGCTTGAGCGGTGGTTTTAGGCTACGTATAAGGAAAAATCCGACAAATGACGCCAGCATCTCCGCGTTCAACTCACCTAGCCACGACGTTACGTCATGACCATGGCGCGCCATATCAACCAGAAATTCTGTCGCACCAGACCCCTGGGGTGCATAAGAAGCCCAGTTCCAGTCAACCAACTTCAACTCGCCAGTTTGCGGATTAAATGCCAAATTATCACTACGAACATCCGAATGATTAAAGCAATCTTCCGTCTGCTTGGCAAATTCTTTAGCGCGCACCGAAATATCAATCAACTCATCGCGCTTTTCTAACAGTTCAATTATAACCTGACAACGCCGCTGATTAATCTCCAACTGATTTGGCAATAGTTTTTGATAGTTATTAATCAATCGACGACGAATATCAGCGTCAGCAATAATCTGATCAATTCCATCATCTAAGCCAAGCTCTCTCGCCACAAACGGTTGCAATTGCAATTCTTCAATTAGCTCCTGCGGCAATTTTATTTTTTCCAACTCGCGAACCGTGGTTATTACCGTCGAAATATAACGTTCCGCGACAGAGTTATCCGTCGGAGGTTGCCACAACCACCCATCTGACGAAGCGTAACTGCTCGTCATCAGCACGTGACCATCATCAGCCAATTTAGTCCAATCAGCAACATATTGCGGATAAGTTTTCTGCAACAAACGTGTTACTGCATAATCTTTTTTTAGCCAGCCTAGTTCCCGCTCACCCTCATCCGACAATAGATTAGCATCAACTTCTTTAACGAAAATCGTTCGATCACCAGACGACACTAGTGCTCGGCGATTAAGCGAAAAGCCGCCACTTACCGGCGTGATCCGTAATTCAGATAAATCAACGTTCAGCTCCGCCGCCGCACACTGCAAGGCTCTGTCGGTTAATAATTTATCGTGATCTGGCAATGTTCCCATGCATAAATTATAACATCAGACAGCTTAAATCCGCTTAGTAAATATCATTACTCGGTTATTACGAGTTTGGGAATTTTTTATCCATTCCCCTGCGCACGTCATCAAATTCAGACCCTCAGATACACCATCAGCTGGCCGAATAAAACTATTCATATCCACATCAGATAATTTGACCGTCTGTTTCTTTATCACCTGATAACGTAGTATTTTACCGTCGCCACGCTCGACACTAATCGTATCACCAGTATTTAGAGATTCTAGTTTATTAAAAATCCCGCCCAATGTTGTACCGGACGCATGCCCAATAATTATTGATGCGCCTAACTGACCTGGCTTAACACTGCCGGTATACCATCCAGCATCAAAGATGTTAACAGGAGACTGCATTGAACCATCCGAATTGACGCTCATTTGCAAAACCCTAGCCTTAACCCCCAACTTCTCAATACTAATAACCCGCGGCAAGTCCGCAGCTACTTTATACTTAGCAATCGCATCATCTGAGACTTTAGTTTCATCTTTACCTTCACTACTTCTACGATCATTAGAATCATCGCTGCGTGCTGTTACTGGCGCCCCATTAACGGCGTTCTTTATCCGACTATTCAACATCCAAGAGTCAACAAACGAATATATCGAGATTGTCAAAAGAATAACTGCAATTACGCCAGGAAGCTTTTTACGAAAATTACCACCTAAAATATTTCGCAAAGATTGCTTAATATATCTCTTCTTGCTACCCCGAAAATCACCGACAAACACAGACTCTCCATAGATATCTAGCAAGCGGGCTGCTCGAGTCAGTTTTTTATTAATTAGCGTAGGTTTCTTTGATTTTATACACTGCCGAGGTTGTTTTGTCTTAGTTGACGCAGAATGATGAGCAATATCCGCAGTATGCTTCATATTCACACTATCAGTCACATTTACAACAATATCACTCATCAGCCTGCGTCGCGGTACGACCACTCGACCCCTAGCCTTTGGCGGTGTCTGTAAATTGCGTATATTTCGTTCTCCCCGTACCATATCTACCTCATTGTAGCCAACAGGCACGCTCTGCGTCAAACCGCTTATGGCGTGCCTGTCGATTTTTTAAGCCTTTACTTCGGCTCTTTACTTCTTACTAAGACTCTTTCGCTTTGTTACGAATAGCAGAGCGGCTGCTGAAGCGACTCCAGCTATAGCCCCAATCAAATTAACAGACAATTTTTCACCACCTGTATTTGGAGCTTTTGGAGCTTTTGAGTCATTCTGTGCCGTCAGTACAACATCATTACCGTCACCGCCAACATAACTAATCTTGAAGGTTGCACCACTTACAGTTACTTCTGCACCTTCCGGTAAGTCCTTAAACGTTCCCTGGACAGGGTTAGTGCCGTTGTTGCCGACGATCGTAAAGGTATCACCCTTCTTAATGACACCACCAGCCAAGTATGTCAAATCTAAACTACCATTTAGATAGACGTCACGCGCAACAATCTGGTCATAATGATCTTTATTTAGAATTTCCGCCTTATAAACACCAGTATTCTGTAAAGCGAAATTTTCCAGTACAGTAATTTTACCTGGTGAGTTGCCCGGAGCAACAACACCTGATACATAAAGACTCTTTACCGTAGCGTCACCACCGAACACACCGCCTTCATCAACACTTACTTCAGAACGGCTACCATTTAGTAAAACTGTTTCACCCTTTTTAACAGTCACAAACTCATCAGGTTTGTCGCCATCTAATTGTATTGTTTTAGCTTCATGAGCATTACCAATCTGACCATTCGGCGTGCCGCTGGTGTTATTCGAAGACTCAACCAGTACTGTACCCTCATTGTCTTTATGGGCAACCAACCTACCAGGGCCGCTAAGTTTACCTGTGATTTTTAATGTAGCATTTGACGCTAGCCGATATTCAACATCACCGTTAAGTACAATGTCACCAGACAGAACAGTCGTCGTATTCGAAGTAGCACCACCGCCGAAGCCTTGACAACCTATTCCGTGAGAAATCATCGCACCATTTTCAAAAGTAATTTTACTGGCGCTTGTCTCATTATCATAACCACTAATCTCTAACTGGCCTTTATTTTTAACCAAGATACTATTAGCGCCAGCTAGCGACACACTAGCATTTTCTCCGACAATTTTTTCTGCAGCTTTTATATAACCATCTATATAATTACATCCAGCATTAGTAACCTCAAAACGACTTATTGTCGGTTTGCCATCAAATTTACCATCAAATCCATTCGATTTCAGATTTGATAAGCCAGTGACAGCGCCTGTAATATGAACACCTGGTATTTTATCTTTACTGTCGCTACTAGTCTCGTCGCCAGTAAATTCAGCATTTGAGGTAAATCGCATCGTATCAATGCGATAATAGGCGCAAAATTTGTCGTCAGGAAGACTATCCTTTTTAACCTCTAATCCTGACAGAGCTACCGTT
>UNSM01000021.1 GCA_900555425.1 Candidatus Saccharimonadota bacterium | reverse complement strand
CTCATTTTCTTTTTTGGTGGCATTTGGTATGGAGTTCCCATGACTGGTTGTTGTGGGAATTGTTGTTGTGGCTGAGGCTGCTGAACCTGAGGCTGCTGTGGAGCCTGCTGGAATTGTGGCTGGGGCGGTGTTTGAGGTTTATTGTTGTTACTATTGTCCATAAATTTTCCTCCTAAAATTACGCTTTCGCTATTATATATTTACAAACCAATCATCGTCAAATTGATCTTACCGCGCTCGTCAATTCCAGTGATTTTCACGCGAACAGTTTGCCCTTCTTTCACGACATCAGTCACTTTTTCAACTCGACGTTCCGCCAATTTCGAAATATGAACCATTCCGTCAACACCAGGAAGTATATTCACAAACGCACCAAAATCTTTAATACCAACAACTTTGCCTTCGTAAATCTTGCCAACTTCTGGCTCTTCAACCAGACCCTTAATCCAGTTCATAGCCTTTTCAATCGACGCGCCGTCTGGGCTAGCCACAGTAATCAAACCATCTTCCTTAATATCAATCTCAGCGCCAGTTTCCGAAGTAATCTTATTGATCGTCTCACCGCCCTTACCAATAATCACGCCAATCTTATCCGGATCAATCTTAATCTTCTCAATTCGTGGTGCATACGGACTGAGCGACTCACGAGGCCCTGGAAGCACACTAAGCATATGTTCCAAAATGTGCGCACGCCCCGCCTTACTCTGCTCAATTGCCTGACGCAAAATCGCCACCGGCAGTCCATGAACCTTCATGTCCATTTGAAGAGCTGTAATACCCTTTGAAGTTCCAGTTACCTTAAAGTCCATATCACCAGCAAAGTCCTCAGCATCAGCGATATCGCTCAACACATACGGAGTATCGCCGTCCATCATTAGACCCATCGCAATTCCACTCACGGGAGCCGAAATTGGCACGCCAGCATCCATCAACGCCAAGCAGCTAGAACAAGTCGCCGCCATTGAAGTTGAACCGTTCTGACTCATAATTTCTGTCACCGAGCGAATAGCGTATGGAAAATCTTCTTCAGTTGGCAAAACTGGAAGCAAAGCACGTTCCGCCAAGTATCCGTGACCAATTTCACGTCGACCTGGACTGCCCATTCGCTTGACCTCGCCAACCGTATAGCCCGGCGCGTTGTAATGATGCATATAACGTCGCTCACCGTCGGTAATTTCCATAGTGTCAATCAATTGCGAATAACTCAGTGGCGCCAAAGTCACAATATTCATTCCTTGAGTCACGCCACGTGTAAACAAACTGGAACCGTGAGCGCGCGGCAAGAATCCAACTTCCGAACTGAGCGGACGAATCTCTGTCAATTGTCGACCGTCAGGACGAATTCGTTCGGTAACAATTCCCCGACGAACATCTTTGTGTAAAGCCAAAGTGAACGCTTCATCGTAATCGCCACGAACTTCGCTATATTCTTCCTCGTCCAGTCCCAATTTTTCCGCCATCGCCTCATGGAACTCGGCACGAATTTCGCTAATCATTTCATTACGCTCTGGATATGGGCGACGAATTTTCTTACCAAATCTTCCATCAGCCCACGCGTTAACCGTTTGCTGAATTGATTCGTCTGGCAAAATTAAATCGTATTCCTGCTGCGCTGGCGCAACTTTTTCCGCCAATTCGCGCTGCAAGGCAATTGCTGGCTGCATCATCTGGTGAGCCCACGCCATAGCGTCAACGATAACGTCCTCCGAAACTTCTTTAGCGCCAGCCTCGACCATTGTTATACCGCTTTCAATACCAGCCACAACCAAATCGAGATCCGACTTTTCGCGCTCTTCCGAAGTCAAGAACGCCTTAAATTCGCCATTCACTCGACCCACGCGCAAACCAGCCACTGGACCATCAAACGGCGTACCGGTTAACATTAACGCACTAGACGCAGCGATCATCGCAATTACATCTGGACGGAAACTCGGATCCATACTCAAAACAGTTGCAACGACTTGGATTTCCTGACGATAACCCTTCGGGAAAAGCGGACGAATCGGACGATCAATCAATCGACCAATCAACACAGCTTCATCGCTTGGACGACCTTCGCGCTTGATAAATCGGCTGCCAGAAATCTTACCTGCTGCATAAAATTTTTCTTCGTAATCAATCGACAATGGAAAATAATCCAATTGCACTGGACGCGAGCTAACTTGAGCGCTACCCAAAACTACAGTATCGCCATAGCGCACCAAAACGCTACCAGTCGTCCTAAAACCGACGCGATTCACTTCTAAAGTCAGCGGTCGACCACAAAAATCAGTGGTAACACTAAAAATCTCCTTGCCGCTTGGATTGATAATACTCATAAAGAGCTCCTTTCTTGCGGTAGTAACAGGGATGAAATTACTTGGCAATTTAGTCGTCTCATCTCTATCACTTCCGCGTTACAAATTGCTCCTTATATTATACTAAAACCTCGGCCCAAACGCCAGCCGCGAGCGCGCTTAACATAACCTTATTAACAGATGAGTGTGTTATAATTTATTCATGTCACTTCAGCTAGATTCAGTAAAAAATCGCCAGAAAAGCTGGAAAAGCTATATCTTAACTATAATCGCAATCTTAATGATTCTTGGCGGAGTTTATTTGCTTGCTCTCATCAGCACGCCCCTTATTTTGTCGCAAAACATCAACCCAAAAGACAACCACACCACTCAGCTCATCACTAAAACTGAGAATAAAATTACCGAAAATCGACTTTATATACCGAAAATCGACATAAATTTGCCTTATAGTACTGGCGGCGCCGAGACAATGGAACATGGTGCGTGGTGGCGTAAACCAGAAAACGGCAACCCAAAAGATGGCGGCAATTTTGTCTTATCTGCACACCGTTTTATTATGGGCCTAACTCCTCAGCAGACGCTCAGAAAATCGCCTTTTTATAATATCGATAAATTGACCGTCGGCGATGAAATTATCATTGACTATAACGGCGTGCGTTACAATTACGTCATCAGCGAAAAACAAAGCGTTAAGCCAGATGCCGTGGAAATCGAACAACTTACAGATCAGCCGCAATTAACTCTTTATTCCTGCACTTTGGGCGGCGCAAACGACGGACGAGATGTGATTATCGCCAAATTGAAAAAATAGCCAGAACAACAAAAATCCCCTTTTCGTCAAAGGGGATTTAAGCAGTTTTTAACGTAAATTATTTACGCAAACCTAATTTGGCAACAACTGCTTTGTAAGACTCAAAATCAGTTCGCTCCAAATATTTCAGCAAACGCTTGCGCTTACCAACCATTTGGATCAAGCCGCGACGAGCCATGAAGTCGTGCTTATTCGCCTTCAAATGCTCTGTGACTTCTTTGATACGAGCCGTCAAAACTGACACCTGAGCTTGTGGGCTACCGACGTCGTTTTTATTGACCTGAGTCAAAGCAATTGCTTTCGCTTTATTTTCTTTGCTAATCATAGCTCTGTAATTATACCAAGCTTCTCTGTTTTTTGCAATTAGCTAGTAATTCCAAAGTCCGCCAGGGTCTTCGCCTGATCAATAGAATAGTCAGCAATTTTCGTACGACGCAAATTCTCACAATACGCGCCCGTCCCTAATTTCTCGCCAATATCCACCGCTAACGTTCGGATATAAGTTCCGCTTGAAACGTGAGTTCTGATCTTTAATTTGGGATATTCGTATGCCAATAGTTCCAATGAGTAAATTTCTATCACACGCTTAGGAATCTCAACTTGTTTACCTTCGCGCGCCAATTTATACGCTCTTTCACCATTAATTTTTATTGCGCTAAAAATCGGCGGCGTCTGCTCAATTTTTCCCACAAATTGACTAATCACCTGCTGAACTTCTTCCAAACTCGGCTCATAATCAGACACATCAGTAATTTCGCCTTCTGGATCACCCGTCGAACTATTCTTGCCCAGAATAATTTCCGCCTCGTACCATTTATCTAACTTAGTGAAAGTTTCGGCTTCGCGGCATTTCTTTCCAGTCACAATAATCATTAGCCCCGTAGCAAACGGATCAAGCGTACCTGTGTGACCAACCTTCACCTTCTTTCCCGCCTGATTAGATAAAACTCGCCGCAAGCGCGCCACCACCCCAAAGCTAGTCATTCCCTGAGGTTTGTCTATGAGAATCACTTCGTCCATCAACTATTGTCCTGGGATGTGGAATTGCGCTGGATTGAAGTCTGCGTTTTGAGCTGGCTGAGTTGGCATCGCGGTGATCGGCGCAGGCGCTGGAGCTTGCGGAGCGGCTACCGGCTCAGGAGCCACTCCTAGCGGTGCAATCTGTGACAATCCATTTACATCAACACCTGTAGGCGCTGGCGGCATTGGCGGCAAAGCGCCGAAATCCGGCATTGCTGGTGGCATTGGTAAATCAAAGCCTGGAATGCTATTTTCAGGATTTGTTATTGCTGGCTCAATTGGCGCAATCGGCTGACTCGGAGCTGGCGCTACTGGATTATTCAATTGATTTGTATCATTAGTAATTGCCGAAATAATCGATTCTTCAGATTGCGGCGCAACAGGTATCGTCGACAATTTTTGCTCAGCGGCGTTAGTTGTAGCAAACGGATCAATCTTTGGTGGTTCATCAGACGCGCCCATAGCCGCATTTAACGGAGTATCGCCAAACGACGGCGTGTTATCACCCACATATTTACCGTGCGTTAAGATGGTTTTATTTTGATCGCTAGCCAATTCCCTAATCTTATCCTCGGCAGCCTGTGTAGTCGTTGCGTTCAGAGTGCCACCCATCAGCGGAGTTTCCTCAAAAGAAAGTTCACCCTTTGAAACTATTTTTTCACTAGGCTTTTCTTCCTCGGCTTGTGGCTCCTCCTTTATTGGCTCAATTTTAGCCAATTTCTCTTCAGCAATCCTAGCAGACTCTTCTTGCTTTTCCTTCGCTGTTTGTTCAGCTACTTCATCAACATCGCCCTTCTTTTCGTGACTAATCGACAAAGTTCCGTCCGCGTGTACAGTTTCCTCATCTTTCTCCGCTTCTTCAGTTTTATCCTCTGAAACTTCCTCTTTTTCTGGAGATTTTTCTTCGATCTTTTCAATCTTCTGCGGCTCGTCCTCTACTTCGCTCTCTGCAATCTTTGAAACCACCAATTGCTGATTTGCGCCAGCCGCCATAAGTTCTGCGGCCGTAGTCATAACCTTTGATGACGTATTGCCGTTACTGAACCTCTCAGTTACCGCCACAATTCCCGTAAGCAAAGCTGTCGCCATCTGCTCATCCAGAGTTACCTTCGGCGTTTTCAGGTCGTCAAGCAATTCTACAACCATTTCACTAACACCACTAGCATTAGATTCGTGCCAATCAACAGAACCCAGACCACTCTTTACATCGCCCGCTGTTATAGCCACAACCGTAGCATCGTGCAGAATCTTACCGTGAGCCGTTAAGGCCGTATCAATACTTTCACTATTTTCAACATTTAGCGCCAAAACTAGCTCAACGTTATAGTCGCCCTGTGAAAACTCCAAGTCTTTATCGGTAATTGTCGTACGATATGGCGTAATAAAAATCTTCACCGCGTCATCAACAACTTTATAGCGTAAATGATCAGCCTTCTCTTTATCCAAGGCAATAATAAAATCACGTAAAGAATCTGCGGTCTGCTCAAACGTCTTATCAGGATTCAAGAACGTAATTGCTGGCGGAATGTCGCCACTAAACACAGCCGTAGCGTGCTTCCCTAGTTTATTGAGGAAAATCGTCAATCCTAATGCTGCCGACAATTCGTCGACTGACGGGCTAGAACTCACCGTCACTAAAATATTAGTTACATCCTTGATGCTCTGGATTACTTTTTGCTTTGCTGATCCGTTTGACATGATTTTTCCTATGTTTGTTTTTTGTAATTACGCTTGGCATCACTATACCATAAGCAGCACCATAAAGTCAATATCTAAGCCGCCTCTTTACAATTTATGCTATTTTCTGTATAATTCTTCCTGATTAGCGATACAAATCTATAGAGGTAAAGGAGAAACATGCCAATCATCAAATCCGCCATCAAGCGTGCTAAACAAACCCTAAAGCGCCGCGAGCGAAACATCAGCATTAAAAAAGACATTAAGACTGCTGTTAAAGCTTTCTCTGCAGAACCAAGCGCAAAAACTCTTGCTGCAGCACAAAGCGAAATCGACACCGCTGTTAAAAAAGGCTTGATTAAGAAAAACACTGCTGCTCGCCGAAAGAGCGCATTGAGCAAAATTGCTAAAAAAGCAGGCGTTACATTAGAGGCTGCCAAGAAACCAGCTGCAAAGCCAGCAACAGCTAAGAAAACTGCCGCTAAAAAAGCTCCAGCAAAGAAGCCAGCTGCTAAAAAAGCTGAAAAATAATCCATAAAGATTACTAGAAAATACCCCGGAATTAACTGGGGTATTTTTATTTTCCAATTCCAACCAGCGCCGCCTCCACAAGCAACCACGGATTTACAGAAGTTGTTTTCATTTGCAAGTCTGCCCGAAGTAGTGCGCCATTTATCTTCTTCAATTTTTTCTTATCGACACCTTTTGCTGAAGACGCCAATTTTCGTAAAACATACGGATTAGCTGAAAAATCCGAAGCCACCAACTTACTGTCGCCGTCAGCCAAAACCAACGCCGTCAAGTTAGTTGCCTGCGAGGCAAGCAATCCCATTGTCTGATAGGCGCCGTCAACGCCACTTTCCGACTCCAAATAGTTAATTATATCGTGAACCTTATCATAATCACCCGCCAGCGCCGAAATAAACAAATCAAACACATTCTCCGTCCTAGCCAGAGGTATGAAGTTGTCAATTAAATCATCCGTCACTTTTTCCGCCAGCGCCAATTGATCCAAAAAGTTGCTCAGCCGCAACTGATCAAATCCCAAACGATCAACAATTATCTCTGCTTGACGATTCGTTAATTCACACCCGCGAACCTTCGCCTCCGCCACGCACCACTTTAAAAGCTGCGGTTTTTGACGATCACTAAGCGGTGAAAATTCCTGAACTTTGGCATTTTTCTGCAGCCACTTATACGTTTTCGTTCGCTTATCGATTTTATCCTCCACCAGAATAATCGTCCTGTCATCATCAAACTTCATATCTGGAAGTTGCGACCAAATCTCAGAATTTTCGCCTAGTTTTGAAATCAAATACACCGACGAGTTCATAAACAGCGTCTGCCCAATTGCTATTTCCTGCATTCCAGCCAGCGTCAAATCTTCGCCATCATGTCGCGCCACTTTTTCACTGCCGATCAGCTTAGCAATTGCTTGCCGTTTCTCGAATTCATTTTCGCCGTAAAAAAGGTAAATCACTTCGCCTCCACTTGGCAAACTGGACAAATATGCGTACCGCGTCCAGAAACTTTCATCTTCACAATCTCTTGATCAGGATGCCGATGGCACGGCTGACCTTCCCGGCGAAATACGTGCGCAAACGACAGATAATTGCCCTTCCTGCCTTCAGCGTCAACATAATTTTTATCCGTCGAGCCGCCCTGATCAATACTCAATTGCAAAATCTGGCGCAGCTCGTTAAACAAATCTTCCAATTGGTCATCACTAACATTTCTAACGCGCGTTTGAGGGTGAATTTTTGCAGCCCACAGAGCTTCATCGGCATAAATATTACCAACTCCAGCGATCACCGACTGATCAAGAAACGCCGGCTTTATCATCGAATTTTGCCGACGACGAATTCGCTTAATAAAGTCACCCGCCTCAGTTTTTTTATCGAGCGGCTCCGGCCCAACTTTCTGCATAAATGGCAAATTTTCTATCTCATCAGTCGGCATCAATTTCATCCAGCCAAACTTACGCTGATCATTGAAAAATAAGTGCGAACCATCCGTAAAATCAATTTGCACACGCGTCGACTTATCCGGCAATTCACCAATCAAACTATCATTCGGATGACCGCCAGCAAAACTATTAGCCCCACGAAAAATCAATTGCCCAGTCATCTTAAGATGTATCACCAGCGAATAACGCGTATCAAGATCAATCATCAGCACTTTTGCACGACGTCGCACCGCCGTTACATGCGCACCATATAAAAATTGTTGAACGTCTGTGGGTGAATTCGGAAAACTCTTTGGCGAATCAAATACCGTCGCTCGCACAACAGCCTGACCTGGCAGTAAATCAGCCAAACCGCGACGAACTGTCTCAACTTCGGGTAGCTCGGGCATTCGGCGAGTCCTACAGCTTAAACAAAGCTTCTTCTTGACTTAGGCCAATTCCAGCCGCCATTTTCTTGCCGTCAGGAATTTGCTTCAAAAACATATCCAAAATCTCGTTTACATTAGCTTGCGCCGAACCCTTAGAGCCGCTACAATCCGACGTCCACAAACTCTTCACAACGGAATTGTCCTTCAAAGTTTCGAATTTGTAAATTTTACCGCTAGCACAAATTCCCCGCAAATCATTTTGCTGCTCAGTTAGCGGTGTGCCGTCCATCATTTTTCGCTTATCAAGCGCATAAACCAACTCCGTATAAGCCCTGCTGTTATTGTCCAATTTTTTCTCTGCAATCGGCTTATCCAAATATCCCTCGTACGTCGTCATTTCGCGAGATTCTGGCGAAATAGTGATGCTATATGAACGGAAATTCTCGTTCGCTACAATTGGCCCGCGCACTGTCAATCGAACCGCGCTTCCCACGTCCGTCGACAACAAAGCAACTTGCCCTACGTTAACATTCTGATCCGTTGTTTGACCTGAATCGTTTTTGCCAAATAATGCTCGACCAATCGCAATAACCGCTGCTACCGCCACAACCGTGATAACAATAACCAGCAAAATTGGTACAAATCGAGAAAATGAATTTCGTCGTTGAGTGTATTTCATGGCGTAATTATACCATATTTTCTACACTTCACCCCAATTTGCGCCCGTGCCAACATCAACCTTCAACTTAATTGGCAATTCTAGACAAACGCCTTCCATTTCCGCTTTCATAATCTCGCTGACTTTCTGGACGTCTTCAGGTTTGCATTCCACCAAAATCGAATCATGAACCTGTAAAATCGCATCAGCCAAGCCCGACAATTTATCCTCCAATCGAATCATTGCCAATTTCATCAAATCCGCTTCCGTGCCTTGAATTGGCATATTCATCGCAGCTCTTTCTGCCGAAGATCGCACCATAAAATTGCTCGATTTTACATCAGGCGTTGGTCGTCGCCTGCCGAAATACGTTTCAACAAATCCCTGTTCCCGCGCTTGAGTTAGAATTTTATCCAAGTACTGACGAATCGGCTTTCGCACCTCAAAATAATGATCAATAAACTTTTTCGCCTCTGTAAATGACATTCCCGTAGCCGCCGCCAAACCGTGCGGGCTCATTCCGTAAAGTACACCAAAATTGATCACTTTCGCTGCTCGACGCTGAGATTTGCTCACTTCGTCAATCGATATTCCGTATGTTTCCGCCGCCGTTTTTGCGTGAATATCAACATCGCTATTAAAGTCTTCAATCAACTTCTCATCGCCCGCCAGCACAGCCGCCAGCCTCAGCTCAAATTGCGAATAATCCGCACCGACAAAAACTTTACCATCACTCGGAACAAACGCCTGGCGAATTTTCCTGCCCAGTTCAGTCCGCACCGGAATATTTTGCAAGTTTGGGTTCGTGCTGCTCAGTCGCCCCGTGCTGGTTACATCCTGATTGAATGTAGTGTGAATTCGCCCATCAATCGCCATCAATTTTGGTAACGCCTCAATGTACGTGCTGATCAATTTGGTCAATTCTCGATATCGCTCAATCAACTCGATAATCGGATGTTGTCCGCGCAATTTATCCAACTCTTTCTGACCTGTTGAATATCCAGTTTTTCCCTTTTTTATGCCCGCAGTTGGTAATTGCAATTTGGTAAACAAAACCTCAGAAAGTTGCGCTGGACTAGACGCATTAAACTCGTATCCAGCCATGGAATACATTTGTTGTTCAAGCTCACCAACTTCCGCCGCCAGCTCATCGCCCATCTGTTTTAATAGCGTATCATCCAACTTCATCCCACGTTTTTCCATCTGGAATAGCGCCCAAATTACTGGAAAATCAAACTCGTAAGCCACACGCGCGATTTGCGAATTGTTCGACATGTAAACTTTTTGTTCACGATAAATTTTATGCAAGCGAGCCAATTGATAAGGCGCGGAATTGTCATCAGAAAAATCACCAGACAGCATATTCAAACTACGATCACGCTTCAGCGGGTCAATCAAAAACGCCGCCTGCCCAATATCCCAAACTTCGTGAAAACGCACCGCCACGCCATAATTATCCAACGCGTGATATAACCGTTTGACATCCGCCGCAATCACAATTCCCTGCGCCAATAATTGCCACATAGATTGACTAATTTCATCAATTTTCGCCGTCCACGCTGACTCAGGATTTGAGCTTATGTAAATTACGTCAGACTCCGACGAATCGATATATATTATATTTTCCGCCTCAAACATCGGCATATCGGGCAATTTTTCAATTCGTGGAATCTCCAACTTCGGTTCTTCTTTTTTCTCATTTTCCGCCATTTGCATTGTTTTTGGCAATCGTCCAATTAGCGAATTAAACTCCAACTTCTGCAGAATTTCCGTTACTCGCGCAAAATTGCAATCATTAACATCCGCCACATCCCAGTCCAGCTCAATCGGCGCGTCCGTCCAAATTTCCGCCACTTGCTTGGTTAGATATGCCGACTCGCGACCATTTTCCAACTTCGTTCGCAAAGCGCCTTTTTGCTCGTCCAGATGTTCATAAACTCCGTCCAGAGTTTCATATTCTTGCAATAATTTCACCGCCGTTTTTTCACCAATTCCCGGCACTCCCGGCAAATTATCACTAGAATCACCCTTTAGCGCTTTCAAATCTAAGAATTGTTCTGTCCGAATTCCGTATTTTTGTTCAAAATATTCCGACGTGAATTCCTCGATATTCCTTAGGCCATTTTTCATGGCGTAAACTTTGGTCATTGGTGATATCAATTGCAATGCGTCCAAATCCGACGTTATCAAGCACGTTTCAATTCCGCGAGATTCCGCTTGTCTGGCAAACGCGCCCATAATATCGTCCGCCTCGTAATCATCAATTTCATAAAGCGGCCAACCAAACGCATCAAGCAACTCGTGTAAAATCGGAATTTGCTGGTAAAAGTCATCTGGCGCTGGCTTGCGACCAGCTTTATATTCTGGATACAATTCCCGCCGCTTGCGAATATTCGTGCCTCGTTTATCCCAAGCTACCGCCACATAATCCGGCTCCAATTTTTTAATCAGCTCAATTGCCAAACTTACAAATCCATACAC
>UNSM01000020.1 GCA_900555425.1 Candidatus Saccharimonadota bacterium | reverse complement strand
GGAAATAAGGAAAAGAATTAAGAATGATATAAAACGAGTGCACGGTCGTAATTATTTAATGCGCTTTATATCCAAACGTATTCTATACAATAAATATGGCGTAAAATCGTTTAATATTATACCCGAAAAACATGTTAGAGCATGGAAAGATTTTAAAGCGAAAATTAAATCCGAATTCGCTTCTCGTGCCATCGCAAAAATATCACCAAAACTTGCCGCCGTCTTATCGTGTATTAATGGTAGAGATGCCTTAGGTTGTGCAGAAACACTCGATAAGCTTAAAACCAAACTAGATGGAGATGTAGAAAAAAAAGAGAATGCCCTTAAGGAAAAACCCAACGATCCTAAAGCAAAATTGGATTACGAAGCCGCTAAATCCAACAAAAATACTTTTAGTAAATTTACCGATAATCTAGCTAATGGCGACGGTCTTATTGCAAAAATAATAAACAAAGAGCTAATGAAAAAATTCACAACTGCTTCGGCTATCGTAGGCACGATTGATATGGCTGCTGGCTTCATAGGCGCCCTAGACTCGGGTACTCTTGAAGTTATAGGACGAGCTCAAGTCGCCCAAACCTACGCCTCTTTTGCTTACGATGAAGGCATTAGTCCAGTTGTAGTAAATGATATGATGAAAACTGGAGACTTACAAGATATTCGATATTTAGAGCTTGCGACAAGTTTATTTGACGGGGCAGAATCATCACCACTGTACAGTGAAATTCAGGCTGGTTGAATCACATCATCTATACTCCCAATCCTATCTGGCAACAGTGTATCTGCATCTGGCGGAATACGAACTAAATGTACTGTTGACGGCAAAGAGAAGGTTGTTACGTTAGATCCAGGCGAACTTGTTTGTCCTGAAAAGAAAGTTGTCCAGGATTATACAGCATTTACCAAAAATCCAGCATGGCAAGTATTAGCTGCGGTGGCTAACTTTTGGAATAATTCTATAGGAGCTGTAATTGACGTAGCTCAGGATATAGCATCCCAAATAACAGAACCTATCGTAAACTTTGTAACTCAATTACCTGGAATTAAGCAGGTATTAGACTTTTCGCAGGACATAATGGGCACCTTAGTGCAATGGGCAATTAGCTACATATTTAATATTCCAGATGTTGGTATTGATGCGCCAGGAAATAATAACTATGAAGGTCTAGTTGGCGCACAAATGACAGCAACAGCAGATAGTCTAGAGAACGGTAAAGCAGAGTCTGGGTCTGGAATTGGAGGTAAATTATTGAGCGATAATGAATTGGCGATGATAGCAACAAAAACAGAGCAAGAAGATAAAGAAGAGTTTGATCAGCAGCCGATGCTAGCAAAGATATTTGATCCAAACTTAAGAAATTCAGTAGCAAATCAAATGCTTGCCATAATGCCAATCGGTAAAAAATCTGCCATTAATTTCTTAGCGAAAACACCAGCCTTATTATTGTCGCCATTAATGCCGAACAGTCGAGCTTCAGCGGCTACTAATAGATTAGCCGTCATGAAATCTATGGGAATACCTTGGTATGGATATACAGATCCTGAAGTGCTAAATGCCGACCCAAACAAATATACTGCAGAAACCTGTAAGACGTATGATGAAACTCGAAAGAAAAGCCTGGAAAGAGATAGAAGCACAGGATATGTTGTTCCTGTTTACAAAACCTCCGATCCTTGTGCTTTAGAGGAGGTAGTAGCTGGTATATTAGCGGAGCGTGCGGGCGATACTGATAGTAAATATTATATTAAAGATCCTAGTGGCAGCAGTAATAGTTCAAAGTCTTCATCTTCAACCGGTGAAGCTGTCGGAGAGCCCGAATTAGAAGAGGCACAGCAAACGGGATGGGGTGGTCATAGTAATGGCGAAATTTCAGAATCAGATTTACAAACCCTATCATTTTCTCCTGAAAGTAAAATGAATAAACAGGCCGCGTCGGCTATGGAAGAGATGAATAAAGCATATAAGGCTGATAACGGATCTAACTTAACCATTAATGAGGCATATCGAGATTGCGCAACACAGATTAGATATAGTAAAGAACTAGGATCAAGAGCGGCTCCAGCCCCCCCATGTATATCAAACCACGGTTGGGGTCTTGCTGCGGACATTAATGTTGGAGGTTTTGATTCTCCCGTATACAAATGGCTCGAGGCGAACGCGCATAAATACGGCTACGTTAATCCGCCTTGGGCAAAGCCTGGCGGCAGCAAGCCTGAGCCGTGGCACTGGGAGTATGCAAGGAAGATTTAAAATGAGTCATAATATTAGATACAAGGTAAACTATTTCACGCGCAAGAAATTATCTATTCTCATATATTTCATTGCATCCGTCTCTATTGCGACACAGCCAATAGCAATAGCTACAGGATATCCAGACTCATATGTTACAAATGATATTCTCTGGTATAAAAGCGGAGAGGCAGATTGTGCTAACGCTGCAGGTTCCGTGTCAGCTGAATTATCTAAAAACATCCCGTCGGACTGGGGGAAAATTTTTTCCGCAGCAGCAGAAAAGCACGGCGTTAATCCTAACTTTCTAGCAGCATTATACTTAACAGAACAGGGAAACACTTGGAAACCACTAAACTCTCAATGGGCATCTTCACCGGTTGGCGCTAGTGGTCCTATGCAATTTATGCCGGGAACGTGGAGTGGTCACGCCGAAGACGGAGACGGGGATGGTAAGGCTGATATTATGAACCCTTATGATGCTGTTTTTTCTGCCGCACACCTAGTTAAGTCTCTGAGTACTGATAAAAATACTCCATTAGGCGACATTGGTAGTCCATGGAAGCGGGAACCTATGACAATTCTATATGCAGCGGGTGCTTACAACTGGGGTGGGGGTAACATTCAAAACCACACGTCTGACTCCAGTCCTTTAACTGATGCTCCAAAAGAAACTCAAAACTATCTTAAAAATATCTACGAACTATTTAACAGCGACTTTACAAAATCAGGTCACCCGAACTACAAAGATCCGGCACCTTCAGGAGAAGGTGGTAGTGAAAATAGCTCAGCTAATGTGTCAAATTGCGCAAATAGTGGCGGCGTACATGCCGGAAGTATAGTAGAAACGGCAAAAGGGCTTATAAATAAAGACAATCCAAGCACACCCTCACAGGCATATGAAGACGCTCGTGCCAAATATAACCCAGAAGCGGGTGGCGATATGACAGACTGCGGTAAATACGTAGCCACAGTTATGCGTGCCAGTGGAGCCGACCCAGACTACCCACCAGCAGGCACCAGCATCCAAAGAGATTATGTAATGAATTCATCAAAATATACTATCATAAATACTAAATCTCCTAGTGATCTTCAGCCTGGCGATATATTAGTCTACAGCGGTTCGGGATCTTACGGGCACACAATGATATATATCGGAGATCAAGGAGATGGTAACGTTGCGGTAGAAGCATCACTTGGAGATCATCCGCCTAGGTATGCTAATATTGGTCGCGTTCAAACGCAGCTAGGATATTCAACTAATGTAGTAGCGAGGTTAAATAAATAATTATGTTCAATATTTTTATACAATTAGATCGCAAAGTCAAAATAGCTATCGTCTCATTCGTAGGGTTATCCATCTCACTTATAATCTACGCAGTTTATCTACTGCAATTCGATGCCACGATATATGTATATTCCATACCCGACAACTTGACGATGTCTTATGGCGACGTAAAAAACCAGCGAATTTCATCCAGGAAAGATATTAAAGTAAAGCACGGCAACCATAAATTTACTTTCTCAGCTAACGGATTTGAAAGTTATACTACAGAAATAAATATTAGCAAAAATGAGAAGAAAAACATCATATTCGCCTTAGAACCTATTACAGATGAAGCTAAAAAAGAATATGCAAAAGACAAGTACACTGATATCAAGGAGGGTATAGCTGGTAAAAAAGGTAAAGAAGCTACTCGTCAATTGGAAAATAAAAATCCTGCTATCAAATCTTTACCTATCCACGGCAGAGATTTCTATATATTTCCATGCGACAGATATCGATCTGAAGGAGATAAGACTATAGGAATATGTATAACAGTAACGGACTATTTTAACCGCTCTCAAGTTGACGAGGCGTTCGCCAAGCTAAAAGAAAAGGGAATAAATCAAGAAGACTATGACATCAAAGTCAATGATCACATCTGGCCAACAGAGAAAGAAAAGTCTACAGGAGTTGCAGTTCAATGTAGAGGCTCAAATCCTGACTGGTGCTACACCTACAGAGATATTTAGCTCTTAAGCGGCATAATAATGTGTGTATAATCAGGATTTTTTACTTGCTCGCGAATTACACACGGCGACAATTTACCATTAAATGAGAATACAATTTCATCCGCGTCAATAATATTCAAAACTTCCGTCAGGTAGCGTGAATTAAGCGTTACTTGACCATCTGCGGATATTTTGGCTGTTGCCTCTGATGTGTTCTCGCCAAGCTCAGACGCAATCGAATGAATAGAAAGCAGAGAGTTCTCCTCTGACGCGGTAATTGTAATTCCACCACCAGATTCACGCGCGAATAACGCCGCAATTTTCGTAACTCGACTAAAATCAGACTTCTTAATAACAATCTCAGTTTCGGCAGTCGCTGGAATCAATTGGCGATAATCAGGGAATTTTCCATCAATTAATCGGCTAACAATTTCCATATCTCCCGTCTTAAAACAAACTTGAGAATCGTCAAAAAGAACCGTAATTTTCTTCTCATCGCCGACGCTTTTACTGACTTCCGCCAGAGTAGAAGCAGGAATGATCGCTGAAACTTCATTATCTGACTTTATTAGACGCTTTTCTGCCAGCCTGTAGCCATCAGTAGCAGCCAAGTATAGCGATCCTTCATAATTATGCCAATAAACTCCCGTAAGCACCGCTCGCGTAACGTCAGAGCTAACAGCCAACTTCGTTTGGACTATGGCTTTCTTTAAATCATCAACATCAATTTCATATTGTATAGCGGTCTTTTCGTCAATTGTAGGCAGCTCAGGATACTCATCAGCCACCACGCCATTGATAACTGATGAGAATTTTCCTGAAGTTATATGCAAATGTTCGTTTTTGGTTTCAAGTTCCACTGGGCCGCTTGGTAAGTTTGTAATGAATTCTGACACTAATCGGGCAGGAATTGTAATGGATCCATGATCCTCAATTTTCGCGCCAATGTATTGAGTGGAAGCAATTTCCAAATTTGTTCCAGCAATCAATAATCTTCCTCCATCGGTGCGAAGTAAAATATTATTCAATATCGGCAGCTCATTACGACTTGATGCGATATCTTTGATTAGATTAAGTGCTTTTGCGAGTTTTTCTTGGGTGACTGATACTTTCATTATACTTTCCTTAATTTTTAATTAGTCTTAATAGTAATAGGTGCTGTGGAAACTGGGTAAAAAATGTGTTCAAACAGGGGTGAAGTGGCGATAAAATAGGTGGAAAACTCTGTGTGCTATTTGTGGACTTTATAGTGGATATTTGTGTATTATTCCACTGTCTGCTGACTTGTCGTTTTCTTTCCACAGATCTGTGTGTTGGTAAGTCGCCGCAAAAACACAACATCTGCACAGCTTTTCCACAATTAATGAACATATAATTTATCCTTAATGTCGTTAATTTGCTCGCGAATACTGACATTTGTAAGGCTTTCCTTGGTGATTTTTTCAATTGAATGCATAGCGGTTGTGTGGTCTTTTCGTCCAAGCTCTTGGGCAATTTTCGGAAAACTCATTTTCAGCTCACTACGTAGAAGAAACATCGCAATTTGTCTTGGCATCGCGATAAATTTATCTCGTCTGGATGAGCACATATCTTTTACATCAATATTATAATAGCGCGCCGTCTTATCAATTATTTGTTTGGCGGTTATATGTTGTGGTCTATTGCGTTTAATATCTCCCAAAATTCCTTCAGCCGCCGCTAAATCAGGAGTGAAATTCTGCATTTCCGCATAAGCAAGCAGTCGATTCAAAGCGCCTTCCAGTTCGCGAATGTTCGTCTTAAAGTTGGTCGCCAGATATTCTACGACATCGGAATCTAGTTCAGTGTTGCTGAGTTCAGCTTTCGCTTTAACGATAGCGCAACGAGTTTCATAATCAGGCATCTGAATATCAATCGCCATACCCCATTCAAATCGACTGCGCAAACGATCGGTTAGAGTAGGAATACTTTTTGGCGGTTTATCTGAGCTAATAATGATTTGCTTATTGTTCTGATGAAGATCATTAAATGTATGGAAAAATTCGTCCTGAGTTTTTTCCTTCCCAGCAATAAATTGCATATCATCGACAATCAATACATCTACATTGCGATATTTATCGGAAAAACCTTTTTTCTTGAAACGAATAGAATCCAGAAACTCGTTAACAAACGTTTCCGTAGTGATGTAAAGCACGCGCGCCGAAGGTTGTTTTTTAACTATCTCGTTACCAACAGCCTGCATTAAGTGAGTTTTACCAAGTCCAGAGCCGCCGTAAAGATAGAGCGGATTATATTTTTCTCCTGGATGTGCGGCGACCGCTTGGCAGGCAGCATAGGCCAAATCGTTACTTGAGCCAACGATGAAGTTGTCAAAGGTATACCTGGGATTAAGATTGCTTGAATGGGATTTCCTCGATGGTAGAATCAGCGGCTTCGCTGTTTCTTGTTGTCCACTTTTATCAACTTCACGATTAACGCGCGGTTTTTTATTGCTAGATTCGACGTTATAAGAAATAGACGGTGCATTAATGCCGTTATGAGCCAAGGCCTCTAATATTTGCGGATGAAATCGCTTTTCAAGTTGAGTCCTAGCAAAAATATTCGGCGCAATTATAAGAACTTCTTTGTCGGAGATTATTTCCAATTTGGTATTTTTGAACCACGCAGTAAATGACGAAGACGATACAGTTACTTCAATCTCACCTAAAACACCCTGCCAAACCGCATGACTATCCACGAAAATTACTCCCTCAAATTCTGTTAACTGTCTTTACTATAGCAAATATGGGGAGTTTTCCACAAGTATAAACGGAGTAGAAAGGTTACTATTCAAAACAGGGGTGGAGTTTTCCACAATTAAAATTCTCATCTGTTAAAACTGTGGAAAAATATACGCCGATAGTGGAAAAGTCATTGTCGACTTGCAAAAAGTACTGAAAGAATATATACTATTTGTTGATATGCCAAAGCGAACATTTCAACCACACACCCGACACCGTGCAAAGACGCATGGTTTTAGGGCACGAGTTTCTACCAAGGCTGGTAGGCTGGTTTTGAAGCGCCGCCGCCTAAAGGGTCGCGCTAAAATTGCTATTTAATTTTAATAGCTAAAAATTATCCCGTCGATGAAGGCGGGATTTTTTGATATAATTGTAAAATATGTTACAACAATGTAATCGGTTTCACGGTCATGGCAGTCTTAAGTTTGTCTATAAAAATGGACAGGCGGTTCGTTCGTCTATAGCCACGATAAAATACGTGAAGAACCCATATCGAAATCACAGCAGGTTTGCGGTTGTTGTTAGCAAAAAAGTCTTAAAATCAGCGGTGCGTCGGAATCGTATACGTCGACGTGTTTATGAAATTATTCGCCTGGAGCTGCCTAATATGAAAAATGATCAAGACGTGGTTGTTATTATATTTTCAGCGGAAGTTTTATCGATGCCACATAAAGACTTGAAGCAGACGATAAAGAATCTTTTCTCTCAAGCTCAACTGTATAAATAGGCGCTTTTTTGCTATAATTAAGACATGAGTTTTTTTGATGAGTTTATTGTTCGACCGATTTTAAATTTGCTAATGGCTATTTATAGTCTGATTCCGGATTTTGGTGTTAGTGTCATTATCTTTACGATCATTGTAAGACTTTTACTTTGGCCGCTAATTAAGAAGCAACTTCATCAAGCAAAGGCAATGCGTAAAATGCAGCCAGAGTTGGTGAAGATCAAAAAACAGTACGCAAAAAATCCACAAATGCGTAACTTAGCGATGGTGGAACTTTATAAAAAACACAACGTCAGTGCCTTTGGTTCAATTGGCGTTATGATTATTCAGTTACCAATTTTGATTGCGATGTATCGAGTGGTGCAGATTTTCGTTTCCAGTCGCGCTGATCTAGGAAAATATGTTTATGATTTTATAAAGAATCTGCCGGTTGCTAATAATTTGGTGAATAATCCGGATCAATTTAATCAGAATTTTCTGGGAATTATAGATTTAACGCAGCACGCGATATCAAATAATGGAATTGTTGTTGGCTTGGTTATTTTGGCAGCAGTCGCGGCGTATTTGCAATATTTAACTTCAAAACAACTGTCACCTCAATCTGACAGCAATCGTAAATTGCGAGATATTCTAGCTGAGGCTGGTGATGGAAAAGAGGCAGATCAGGCGGAAGTAAATGCTATTATGACGCGAAAAATGATGAAATTTATGCCAGTAATGATGTTCTTCGTTATTGTATATTTGCCAGCGGCTTTGGCTCTTTATTTGACAACAGCCAGCGCCGTGGGATATCTCCAGAATTATATTATCTTTAAACAAGACTCTAAAGAAATGCAAGAAATTGCAGATAAAAAATCATCTCAAAAATCTAAAGCATCGACAAAAATTGACAAACGTGTTAAAAAGGCTACAGAGGCCAGGGTAACTCGGATCAAGGCTAAGGATTAAGGAGGATTTATGGACCAAATTGAAACAGTTGAATTTGTAAAAAAATATTTAGAGGATTTGCTAACGTTCTTTGACTTGAATCTGGAAGTTTCAGTAAAAATCGAAGATGGAATTGTTGTAGCTTCAATTCCGCATAGCGAGCGAAGCAGTATTTTAATCGGTAGAAATGCAGAAACATTGCGTAGTATTCAGAATCTTTTGTCGACAGCGCTTCGTCATAAAGAAGCGTCAACTGTTCGGGTGAATTTGGACATTGCGGACTATAAAAAGCAGCACGCTGAAAAAATTGCCGAAAAGGCGCGCGGCTGGATTGAAGAAGTCCGTCGAACTGGCGAGTCAAAGGTAGTGGATTTGAATGCTGCTGATCGCTGGACAGTGCATCACTTGGCTGGTGAATATAGCGATATTGATACGCATTCTGAAGGTGAAGGTCGCGAACGACGGCTGATTATTAGTCAGAAGAGTTCTTAGCATCCTTAAAGACTATTCTGGAATATAGAACGTAATTCCAAACGAGGCTGACTACCGTGGCGGCTAGCTTGCTAATTAATAGAGCAAGTGATTTATTTAATCCGAAGCTTATGAATATCGGTGTGATAATAGCGATAATAATTGTCTGAATTACCCATAAACCAAATAGTGTAACTGCTGCGAATAAAAGAAATTGTTTTTTCAAGTTTTGGGATGTTGACTTGAAAGTGTATTTTTTATTTGCAAAAAATGAGAACAAAAAAGCAACGAATGTTGATATGAAATTAGCAAACTCTTTTGGGATATTTAAGAAGATTGTTAGGCTAAAAAGTATGCCAAAATCTAGTATTGTATTAGTACTACCAACGATAAGAAATCTTAATTTATCGGCGTGTTTTTTTAATATTTCCTGCATGATACTCCTCTATTAAATATAATGGTCTGTTTTTTGTCTCAATAAATATCCGTCCTACGTATTCGCCAATTATGCCCAGAGATAATAACTGAACTCCCCCGAGGAATAAGATGACTGCCATTAAGGAAGAATAGCCAGCTCCGGTGGAGACTCCGAACAAAGGGCGAACTAAAAGATAAATAATCCAGACAAAAGCAATAAACGAAATGATGAATCCAAAAATAGTTGCCATTCGTAGCGGTGCGGTAGTAAAGCTGGTAATTCCGTCAATTGCCAAGTTGAGTAGTTTTCGGTAATTCCACTTGGTTTGACCAGCTAATCTGGGATCGCGATCGTAAAATATCTCTTTTTTCTTATATCCAATCCAGCTGAAAATTGCTTTTGTATTACGCTGAGATTCGCGGAATTTTTGCAAAGCCTCAATGCATCGGCGATCCAGTAAGCGAAAATCTCCAGTGTCGACCTGAATGGGGATGTTGGTCGATTTTTGCAATATTCTGTAATACCATTGGCTGGTTTTTTTCTTCAGCCAGGTTTCGCCTTGTCGATTGTTGCGGCGAGCATAGACGTCATCGTAGCCATCTTCCCAGTACGAAATCATTTCCTGGATGAGCTCTGGCGGGTCTTGTAAATCTGCATCGATAATCACCAGAGCGTCACTTTTTACGTAGTCAATTCCAGCTATCATGGCAATTTCCTTACCGAAGTTTCGCGATAGATTTATATAGCTAATTCGAGAATCTTTTTTCGATTGCTCGGTTATGATTGAAAAAGATTTATCGACGCTGCCGTCATTTATGAAGAGAAATTCGAATTGATAATTGGGTGTGTTTTTTGTAAATTCGTCCAAGCGCTTAAATAATTGCGGCAAAACGGATTCTTCGTTGTAGACAGGAACGAGAAGGGTGATGGTTTTCATAGTATTAAATATATTATTTTATTCTGAAAAAATGCTTAAATTTTAATAAACCAGTTTGATTTGGTAGCGGTCCATCGTGAATAATATTACGAATATAGTCGACAGAAACCTTACGATTTTTTTGGATATAAAAACGTTTTTTATAAGCTGCCGGTTTGTGGATAATTGACACTAAAGCGCCCTTGAATGCGGGCCAACCGTTGCCGTGGCGAATTGCGCTGGCAAAAATCAACCAATATGTCAGTAAAAATCGTATGCCAATATGCCAGAATAATTTACCTGGAACATTTTTAATGAAGACTAATGGTAAGTTTTTGAAAGTATTATAAACAGCTAATCCGGGAACTTTTTTACTGCTAGCGCCAACTTTATGATAAGCGATAGCCTTGGGTGTGAAGCGAACTTTCCAGCCGGCTAATTGTGCTCGGAAGCTTAAATCGACATCCTCATAATACATGAAGAAATCTTCATCAAACATATCTATATCATCAAAGATTTTTGCACGATAGATAGCACCGCCGCCAGTCGCACCAAATACTTCTCCAGGCTTAGTTGGTGCGTTTTTTATGGGCTCGTCACGGCTTCTTGGTCCAGGAAGTCCCCACGTTGTGTAAAAATCTCCAGTTGTGTCAAGAGTCTTGCTATTGCGTCTTTGTAAGATTCCAGTTGCAATTCCGCATTCTGGGTATTTTGATAATTGATAAACGAGAGCTTCGCACCAGTTTTTATCAGCTATCGCATCCGGATTAAGTACTCCAATATATTCAAAGTTGTTTTTTAGAGCATAGATTAATCCTGTATTAATTCCTCCCGCGAATCCTAGATTGTCTGAGTTTTTGAGCAAAATAATCTTTTCTTTTTTATGTGATGATATATATTCTTCAAATACGGTAACAGAATTGTCGCTACTATTATTATCTACTATAATAATAGTAGGTTTTAGGGTTTGTTTTATTAATGAATCAACGCACTCTATGGCGTCGTCGGATCCGTTCCAGTTAAGAACTATAATTGCAAGTCTATTCATAATGTTCTTTTTG
>UNSM01000019.1 GCA_900555425.1 Candidatus Saccharimonadota bacterium | reverse complement strand
ATCAGACTGGATCAATTGGAGTTTTTGTAGTAGTAGGTGCTATTTTAGTGGCTATATCTTTGGCTGTTCTTTACGGAATTAGGCAGAATAATTTATCACAAGATGGGTCACCAATTTCTAGCGATTTGGTAGCATCAGAGAATAGCAATAAGAATCCACAAAACAACAGCACATCTCAGCAGCCCGCAGATCAAAAAACAAATAGTCAGTCAGGCGGAAGAGGTGAGGCACGAACTGACGTGAAGACTGAAGAGTCGAAAAAGACAACTCCTACACCTGAATCTTCTCAGTCTCAACAATCACCATCATCTACAACGCCAGTTCCTTCTACTCCTTCTAAGCAATCTGATAAAGGATTGCCAAAAACTGGACCAGAAGATGTAGCTATTTCTGCAGTGGCTTTTGGCATTTTGGCGTTTTTGACGGTAGCTTATCAGCGATCTCGCTATCTGATCTAGCTTTGACTTCTATCTATCTGTTGTGATATAATTGTGATAATCTGTGGGGATATTTTTATTATGTCCCTGAAGAATAATATCAATTTTAAGGAAGGGGTCTTTAGAAGACTTATGGCAGATGCCAAAATTACAATGGATGACTTGCTGGCTCAAGCAGGTGATAGTGTTAAACAACTTACTGTCGGTGAAACAGTTGACGGTACTGTTTTATCAGTAAAGAAGCACGAAATTTTAATCGATTTAGGACCTTTGGGTGTTGGCTTGGTTCCACGCCGCGAAGTTAGCCTTTCAAAGAACTACAATGTTGGCGATTCAGTAATTGCTAGCGTAATTGATACCGAATTGGAAGACGGTTATTCGTTACTTTCATTGCGCAAGGCTGCGAAAGATCGTGGTTGGGATGAAGTTATGGCTAAATTGGAATCTGGTGAAATCATCACCGTTGTGCCATACGACGCTAACCGCGGTGGACTACTAGTTGAATACGAAGGTATTCGCGGATTCTTGCCAGTATCGCAATTGTCGGCTGAACACTATCCTCGTGTAGGTTCTAGCGACAAGGACGAAATCTTGCAACGATTGAATAGCTTAGTAAAGAAAGATATCAAGGCGCGAATCTTGGATGCTGATCGAAAAGCTAACAAATTGATCTTCTCTGAAAAAGAGGCGGTTAAAGAAGGCTTAGCGGAGCGATTCCAGAAGTTGGCAATCGGCGACACAGTTACAGGTGTTGTTACAGGTGTTGTTGACTTTGGTGTATTCGTTAATGTTGAAGGTATTGAAGGCTTGATTCACATCTCAGAAATTAGCTGGGAGCGTGTTAATAACCCATCTGACTACGTAAAGGTTGGTCAAACTATCGAAGCTAAGATTATTGCAATCGACAAAGAGCGCTTGAGCTTGAGTATGAAGCAATTGACCAAAGATCCATGGTTGGATGAAGTTGAGCAATTTAAGCCTGGCGAGAAAGTTGAGGGAACTGTAACTCGAATTACTCCATTTGGCGCATTCGTACAATTGAGCCCAGCGGTTGAAGCTTTGGTCCACGTGTCAGAGCTTGGCGGTGACGGTACTGATCCTGAAAAAGTATTTACATTGAACGAGCGTAAAGAATTTACAGTTTTGGATATCGATAAGGAAAATCGTAAGATTTCTCTTTCACTCGGCAAATCATCAAAGAAAAAATAATACAAATCCCCTGAAGCGTAGTTACGCCCAGAGGTGAGAGGAGCTTATTATGGCAGAAAAAATCGTCAATATTGCGGATTCGGTAACGGTTGGCGAGTTGGCCGAAACTCTGGGATTGTCAGTAACTACGCTGATTGGTGAATTGTTTAAGAACGGAATCGCTGCGACAATTAATCAGCGACTAGATTTTGAGACTGCACAGATTATTGTTGAAGAATTGGGGCTGGATGTGCAGCTGAAGCGAAAGACGGTTTCTGCGGAAATTCATCACCATGCGCACAAATTATCAGACAAGGCAGTTCCTCGTCCGCCAATTGTAGCTGTGATGGGGCATGTTGACCACGGTAAAACGAGTTTGCTAGATGCGATTCTTGATAAGAAAACAGCGGCTAGTGAAGCCGGAGGCATTACTCAGCATATTAGCGCTTATCAAGCTCAGCGCAACGGACGAACTATCACTTTATTGGACACTCCAGGTCACGAGGCTTTTGCGGCGCTAAGGCAGCACGGAGCTACACTGACCGATGTAGTGATTATCGTGGTGGCGGCGGATGATGGAGTTAAACCTCAGACTGTTGAAGCTATTCGATTTGCTAGGTCAGCTAACGCTAAAATTGTGGTGGCAATTAATAAGATTGACAAAGAAGCAGCCAATCCGCAACTGGTAAAGACTCAATTGGCATCTGAGCATGGTTTGAACCCTGAAGAATGGGGCGGCGACACTGTGATGGTTGAGGTTAGTGCAAAAACTGGTCAAAACTTAGATAAGCTTTTGGATATGGTTTTATTGGTGGCGGATATGGAAGATTTGCGCGCAGATGAAGATGTTCCGGCTGAAGGTCTAGTGATTGAGGCGCACATGGAAACTGGTCGTGGCGCCGTAGTTGGCTTGTTGGTGGAGAATGGTCATTTGAGGCCTGGTCATTATTTGGTTGCTGGGACGGCTTACGGGCGAGTCCGAACGCTTCAAGATTTCCGTGGTAAAACCGTTAAAGATGCCGGTCCAAGTATGCCAGTGAATATGACCGGATTTAAGGAATTGCCACAATTCGGTGATGGATTTGAGATTGCGAAGAGCGAAAAAGAAGCTCGCAATTTGGCGCAAAAGGCTAAAATTGAACAGGAGAGAATGGCAGCCACAACCAATGTTACTGGCGCAGATATTCTTAAGATGATGAATCGAAAACTTGATGCGGAAGAATTTAACGTAATCGTTAAGGCTGACGTTCAGGGTTCGGTAACGTCTGTGGTTGATAGTTTGAAGCTGATTGACACGAATGGCGAAGTTGAGCTTCATGTTGTCGGAACTGGTGTTGGTAATATTTCCGAGAACGATATTCATTTGGCGGTCGGTGAAAATACGGTGATTTATGGCTTTAATGTCGATTTGCCGCCAGCAGTTAAGCGATTAGCGGCGCGTGAACATGTGGAAGTGCGAATTTTTAAGGTAATTTATGAACTATTGGATGACGCTAAGGCTTCAATGGAGGCTTTGTTGGCGCCAGAAATCGTTGAAACTGAAATTGGTGAGTTGGAGGTTAAGGGCGTGTTTAGGACGGTGCGCGAAGAAGTAATCGCTGGTGGCGAAGTGAAACGTGGTAAAGTCGCTAAGGACTTGCTGGCGCGCGTAAAGCGTGGTGGAGAGCAAATTGCTGAAGTGGAAGTTTCTTCTGTACAACGTCAGCAACAAGAGGCAAAAGAGGTCTTTGAAGGCGAAATGTGCGGACTGAGTCTTAGGACAAAGAAAAAAATTACCTTAGAAATTGGCGACAAGCTGGAGTTCTTTACTAGGGAATTAGTGAAGAAAACTCTGGGGTAGACTGTTCTAAGTATTGACTTTTTTGTGTATTTATGATAGTATCTTAGATATACATAAGTTTATTGCCATTCTGCGTGCAGAAGGCGAAAGGAAACCACCACAAAATGAGCGAAACGCCTAAAGATCAGTCTAAGTCTAATGGAGAACCGTCTCGCGAAAAAAGAGATAATCCGTTTGCAAAAGCTGCACAAAGATTAGGAGAAGTTGCATTATATACTTGGAGAGTAGTGACCGGCAGGGGGTCTGGCAAACGGGCTAAAGATACATCCAGCACAATCGCTCCTGAATATCCTGTTTATCCTGAACCTTCTTTCCCCGAATTTGTCACTACACCAGACGGTCATCGATCTCCTGTAGAATCAGGCAATACACCTGATGAACTAGCTATAATTGAGCAGAATGACGAGGCGAGGGCTGCGGCTACTAAAGACTCAAGCTCAGTAAAGCCTAGTACCCCAGAAAAACCAGTAGACGTATCTGAAAATGAACCTAAATATTATTCTCTAGACGATTTAATATACGAAGATGTCCCTAAGAGTAAGGCTGATGAAATACTAAAAAATGCATATGGGACTGCACATGAGCCGAAAACTCTAGATGAATTGATAGATAATCCAAATATATCTAAAGAGGAAGCTGATGAAATATTGGATAGGGTATATGGATCGTCTTCTGAAAAAAACGATCGAGAAGATGACGTCAACTCAGCTAAAAGTGATCAAGAATCTGGCGCTGCTGAGTCAAGCAAAGATGAGCAGGTAAAAGATTCAAATTCTGACACTGGAGAGGCTCCAGTAAAAGAGATAAGTCCAGAAGAACATGAACTAGCTACTAATCTTAAAGTCGCCAGGATGAGATATGTTAAGGCTAGCGTCAAGTATGAAACGCGTTTCTTTAAGGAGAACTTTGGTGGTGAGGAGCGTCGTAAAAAACTCGATACTGCTGCGAAGGAGCTGGAGAGATGTGGGCTTGAATATATGCGCTTCCAATTCTCTGAAAAGATTGAGGCAGTAAAACAAGGATCAGAAGAAGATCAGGCTAAATTAGCTGAAGAGATAGCTCATGCTGTGTTTGAGGACATGCAGAGGGTGTCGAGAGAGATAAGGGAAGCATACAGTGAAAAACTAGACAGCCAATCTCCAGTCAGAAAGGTACTTTCTAAGCTAGGTAAATGGATTAATAAGGGCGGAAAGATTTCTCAGACTGTAAAGCAGGGCGGTGCTGGTCTTGTAGGCGGTGCTATAGTAGGGTCTGTTGCTACATGGCCTATTACGACGGCAGTGGGTCTTGCTGCAGGCGTAGGTGTCGCTAACTTGGCAAAACTGGGCGCGTTGGAAGATCGCCGCGATAAAGACGTCTTGTCTGAAATTCCTATTGAGCGTCTAAGAAAGCTGTTTAGGGATGATGTGAAGAGTATGGGCGTTGGTGACGTCATTGATCATACAGTGGGTAGGTCAATTGGCGAGCTTCACAATGCAAGTGTAGAAAGGCAAGATGATTTGCGTAAGCGAATGCGTTGGGCAATGGGTAGGTTTAGCATCGGCTTTGCTCTGGGTGGTTATGCTGGTAAATTTGTCGGCGACTGGGCTAACTCTGCACACGCTACTGGAACTGAGAGCAACACTGCTACACCTTCACAATCTGGTAGTAATCAAATACCACAGTCTGGCGACAAACCTCTTATAGATAACCCTGCTGCCAAACCAATCGTAGATAATATTAATCCAGGTGCATCAAACTTCAATTCTTACGACTATCCTTGGAACTGGGCTGCTGAGAAGTTTGGTGACGCAAACGCAATGGATCAACTTCATAATCTGGCTGATAAAGCCATGGCTGACGGTCACACCGTGGAATGGTATAATACTGGCGGAATAGAGTATCTGGAAGTTGATGGATCTAGTGTTACTGCAGACGTGTTGGGAGTATTGAATCAATACGTTTAATAGATAAAATATAAAAATAAACAAGGAGATAAAAAATGTTTGAAATTACTGACGAGTTCTTAGCACAAGCTGGTTTTGGATCATTGCCTACGGATAAAAAAGAACAGATGAGGGAAGACGTCGCTAACAGTGTACAGGATAAGATTACAAGGAAGATTTTACTGGCTGTTGGCGAAGCGAAGCTAGATGAGTTTATGAAATTACTGGGTGGCGACGATGCTTCTGTGGTGCTGAACTGGTGCGCAAACAACGGCGTTAATTTAAGGGAAATCGTCCAAACCTCGATGAATGAGACTATGGTTGAGCTACAAAAATTATACAATGACGCGCTGAATATGATGCGTGAATAGTAATATTAAACAGTTACTGGTATAATTTAACTTAATCATATAGACGAAAGAAAAGGAGGACTATGTTCCAACTGAATGAAGAATTTCTTAAAGAATTGGGGCTGGACCAGCTGCCGGAAGATCAGCAAAAATCGTTGTTGCAACATATTTATAGCGAGCTAGAGCTTCGAGTTGGCGAACGATTAAGCCAAGGGATGAGCGATGCTCAGTTGGAGGAGTTTGCGGGAATTATTGATAAAACTCCTGGCGCTGTGGATGATTTTCTGATGAAACACGCGCCTAATTATCAACAGGAACCAATGTTGCAGAAAATGTCACAAGCTTCAGGTTTGCCAGTTGACGATCCTCGTCTGAAGGATGAATTTGCAGCTACTAAGTGGCTGGAGGTTAATCGACCAGATTATCGTGACGTTGTGGCTGCAGTGATGGCTGACTTGAAAAAGGAAATTATAGCGAATAAAGATGCTATTTTAGGCTCAGTCCAAGCGTAATTTTATGCGGACGATAAAATAACCCCTTATGTAGGGTTATTTTATTTGTAGCCTCTTAGGTAATCTTCAGCGGTCATTGTTTTTCCGCTGGGTGCGATGAGCTCGTCGATAATTAAATAGTTGTCGTCGGCAAATTTTTTATCAAGATGAGAATTCGGAGTTTTGTCGCAATGAGATTTCGTGATGATGATATCTCGATCGTCAATTGTCATTCGGCTACGCGGAAACTCTAGGTGTGCGCGAACGTGAGCTTCGGCTTCGGCGGCGGTCATACGTTCCGTATCGAGCCATGAATTGTCCTTGTTTAATAATTGACAGTATGAAGCCTGAGAGTTGCCCTGTGGTGTTGGTTGAAGACTCCCATTGATGATGTTTGGCAGGTTTTTTATTAGCAGAGAAGTGCCGCCGTGAAATAATTTATCATATAATTCGAACTTTGTTTCTTTTCCAGTGAGGGGATGTCGAGTTTGGTCGTATATGGGGCCGGCATCCATTTTACTATCAAGTTGCATTATTGATATGCCAGTTTCGGTATCTTTATTGGCTATAGCTGATTCAATAGGTGAGGGTCCTCGATATTTTGGTAGTAGAGAAGGGTGAACATTGATAATTCCTGGCGTAAATAAGTCGATAATTGACTGGGGAATGATTTTTCCGTATGCAACC
Organism: Candidatus Saccharimonadota bacterium; assembly: GCA_900555425.1. Taxonomy (GTDB): domain Bacteria; phylum Patescibacteriota; class Saccharimonadia; order Saccharimonadales; family Saccharimonadaceae; genus Nanosynbacter. The sequence continues at coordinate 5,521 of UNSM01000019.1, read as the reverse complement.
AAAACTCCCGTTACTGGCTGAAGTTGTTTTATATAGTCGGTAATTTCACTGACTTTGCTTGGCTGCAAAACTGGAATATTGTGGGACTTAGCGAATGTTTTTACTGGAGGTTCAGTAAGCTTGTGCCCGCGACCGCGCTTGGTGTCGGGTTTGGTAATAACGCAAACAACGTTAAATCCCTCTTCAACGAGAGCTTCTAAGGTGATTAGGCTGTAATTTTCAGTTCCAAAGAATACTATTTTCGGCGATATCTTTGTCATAATCTAGCGGTTGCAACTCGCCTTTCTCGTCGAGCGTATAAAAAGCGTCTTTTTTATCCTTAATATGGTCTATAAAAACTAATCCATTACAGTGGTCTATCTCGTGCTGTAATACGCGCGCCAAAAATCCTTCGGCTTTAATTCGCACTTCTTCGCCATCTAAATTCATGGCTTTTACGCGAATTTTACTGTAGCGGGGAACTTTTCCGTAAATGCTTTTAACGCTTAAACACCCTTCAAAATCTTCGACAATTTCGCCTTCATATTTCACGATTTCTGGATTGATAAGAGTGATGAATTCGCGAGTTGATTTTCTCTCAAAGTCGGCTCGAACAATCACAACACGCTCTAATTTGTCGACTTGAACTGCAGCCAGGGCGGCGCTAATCTCGTGAGGTCTGGAATCTTCCCAGTCCAGCGCGGCTGCGGTCATTTCGTCTGCCAGTTTTATAGCATCATTAGTAACAACGTGGATTTTCGATGATTTTTGGCGAAGATGTGGGTTTGGTAATGTGATAATATCGTCTTTTGTCATTGCTATAATTATACCATAAATTACAGTAGACTTACAGGGTCAAGCTCGTACTGCCAGTGTGATGACGGCAGGAAACTCAAAACGTCAAGAAGCTCTTGTCGTCGGGGGCTTTTTACTACGATTTGCCATCGATATGTATCGCGGACGCGCTCATAAAAAGCGGGCGTTGGTCCAAAAACTTCAATGTTATCAAAATTGGATTTTAATAGTTCGGACAATTTTTTAGCGTTCCTTATGGCGGCGGCTTCGGTTTTATAAACGCAAGTTAGTTTTAATAAGTAAGTGAAGGGTGGAAAGTTGGTTTTTTGTCGTTGAGATATGGTTCTTTGATAAAATTCTGTATAGTTTTGAGACAGTCCGTTTGTGATGGATGGGTGATTTGGCTGGTATGATTGGACGGCAACTTCTGTTGGTGTACTTGACCTGCCGACGCGGCCGACGACTTGGGCGAGCAATTGAAATGTTCGTTCGGGCGATGAATAGTCAGGGAGAGAAAGTCCAGTGTCAGCTTGAACGACTCCGACGACTGTTAAATGCGGCAAATCTAGTCCTTTAGCGATAACTTGCGTGCCGATAATTATATCTATTTCGCCATTTTTCAGTTCATCGTAACGCTCGTCCACAGTGGCTTTCAAATCGGTGTCTTTATCAAATCGAGCAATTTTTTTGTTCGGGAATAACCTCTGTAATTCGTCTTCAATTCGCTTAGTTCCGATACCTTTATGAATGATGTCGGCGTTTTTACATTCAGGGCAACTAGTAGGAACTTTGGTTGAAAAACCGCAAATGTGGCATGACAATTTATGACTATCTGCATGTAGCGTGAGCGGAATAAAACAGCGTGGGCAGCCAGCCTGCCAGCCGCAGTTGTCACATAATGTGATTGATGCTGTGCCGCGCCGATTGTGAAAAATAAGAACTTGCTCGTTTTTTGATAGAGCTGTGTTTATAGATTTCAAGAGTGGGTCGGAGAGGAATTGATGCTGAGTAAAATTGTTGCGCTTTGTCATATCGACCAGCGTCACGTTGGGGCGAACGGTGTCTGGTCTTGCTGGTTTTGTCATTGTAATGATTGGCGTGTTTGATTTTTTTGCAACGTAATAGTCGGCAACTGCTGGAGTAGCGCTACCTAGAATTAGCTTGCCGCGATGTTGATTCGTAAGAACTGAGGCGACGCGGAGGGCTGAATATCGAGGGGATTGCTCCTGCTTGAAGCTCGGTTCATGACACTCATCAATTACCACAAGTCCAAGTTGTTGCACGGGCGCAAAAAGGGCAGACCGTGGACCAATTATTACTATCGGGTCGTTTGAGCTAATAACTCTTTTCCAGATTGCATATCGTTGAGCTTCGGTTTGTTTGGAATGGGTAACTATGACATTTGGTAGATGAGCGGAAAACTCAGCAACCAGTTGCGAAGTTAGGGCGATTTCGGGGACTAAAATTATTGACGATCGCTCTTCTTCTAAGGCTTGTTTTACGGCTTCTATATACACTAGGGTTTTTCCTGAGCCAGTTACGCCGTGTAAAAGTACCGTTCCGGAATGGAGATTTTCGATGGTCTGGAGGGCTGATTTTTGCTCATCTGTGAATACATTTTTTGTTCGATTTTCTGCTGGATTAACTGAGGTGGACTGGCTAATTGAGCGACGTTTTTTAGACAATCCGCTAGGTAAAATTGCTTGCCAGACGGTCGCTTGGTGTGTGGCATAATATTTGCTCATCCATATAGCAGTCTGAACGAGTTCGATTGGCAAGGGATATTCTTCAATGATTTTACTAATTGGCTTGACTTCAAAATCGGGCTGGCGAACTTCTTGTAGAACTACACCAATAGCATTGATTTTGCCGATTTCTATAGCAACAATCATTCCGGTCGGCAGTCTTTCCTCTGAAGAATACGTAAACGAACTTGCGTCGGCGCGGATGATTCTTGTTGGCGAAACCAAATAGTAATGCATGTTCATATTATATCGCGAAAAAAATGCTAAAATAAGCATATGTATTTTGAGAGTCGTTCGCAGGCTGGGGCAATTCTGGCTGATCAAGTACTGGAAAAGTATCGCTATGAAAACTGCGCGGTGGTTGCAATTGGTGAAGGTGGCGTGTTGATTGGTGAGCAAATTGCAGTGAAGCTTCACTGTGTCCTTATGATGTTGTTGAGCGAAGGGATTGAGATTCCTGGGGAAAGTTTAAGCATCGGGGCGATGTCGCAGTCTGGGCAATTTACGTATAATAGTCAATTTTCTGACGGTGAAATTAATGAATATACTAGTGAATTTCACGGTTATCTGGAAGAGAAAAAGCGCGAGGCCCATCAGAAAATGAATAGACTTTTGGGCGATGGTGGAATCATCGATAAGGATATGCTGAAGGATCGGGTGGTTATTTTGGCGAGTGATGGTTTTGGTGATGATTTGTCGGTTTTGGACGTGGCTTTGAGTTTTCTGAAGTCAGTTCGGATTGAGAAATTGGTAATTGCGGTGCCATTTTGTGGCGTGGCAGCGGTGGATAAATTGCACATGACGGTTGATGAAATGCATATCTTGGATGTGAAGGAGAATTTTATGGGATTAAATCATTATTATGAGGATAATACATTGCCGTCCAAAGAGGAAACGATAGCGAAAATTAATCAGGTTATTTTGAATTGGAAGTAAAAAAACTTGTCGGGTGTTGTAAAATTGTGATAAACTTTAATTAAGAAAGATGCGTTAGGGAGGTTATGTTAGACGTTTTTATTACATCTAGGGTGCGGCGAAAAATTGTAGTAGTATACGCTAAGTATCCTGATTTTCACACACATGTTCGCGGATTAGCAAAGCTAATTAAGGAAGATCCTGGAAATATTCAACGAGAATTGAAGCGACTAGAAAAGGTTGGATTTTTGCAGAGTGAAAAGCAAGGTAACTCACGTACGTATTTCACTAATAAACAATTCCCAATTTTTAAGGAATTGCAAAGTATGGTGATTAAATCTCAGCAATATTCAGCGCGATCAAAGCGCGGCATGGCTGATAAAGACTAATGACATTATTTGAGAAAATTTTAGCAGCTCGAGGCTTAACTACGCGTGCGGCACGTGAGGAATTTTTGCATCCGAATTACGCGTCAGTAAAGCACGATCCGTTTTTATTGCCAGATATGAAAAAAGCGGTGGACCGCTTGAAAAAGGCGCACGCTGAGGGTGAGAAAATTGTTATTTACGGCGATTACGATATTGACGGGCTGAGTGCAACGGCAATTTTGTTGGATGCGTTTGGTAAGTTTGGCTTTAAGGAAGTTGGTGCATTTATTCCGAATCGGTTTGTTGAGGGTTACGGAATGACGATGGGCGCTGTTGATAAGGTGCGGAATATGGGCGCGGATTTAATTGTCACGGTTGATACAGGAAGTTTGTGTCATGCGGAAATTGAATATGCGTCGAGTTTGGGGATTGATACGGTGGTGACTGATCACCATAATGTTGCTGAGACTCCACCGCCGAGCGTTGCTGCAGTTAATCCGAAGTTTCCTGGTCATAAATATCCGTTCCGCGATTTGTGCGGTGCGGGTGTGGCGTTTAAATTGGTTCAGGCTCTGCAGACTGAACTGGACGGGTTGCCAGATGGTTACGAGAAGTGGCTATTGGATCTGGTGGCGCTGGGGACGGTTTGCGACATAGTTACGCTGGCGGATGAAAATAGGGCGAATGTCTATTGGGGTTTGGAGGTTTTGAAAAAGCAGAGGCGTCCTGGTTTGAAGGCATTGATGTCGGTGGCGGGAATTGGACCGGAGAAGGTTAATGCTAGACATTTGGGGTTTGGTCTGGGCCCGCGAATGAATGCGGCGGGTAGACTGGAGACGGCGCAATATGCTTTGGATATGCTGACGGCGAGTGATGGGCTGGAGGCGCTGGAGGCTAGCGAAAGATTGGAAGAATTAAATATTAAGCGTCGCAGTATTCAGGATGAGATTTTTGACGAAGCTTGCCAGCAGGCGGACAATATGACTGATGATCGGGTTTTGGTGGTGAATAGCGGCAATTGGAATCACGGAGTTATCGGCATCGTGGCGTCAAAGTTGGTTGAGAAATACAAGAAGCCGGTTTTTATAATTGGCGAGCGTGTCGACGAGGCTACGGGTTCGGCGCGAAGTTTTGGTGATTTTTCCGCGGCTGACGCGGTTCGTGCGGCTGACGACATTATTATTAAAGGTGGCGGTCACGGAGCGGCGGCGGGCGTGACGCTGGCGACCGAGAGGATTGATGATTTTAGACGACGAGTGAATGAGTTTTACGATTCGCTGCAATTAAAAAGTCAGGAATTATATTTGTTGCCGAGAGCTGATGTTGAGATTGACGATTTTTCGGAAATTAATGAGGAGCTGATTGATAATTTGGCAAAGATGGAGCCGTTTGGCAATAGTAACGCGGAGCCTGTATTGAAAATAACTGAAGCGACGGTTTTAAACGTGAGGAGAATGGGTGCGGATGGGCAACACGTGAAATTGACCTTGCGTGATAAAAATGACGTTGTGTTGCAGATGCTGGCTTTTAATGCGCCAGAAGAGTTTTTCCGTGAAGTGGGCGACGAAGTGTCTGCTTGGTTCCAGCCGACTGTAAATGAGTGGCAGGGAATGCGGTCTGTTGAGGGGCGATTATTGCATTTAGCTTAGGCGTAATAGTTGCGTTACTTAGATATATATTGTATAATAAATCCAATAGCTTAAATTTATTTGGAGTGAT
>UNSM01000018.1 GCA_900555425.1 Candidatus Saccharimonadota bacterium | reverse complement strand
GAGTCTGGACCGTGTCTCAGTTCCAGTGTGGCTGATCATCCTCTCAGACCAGCTATGGATCGTCGGCTTGGTAGGCCATTACCCTACCAACTACCTAATCCAACGCAGGCTTCTCCCAAAGCGCCCGAAGGCTTTAATCCGAAGACCATATGCGGCATTAGCTACCCTTTCGGGCAGTTATTCCTCACTTTGGGGCAAATTCCTACGCGTTACTCAGCCGTCCGCCGCTCGCCGACATTTTACACAAAATTCTTGAATAAATCTTCTATATTACCCAGAAGCTTCCAGAATTCAGTGTAAAACTCGCTGCCGCTCGACTTGCATGTGTTAGGCACGCCGCCAGCATTCATCCTGAGCCAGGATCAAACTCTCCGTTAAAATCTACTTTGTATCAAAGTATTAAGGCTCTACAAAAATATAAACTGACGATGATATTGCACAATCAAATTGTTAAAGTTCATCTTAAGTCAGACTGAAGTATGATTTACCTCGCTTTACAGATTGTAAATCGTTGCTTAACTCGCACTCCAGCAACCAGACTTGTTACTAATCTTACAGTATATAATTGCCTAGGTCAATAGATTTTTACAATTATTTTGTTGCGAAAAATACAACGGCAGCTACAACCACACCAATAGCCGCCCCAGCAGCCACTTCTACAGGGGTGTGACCATGAGCAACGCGAAGTTTTTTCAACTTGCTACCCTGCTCCGAAATTAACTTATTAAGCGTCTCACCCTGCATTCCGGACGAATAACGGACCATCATGGCATCATACATCACTATAATAGCCAGCCAAGTAGCTAGTCCAAATACAGAACTATCCCAGCCGTCTTGTAGCCCCAGAAATACCGCCAACGACACAACAATCGCACTATGAGCGCTTGGCATACCTCCGGATAGAAGTATTTTTGGGTTTGTATCACCGCTAAATACTCGACGATTACGCCCCATGAGATGAAACACTTGCTTCAACCCTTGGGATATCGCCCATGCAATTACTGGGACTATCAAGACTTTCATTTATTAATTACCCTCATCCTGCGGACGATCCGCCATCAAACCGATCGACGAAACAGCATCGCCGTCAGATAGGCGCATAATCGTCACACCCTGAGTCGTCCTACCGAGCAATTTAATATCACTCAAGCCCAGGCGGATAGTTTGACCATTCTGAGAAACCAATAACGCCTCTGTTATTTCTGGGTCGATAGTCTGCACAGAGATAATCGGACCAGTTTTTGCAGTTACGACTGCGGCTTTTATACCGACTCCGCCACGTTTATGACTTGGGAAATTCGACACCTTTGTACGTTTACCGAAGCCTTTCTCGCTAACCACCAGCAAGGTTTGGTCGTCACCCGTAACGATATCCATGCCAACAACAGAGTCATTTGGACGTAATCTTACGCCACGAACACCACGAGCTGATCTACCCATTGGGCGCGTATCTTTCTCGTTAAAGCGAATGGCTTGTCCTGCAGATGTAGATATAATCACATCATTTTCGCCAGTCGTCCTCTTTATCCAGCGCAGTTCATCGCCTTCATCTAATTTAATAGCAATCAATCCATTCGTACGGACATTGGCATAATCTTTCACAGGAGTCTTCTTGACTGTACCCTTCTTTGTCGCCATGAACAGATATCCGTCTTCGTTAGCGTTCTTTTCGTGCTTGATAATTGCCGTTATCTTCTCTTCTGGCTGAAGTTGCAATAAGTTAACGGCCGCAACACCCTTCGCACTCAAACTGGCGGCTGGAACTTCGTAAGCCTTCAGTCGGAAAATTCTACCCATATTAGTGAAGAATAGCAAATAATCATGCGAGCTTGCCTGAACAACTTGATCAATGACATCTTCCTCCTTGGTCGTCATTCCACGCTTGCCCTTACCACCACGATTTTGCCTACGATAATCACTTACTAAGGTTCGCTTAATGTAATTTTCGCTTGTAAGCAAAATTACCGACTCTTCCTCTGGAATCAATTCCTCATCAGAGAACTTTCCTAATTCGTGATTAATAATCTTACTGCGCCGTTCATCGCTATACTTTTCTTTCATAGCAAGCAACTCTTCCTTAACGACACGCAAAATCTCATTCTCGTCAGCCAGAATCGCCTCCAACTTCTTGATCAGTTCATGAAGTTGCTTCAATTCTTCTTCAATCTTGTCGCGCTCCAATCCCTGCAATCGTCGTAGTTGCATCGCCAAAATTGCGGCCGCTTGAATTTCCGACAGACCAAATCGCTCCATCAAACGCTTGTCGGCGTCATCATAACTTTCGCGAATCGTCTTAATTACCTCGTCAATATGATCAAGCGCAATTTTCAAACCTTCCAATATATGAGCTCGTTCCTTAGCTTTTCGAAGTTCAAACTCAGTCCTGCGTCGAATAACGCCTTGACGATGCTTAATAAACTCCGCCAAAATCTCTTTTAAGCCCATAACCTTAGGCTGAATACCATTGACCAAAGCCAGGACATTATAATGGAATGATGTTTGTAATCCAGTCAATTTATACAATTGGTTAAGAATCTTCTTTGGATAAGCATCTTTCTTTAGTTCAACAACAACTCGAACCTTACCGCGAGCACTTTCATCTCGCGCATCAGCAATGTGCGTTATTTTTTTAGCAAGGACAAGTTCTCGAACCTTATCAACAAAACCTTCCTTGCTCATGCCATATGGAACTTCGGTGATTATAATACTGTAACGACCATTTTTACGCTCTTCAATCGACGCAACCGCACGAATCGTAACTGAGCCACGCCCAGTTTCATATGCTTGACGCATTGGCGCACCACCATAAACTTCCGCACCCGTCGGAAAATCAGGACCCTTAATATGCGTCAATAGTTCGTCTAGTGTAATTTCAGGATTATCTATCTGAGCAACTGTAGCGTCAACCACCTCACCAAGGTTGTGCGGTGGAATATTCGTTGCCATACCAACAGCAATACCCATCTGACCGTTCAACAGAATATTTGGAACGGCCGACGGCAAAACCACCGGCTCTTTCTCTGTTCCGTCGAAGTTATCACGAAAATCAACGGTTTCTTTGTCGATGTCAGACAGCAACTCGCCGCCAATTTTATCCATTCGCGCCTCAGTATAACGAGAAGCCGCTGGCTCATCACCGTCCATAGAACCGAAGTTACCCTGACCTTCGACCAGCGTATATCGCATCTTCCAAGGTTGGGCCAAGTTCACCATAGCGTCATAAATTGATGAGTCACCGTGCGGGTGGTAGTTACCCATCACTTCACCGACAATTTTTGCCGACTTCACTGTAGCATGAGGAGCACGCCAACCATTCTTATTCATCGCATACAAAATACGGCGATTAACAGGCTTCAGCCCGTCACGAACGTCCGGCAAAGCACGGTCAATAATAACCGACATGGAGTATTTAAGGAAGGAGTCTTCCATAACACGCTCAACTGTCGACTTTTCAATACCGCGAACTTCTGGCTCTTCGTTCAGAATTTCTGGTTCTACTATATTTTTATTGTCATTGTCCGCCATATCTCCTCCTTAAAAGTCCAAATCTTCCACATTAACCTTAGCGGCATTTGTTTGAATAAAATTTTTCCTCAATTCTACACTATCGCCCATAAGCTTCGTAAATATCGCGTCTGCTCGTTCTGCATCTTCAATATTAACCTTCACTAGTGTTCGATTTTCTGGATTCATAGTCGTTTCCCATAATTGAGCGGCATCCATCTCACCAAGACCCTTAAATCGTTGCTGTGCCGTGTAACCCGCCTGCTTAAATTTCTCAGCATTTTCATCAATCTTTACACCGGCAGCCTTGCGCTCATTGATCTTTTCATTCAATTTTTGTTCGAGGGCAACTTCATCATAAACATAATCTATCTTACGATTGCTGCCAGTTCCTCTACTTAGCCCAAACAGAGGTGGTTTCGCCAAATATACGTGGCCCGCTTCAATCACTTCAGACATGTATCGGAAGAAGAATGTCATCAAAAGCGTAGAAATGTGCGCACCGTCAACGTCGGCATCTGTCATAAATATAATCTTGTCGTAACGAATGCCACTGATATCAAATTGGTCGCCAATTCCAACGCCCATAGCCTTAATCAACGAAACAATTTCAGCATTAGCAAACATCTTATCAAACCTTGCGCGCTCAGTATTCAGCACCTTACCGCGAAGAGGAAGAACAGCCTGAATAGTTGAATCGCGACCATCCTTAGCGGAACCCGCAGCCGAATTACCCTCGACAATAAATAATTCACAATCTTTTCGGTTACGAGATGAGCAGTCTGTCAATTTAGATGGCAAGTTTAAGCCCTCAAATGCTCCCTTACGGATAACGTTGTCGCGCGCAGCCCTTGCCGCCTTACGCGCTCGTGCCGCCAATGTAGCTTTACCAACAACTTTCTTGGCTGTAGCTGGATTTTCCTCCAAGTAATACGCAAAATATTCGCTCATCACCTGATCAACATAGCGACGCATCTCTGGATTACCAAGTTTATTCTTGGTCTGACCTTCAAACTGAGGATCTGGCAACTTCACCAAAATAACTGCCGTCAGCCCTTCACGGATATCATCACCAGTTAGATTATCCTCTTTTTCTTTCAGTAGGCTATTCTTACGAGCATAGTCATTAATTACACGCGTGAGAGCTGTTCGAAAACCAACCAAATGAGTACCGCCATCAGGAGTTAAGACGTTATTGGCAAATGGCTTTACCACTTCAGCGTAAGTGTCATTATACTGAACCGCAATTTCCACCATACAATCTTCAACCTGCTTCTCGACGTAAAATATATCGTCCGATAAAACATCCTTGCCAATATTCAGGTTTTTTACATAGCTCTGAATACCACCCTCAAAGTAGAAAGCTTTTCGTTCGCCAGTTCGCTCATCAATAACCGACGTGTGAATGCCTTTTGTAAGGTACGCCTGATGACGAAGATAATTGACAACCCATTTATAGTCAAAATTAACCGTCTCCTTAAAGATGGTTGGGTCTGGATAAAATGTAATTGTCGTTCCAGAATCATCAGACTTTCCGACTACTTCTAATTCTGTCTGAGGCACGCCTGTTGCGTATTCTTGGCGATAGATTTTACCGTTCTTCCTAACTTCAGCAATCATCCGCGTAGACAGTGCATTCACAACACTAGAACCAACACCATGAAGTCCTGATGAAACCTTGTAGCCACCGCCACCAAACTTACCGCCGGCGTGTAAGATTGTTAATACCGTCTCTAGCGTACTCTTACCTGTCTTTGGGTGTTTATCGACAGGAATACCACGACCGTCATCAGATACTCGAACACCACCATCCTTTAACAAAGTTACTTCTACCTTTGTAGCATAACCAGCGATTGCCTCGTCAATTGAGTTATCGGCAATCTCCTTAATCAAGTGATGTACGCCCTCATACCCCGTACTACCGATGTACATTCCTGGACGCTTACGAACCGGCTCAAGACCCTCTAGGACCTGGATTTGTGAGCCATCATAAGATTGTTCATTTGTTTGTTTAGCCATATCTCCCTCACTATTATCTGAATTATCAGCTCTTTTCAACAACCTTATTATACATCAAAATAGATATATTCTCAAACTATTTACTTTTTCAGCATGCTTATGCTAAAGTTAGATTAAAGTTATATAACAACAAAAATAAAAGAGGTCAAAATGTTCAAAAAAATTATCTCGCGCCTACCATACAGCCCTTCAATGATCCACAGCTTGGGCTTTTATGCGAAGCGCTTACGTAAAGAAGAAGCTACTCGAAAGATCGGGCTTATTTTAACCGCCCTAGCGCTTATTGTGCAGTCTTTCACTGTTTTTTCACCGCCAGAATCAGCCAATGCAGCAGATTCCAGCGACCTCATTTACGGCGGTATCTCTAGCGGCCAACAACTAATGGCTCATTATGACGCGAACACAAATAATATTCACGACCTCTACGATCATCTTGGTATTAGCCGCTCTGATTTGGTAGCGGCAACTGGTAATCTTCAAACCTTAAATAGCAATATGGGTACCTATTCATGGGGACTTACACCTCACTTTGGCGCAGCAAGAGGTGAAGGATCTTACGTAGTTCGTACGTCACAAGGTGGCGCCCGCACTTTCTATTATCGACCCCACAACCTCTGGGGCAGCTTCTCATATAGAGCATTCGTTGGATATTCAGCTGGAACCGGATGGTTTGCAATCATGCTTAATTGCGGTAACTTAATCCTTAAAATCGCACCACCGAGCCATCAATGCCCAACGGGACAAGTCGGAACATACCCAGACTGCTCTACTCCGCCACGGCCAGTAGCTACATGTAACGCCTTAGACATAAAGAAAAATGGTGATACATACCAATTTACCGCTAACGCCAGCGCAGCTAATGGCGCGACAATCCAAAAATATGTATACAGCATTTACCGAGGAAATACTCTAGTTAAGACTATCGAAGGCAACGATAAAATCGTAACTTATACAGAGAAAACGCCAGGATCATACAAAGTTGTTCTAACGGTAAAAAGCTCGCTGGGCGACAAGACCTCAGACGCCTGCGTAAAGACATTTACTATACCAGAGCCAGCAAGATGTCCTCAAAACCCTAAATTATTAAAGGACGACCCTCAGTGCCAACCATGTCCAGGCGATTCTACAATCTGGATTAACGATAGTCGATGCTCTGCTTCGTTCGTGCAGACAAAAACCGCAGTTAATCTCACCCAGAATAACGCCGACGCAACAACTACGGTTGCAAAATCTGGAGATCGAATTACCTACACTCTTTCGGTAAAAAACAAAGGTCTTAAAGAGGAAGAATTTACATTCAAAGATCAAGTCAGCGACCTATTAGAATATGCAGACATATTCGACGCTGGCGGCGGAACATTGACAGATGATAAAGGTGCTAGCGCGGGCAGCGGCAACGCAAAAGTTCTAGTATGGAACCCTATCAAGATCAAGCCAGGAGAAACCCAGAAGCGCAGCTTTACCGTCCAGATAAAGAGCAGCATCCCGGCAATGGCTAGCGGTAAAAGTAATCCAATGTCTTATGACTGTAGGATTGATAACACATTTGGCAATACTGTCAGCACAAAAATTGACTGCCCTGCACCGAAAGTTATTGAACAAACCACTTCACAACTGCCAAAAACTGGCGCCAGCGAGAATATGATGTTCGCAGGAATTATTGCAGCCGTGGTCGTATACTTCTATGCTAGATCACGTCAATTAAATAAAGAAGTTAGAATCATTCGGCGAGACATGTCCGCAGGAACTTTATAGGAGGTGAAAAATGAGTGAAAAATTAAAATCTACCGTAGAGAATGCTGTCGATACCAGAGAATTAGCAGATTTAAGCAGAGAAAAAGCTGCTGAAATTGAAAGATCTCTAGAAAAGGCGGTTGAAAAAGAAAAATCAAATGCCGAAAATGAAAATAGCATTAAACATGAGGCTATAGAAATTGCCGCCCGCCAAGAAAAGCGACAAGAACAAAAAGAATCTAAAGAGATAAAAGAAGATAAGCCTCTTACAAAAAAAGATATTGAAGCTTCGTATAAGAAGACTTTGGAAAATGTGCAAGACCAACTATCAGCTCCGTCCAGGGCTTTCAGCAAGGTTATTCATAATCCAGTCGTCGAAAAGACTAGTGACGCAATTGGCAATACTGTTGCCCGACCTAACTTAATCATTTCTGGCGCCTTAGGAGCAATAGCTTCTGTCATTGTGTATTTTATCGCCAAACGATACGGATATCTATTATCAGGTTCAGAAACTATTATCCTGTTTGTAGCTGGCTGGTCTATCGGCGCTGTTATCGAATACGCTCGAGTAGGGTTTATCAACAACAGGAAAAATAGCTAGATAGATGTTGAATCTTATCTCAAGCTAATCATCACTTCACTATCGTCATCATCACCATTGCGTAAATCGAGCCGATTCTTAACTACAGGTTGGCTCGGTTTTACATTTACAGAAGAAACAGGGTTATTATTCATAGCCATAGACGTACTTGTCCTATTGATGACAGCACTATCTATCACAGAAGGTTGACTTTGCTGTTTGTTGCCAAGGTTAGAGGCCGTAGCATTTACGCTATTTATATTAGAAGACACATTACTCACCACCCCTGGGCGACCTTGCGGATTCTGTATTTGCGAGGAAGCCTGTGGGGCTTGCGAATTTACTGGTCTTACAGTTGGACTAGAAGCGGGCTTTCCTCCTAATTGTTGTCTCTTCGCTAGCCATTCATCTAAGAACGATGATCCACCGCCCGACGATTTTTGACCAACAGAAGGCGCTAATTGAGAAGGACCCGTCTTTGGTTGTACACTGCCTCTAATCCTGTCAAATATCTCCTTCTCAACAACAGCTCGTGGTCTACCGTATTTAGCAGCAGATAGCCTTACTAACGCGTCCCTCAGCTGATTATTAACTTGCCCCATCGGAGGAATCCAATTCATACTAAACGGTGCAGACGGCACATTATTAATCATCACAGAGGTTATAGATTGGAAGTTTGGCAATTTAGCCAAGTCGTCGACATCGAAAGTCGGCTGGAACTTCTTAACCATCAATTCGGCGTCAGTCACACCGATACGCCCAGAAATAACCGTACCGACGTTACCAATAATAGCTTCTCGTATCTTATCCGTTAACTGAGTCATAAACTGGTTACCCATAATAAGACTCAATTTATACTTACGAGCCTCAGACAGAATAGATTCAAAGCTGTCAGTGGCGAAGTTCTGAAACTCGTCAACATACAATGAGAAATCAACTCGCTGATCCTCTGGAATATCCGCCCGAGACATCGCTGCTGCTTGGAACTTCATCACAAAGATAATACCCAAAAGCTTAGAGTTAAGTTCACCCATCTTACCTTTCGACAAGTTAACCAGCAAAATCTTATTATTATCCATAATTTCACGCAAATTAAATCCAGATTTAGTCTGACCAATAATATTGCGCATTGCATCGTTAGAAATAAATGGACCAAACTTTGATACAACCCATGAAATAACCTCACCTGCCTCATTTGACCTCTGCGACGCAGGAAATTCCTTTGTCCAGAAATCAATAACTTGCTGATCTTTTACATACTTAAGCTTGCTTTTCACAAATTCAGGATCAATAAGACATTTCGGCACATCAATAAACGTTCCACCAGCAGGATCTGACATCAACAGCAAAGCACAGTTTCTAAAAATATGTTCCAAGCGAGGACCAACAATTCCTGTATGACCTGGGTCATAAAGCCCATACAGCATATTAATCGCCTCTTGAACTAAAAAGTCCTTTTGATCTGGCGTATCGAACTCAAACATATTCAGGCCAATTGGATTAGTCATATCAGCAGGATTAAAGTAGATAATGTCCTCAACACGCTCTTTTGGAACCTTACCTAATAAAGATTCAACCAAGTCGCCGTGCGGATCAATAAAGGCGAATCCCCGACCATCCATCATATCCTGATAAGCCATATTTTCCTGCAAGACAGACTTACCAACGCCCGTTTGACCAATAATATATACGTGGCGGCGGCGATCTTTTGTTCCGATTCGAATAGGTTTTTTGACTCCTCGAAATTCGTTATACCCAATCAGTAAACCCTCATCCAAAACGTCTGTTGGTCCATCAACCTGCTTGGACATCTGTCGCTTAACTTGTGAAGTCGGGATCGCGCTAGCTCCAGGCAAATGGAATAACGTTGCCATTTCTACACTGTTGAGAATATTACTACGAGTTTCCTGAGGGAAGAACCTCATAATATATGCTGTTGTCATTTCCTCAACATTCCTAGTTAAAGAGAACTTAAACCCATTATTGCGCGGTGAGTCAAACAACGAGAAGGCTGCTATTATATTTTTTAACAGTACTTGAGAGCGCGCCGCAGTATTTGACGAAATTACAACACGTACCAAAACTTCATACGCAGGATAGCGAGCTTTTTCGCTGATAGCATCCACTTCCGCCTGCTCTAAAGATGTTAGCTGCTTGTCCTCAGAATTAGAACCACCGTCTTTTTCATTATTCTCTGGCGGTTTCCACAGAGCCTCCATAATATCCATAGGAGCAACGCCTCCAAAGCCTTTCTTCTTGCCCTTATTTTTCTTCATGCCGTCAATATGAGACTCTGAAGCCTTGGACCAACCGTCATACGCCGGACGTAGTAAAAATTGTACACCTATTCCATCTTCTTTAGATGCCGAAGATAAAGCATTTAATAATGCCCTGGAAGCATCTCTTTTCGACTCCTGATAAGTCGATATTGGATAAACAAAGGACTTTTTCAGGGTGAATTCGCCGCCGATGGTACCGCTCATCTTGCCAACCTTGCTGAATATATTAGTATCAGATACCTCTTCTAGCCGAGCAGAAGGATATGCTGCCGCTACAGCTTGACGAATAACATCAACTAGCACTAGCGGAACAACAGCATAATAGTGGACTAACCCACCATGTGCAACAATCTCAAACGATATATGACGTTGGCCGTAGACTTTACTTTTGAACCCTTTAGTTGCCGTACTTGAGATAATATTATACATCACCTGGGCTTGCGACAGCACCTCTTCAGTTAAATCTCGCTCATCTCGATTTGAACTATTGACGTCTTCACTTGTCGGAGGCAAATGTATAAGCAACGGCACCATCTTCAAGCCTCGTTCATAATTTTTGGCTTCCCTCAGCATGTTACGATACAACACAAAAGCTACCGCAGAACCAGCGGCTATAATAACAATCGCGATAAAACTAACTATCAAAGGACCCGCACCCATACAAAACCCTACTTACTACCGTCGTCATTTTGACCTAAAGTCTTATTATATCGTTTTTTTAAATAATCAGCCTGCAGCTGTGCAATAACTCTATTCCTCTCATATGGATTATCTTTTGTTAAAGCTATAATCTTTTTAACTTTATCCACCCACTCTCTTTCTATCAAGTCTTCATCCGCTGCCACCAGAGGAGTATCATCATCAGCTACTACCCCTGACTGCTTCGCACTTTGATCGTCGTTTTGAGATTGAGATAAAGGAACTGTTGTAGTATTATCAACAGGCAAAGCCACGGGGATATTGTTATACTGTTCAACCCTAGCACCAAGTGACTGCTCAGACTCTCTTCCGACTTCAGGATTTAATGATGTATTTTCTACATTATACTCACCGCCACCTATATTTTGTGGCTGCACCTCAGGAGTCCTATTAACTTGTGGCAGTTCGGGATTCATAAATATATTGTACCACGTAACTACTTAAAATACACGACTACATTCAGGACGAGATTAGTATCTTTTATGTATAAAAAAACACGCCAGCAACTCAAACACACCAAGTAATAATATCTCAAAAACCCCAACATCACCCATCGATTGCATACCCACATAAATAACTGGAGCAAGAGAGATTACAGTAGAGTAATAATACGTCTTATACTTAGATTCATTGCGACTATTCTTGAAATTAAAAAATTTCGCAGCTATTCGCTCCGATGTTAAAAATACTACATAAGTTAGACAGATAAATAGTACATACAAACATACAAAAAACGCTAAAATCCCAAACGGACCAGCAGAACTCGGGTTTGTTGCGTTCAAAATAACCGCAGTCAAAATCAATGCAACCAACGCTATAAAACTAATTATCTTCATCCCCATACTCACATCATACTATACACAAGAAGCCTGAGCGATAATACTATAGCATATAGACACAAACCATCCGCCGATAAAAAATAACTATTAGGCGCGGGTGCTACTTGCCTATTACCGCTCGAGGCGATTTGACCGCTCCTTAATTAAGGAGCATCCTTGCAGTGTTCCTCTGCATACATCCAGGACTCTCACCGCTAGTCCTTTAACGAGGATTAACTGGATGTATGCGGTACTAACCGCGCGCTCAACGCTTTTACAATTTGCGAAATATTGTAAGGCGGAGCATTGGCTGCGTCATTATAAAAATCATGCAGCCAACTGTCCGTCGATTTATACGCAAAATGTGGCTTTATATAAAATTTATTGTTAATGTATTTTTGCTTTTTTATTTTTCTAAAAGCTTAACCTTATACTAGCATAACCCTATTTAGATGTCAACCATTACTCGGTCAAAAAGCATTGTAATTTTCACCTATTTTTTAATGTTGTTAAAATTATCATCTGTTAATTATTCTCATATCGCTTTATAGCTATCTGTGTATTTTACAACAATCTTGTCGTTTTTGAGCATTGTATAACACAAATTGTACACCATTCAATGAAGATATCATCGACTTAGCGACCGCCCAATTGCACGACGAACCTATGATTACCTGTCATCCAAACATTGCCACAAAAATAGGTTCGTACAGTCAATATCAGACCGAAGTCTAGCACTCAAATCCGCGATAAAATAATAGTCTTTACTCCCCGCTTTATAAAACTCTGTTCGCTTTTATTGTCGCGTTAT
>UNSM01000017.1 GCA_900555425.1 Candidatus Saccharimonadota bacterium | reverse complement strand
GGACGTTCATACTTCGGTCGTAGCCTTTGATGGATATATAGAAGATGGGGGCTGTTTGGGAGAGAAAGTCGCATTGTTATTCTTTAAGCTATCGGCAAACGTAACTGGCGAACCAACCCCGCCTATGACCATGGAAGATTTTAGTCGCAAGACTAGTACTTATGGTGCTGTCGTTTCAGGTAATGGAATTGAATACTTTGAGTTCATTAAGTGCTGCGATATTAAAAGGGTGTCTTCTATAAATTCGCCTCTAGATACTAGTTTAGAAAAAAAAGAACTTAAAGAGGAATTGGAAAAATTTATTAAGTCTCGTTAAGAGGTAGTTGCTCCTGATGAAGAATAGTGGTATAATTGCCAGGTAACTAATTTTAATGACACAATCCGTTTCACACTCCAAATCGTGGGCGGATGAGGCAAAAGGAGAAGAGAATGTCTGTAAAGGTAGACATTAAGGCTTTGCTGGAGTCAGGTGTTCATTTTGGACACAAAACCAGCCGCTGGCACCCAAAGATGGCGCCATATATTCACAGTAAGCGTCAGGATAGTCACATTATTGACTTGACTAAGACCGTTGAAGCTTTGGATAAGGCTTTGCCAGAATTGACAAAAATCGCCGCATCAGGCCGTAAGGTTCTGTTTGTTGGTACCAAAAAACAAGCCAAAGACGTTGTTCGTGAAGCAGCTGAAAAGATCAACCAGCCATACGTAGTTGAGCGCTGGATTGGTGGTATGTTGACTAACGGTTCAACTATTGCTCAGCAAATTAAGAAGCTGAAGAATCTTGAAAAGCGAATGGCTTCAGGTGACTTGGAAAAGCGTTATAACAAGCTTGAAGTGCAGCGCTTCCAAGAGGAAATCGACAGCTTGAATATGAAATATGGCGGCATCAAGGATTTGATGGGCAAGCCAGGCGCTGTTGTTGTAGTTGACGCATTGACCGACGCAAATGCAGTTCGTGAGGCTCAAACTTTGGGCGTGCCAGTATTTGCAATTGTTGACACCAACGTTAACCCAACAGGAATTGATTACGTAATTCCAGGTAATGACGACGCTGTTAAGGGTATTCAATTGCTATTAGACTACTTCACTGCGGCTGTTGCTGAAGGTGCAGGTAGCGTAAAGGTTGAAGAGAAACCAGCTAAAAAAGAGGAGAAATAGGATGGGCGTTTCTGTTGACGATATCAAAAAATTGCGCGAATTGACTGGCGTAGGCTTGACTGACGCTAAAAAAGCTTTGGTTGAAGCTGAGGGCGATTTCGATAAAGCTTTGGAAGCTATGCGCAAAAAAGGCTTGACGAAAGCTGAAAAGAAAGGTGATCGTGAAGCTCGTGAAGGTTTGATCGAAAGTTATGTTCACTCTGGCCGAATTGGCGTTATCGTTGAGGTAAACTGCGAAACTGACTTTGTGGCTCGACTTGACGACTTTAAGACGTTGGCGCACGAAATTGCTATGCAAATTGCAGCGATGAGTCCAAAGTATGTTTCTGAAGCTGACATTCCAGCAGAGGAAATGGAGCGCGTTAAAGCTGAGCTTATGGCGAGCGAATCTTTGGCAAGTAAGCCTGAAGAAATGCGCGAAAAGATCGTTGAAGGTCAATTGAAGAAGCATTTTGCTGAGCAGGTTCTTATGAGCCAGGCGTACATTTTGGACGATTCTAAGACTGTTGAGCAACACGTTAAAGAAGCAATTG
The DNA here is from genome assembly GCA_900555425.1 of Candidatus Saccharimonadota bacterium. Classification (GTDB taxonomy): domain Bacteria; phylum Patescibacteriota; class Saccharimonadia; order Saccharimonadales; family Saccharimonadaceae; genus Nanosynbacter. The sequence continues at coordinate 11,158 of UNSM01000017.1, read as the reverse complement.
CAAAATTAGGTGAGAACATCGTGATTCGTCAATTCAAGCGAATTGAGCTGGGCGTAAGCGAATAGATTTTCACGCAGAGAAGAAGTCGGCCGTAGCAATGCGGTCGATTTTTTATTTTGTCAATATTTACCACAAGCATATTGACAATATCGCAAATATGTGCTAGTATGGGTACATATCAAAAATGATAGTAAAAACAAAAAAAAGGAAAGATATGAGTGAATTAGGCAAAAATACAGCTGATTATCCGAAAGAAAATTCCGCACAAGGTTCTTCTCCGGAAGATGCGTGGGCAAGAGTAGTAGCTGCTGGAGAGGCTCTTAAGGATGAAGCAGGAGCGACTGCGGAGAAAAATCCAGACAAACCCAAGGTGGTGAAGGTTAATTACAAGGGCGAAGCTATAGGTGAGACGAAACAATATCCGACTATGGATTCACAGAAGAAAACGCGCGATGAGCGTATTGCTGATGGCCAAGAGAAAGTTGCTGCGCTGAAGAATAAGGCTAAAGAAGGTCTTGGTCGCGTATGGAAGGGCTTGAAGGACAGTTTTTATATTGGCGTGAGTCGGGGTTCTGAATTACCTGGACAGATTGCTGAAGGAGCTGGACGCGCTAAGGAAAATATAGGCAATACTTTGTCTGAAGCAAAGAATAAGGCTGCGGAATTGTTTGCGGGCGGTCGAGAGTTTATTCTTCAGAAAGCCTCAGAAGCCCGTACGCGAAAAGAAGAAAGGCAAAAAGCTCGTCAAGAACGCAAGGAAGCTCGGGCTAAGGCTAAAGAACAGCGCGAGTTGGATAGGCAGAAATATAACGAAGCGCGAAAGCAGGATAAGACAGACAATGAGGCTGACAAGTCGACAATTGATAGCAATAAAGAGACTGTAAAAAACTCTAAGCAAGAGCAAAAAGAGGCTGCCGCCAAGTTGGAAGAAGCGGAAAAGAGACGACGAGAGGCGGAAGAGAAGGCTAAGAAAGCTGCCGCCGAGTATGACACCGCAAAGAAGGCATTTGAAGCTGATCAAACGAATGAGAAGTTGCGCCTGGAGGCTGATAAAAAGCATCATCTGGCTGAGGCTGCCGCAGCGGAGTTGAAGATTGCTGAATTTAATGTTAGTGAGCAGAAGAGTAAGATCGATTCTGCCGAGGAAGAAATTGATAAGGCTAAGAGTGAAATAGATAAAGCTAAGGAAACCATGAAGGAGCGTGCAGAAAAAGCCCGGGAACGTAAAAATGCACGACGACAAGCTCGCAGAGAGGCTCTCGGCGACAAATGGGAATCTGCCAAAGATAAACTGGCGCGGGTTGCTGGCAAGGGCGCGAACTGGATGATGAATCTTGGTAGAAGGGCTGTTGCGGGAGCTGGTGGGGTTGTCGGTAGGGCTGCTAGGGCGGTCGCCAACAAACTTGACCCAGTTGAGGCAAATAGCGAATCAAGCAACGGTAAATAAGCATAATTGATAATAAAACATAAAAAGGATATTATAAAATCATGAATAACGACCAAACCCAATTAAACATTCGAGTAACAATAGTCACCAAGGCGCAGCTGAATTCAATCGGTATCAATCTACCAGAAGATCAGATGCAGGCGCTGATTCAGCACGTAGAAGATACGATCAATAGCCAAATTGGCGAAGAAATCGTTGAATCTCTGGACGATGATCAGCTGAAAGAGTTGGTACAGATGCAGGACAATGACGCGCCAGCTGAAGAAATTGACGCATGGATTCGTGCACGAGTTCCAGAATATGATGAGATCATTGAAGATAACGTGGCGATTGTTCTGGGTGAATTAGCTAATAATTCCGATGCAATTCAAGCATAAATAAAGTCGATAAAAATAAATCCGCCTTCACGTGAGAGGGCGGATTTTTATTGTGTGGAAATTATTGAGCAGCCGTCTTTTTGGTGGCGCGCATCTGTCGTGGTGACGATGAATTGATGATTTTGGATCGTCTCCTGAAGAAGTTTTTCTCGCGTGGCATCTAATTCAGAAAAAACGTCGTCCAGTAGAATTAGCGGTCGAGATTGGCTGACTTCTGTTTGAAGTTCTAGCTCTAATAATTTGAACGCCAGCATAATGGTTCGCATTTCGCCGCGTGAAGCAACTTTAATAGCGGGCTGATTATGGAGGAAAATTGTGAAATCTTCACGGTGTGGGCCAGCCGAAGTAAATCCTGTGACTATTTCATATTCGCGGGATTTTCCTAAGCGATTTAGTAGGGCTTGGTCGTAATTTTCCAGAGGTACAATAGTGCCGTATTCAATGGACAGTTGCGTATCTTTTCCTGCCAAAGATTCGTATAAATTTTTTATGCGAGGCTCGTTTATCTGGAGAAACTTGGCTCGTTTTTGGGCGATGTTGGTTGCGTATTGGACAAATTTTATGTCCCAAGCAAACAGGTTGTCGCGCCAAATTGATGAGTCTTCCTGGTGGGATTTTAAGAGTTCGTTGCGCTGTAAAAGAGTGCGATTGAAAGCTCTTAAATCCGTGTCGTATTTGGGGTCAAGTCGGGCAATTAAGCCATCCAGAAAGTCGCGTCGTCGGGACGGTGAAGAGGAAATTAATCTTAGTTCGCTTGGCTCAAACAAAACGACGGGTAGACGATTTTTCCTGGTTAAAGCCTTTGATTTAGCGTCATTGATGATGAATTCTTTGTTGATTTTTCCGGAAATTGAGTCCAGTTTAATACGTCGCTCGCCGAAATCGCCCTCCAGGTGAATAATTGTCTGCGGAGCATCCAATGTCATACAATCGCTGAGGCTGCCACGAAAACTACTGCCGCGTAACGCCACATAAACCGCCTCGAGCAGATTCGTCTTGCCGGTGCCATTTGGTCCAACGATTACCGTCCCAGAATTGCTAAAAGTCGCTTCGTGCAGATGATAAGACCGGAAATTGTATAGCTTAATCTTAGAAATCACTCTGTTATTATAGCACGGGGCGTAAGGCAAAATTAGCAGACAAGACGCTTGAAGTTTGATATAATAACGGATAGATAAATTGGAGGAAATATGTTCGACACAAACCCTTATGAAGAAAAAATGAATGCAGCGTTTAGCTTTTTTCAAGATGAATTGAAGAAGGTGCGAACAGGTAGGGCGCACGCTGGAATGCTCGACGGTGTTATGGTTGAGGCTTACGGCTCGAAAATGCCGCTTAATCAGGTTGCAAACGTAACCGCTCCAGAGGCACAAATGCTGTTAGTTACGCCATTTGACCCGAGTAACATTACGGCAATTTCTTCTGCAATTCGCGATAACCAAAGCCTAGGTTTTAATCCATCTGACGACGGACGAGTGGTTCGCGTTCCAGTTCCAGCTTTGACTGAAGAGCGTCGCCATCAACTAGTGAAGCAGGTTAGCGAGAAGGTCGAGGAGGCTCGAATTGCAATGCGTAATATTCGCCAAGATGCTCTTAAGGACGCTAAGCGAATGAAGGATAATAAAGAGCTGAGCGAAGACGATTTGAAGCGTGTAGAGAAAGAAATTGACGGCTTAATGAGTAAGATGCAAGCGCAAATTGACGAGGCGTTTAAGGCGAAAGAAAAGGACGTCTTAACCGTTTAATGAGCGAAACTTTTGCCGATAAAGTGAAAGCGTTGAATTTGCCGTTGGATCAAATTATTGTTATTGGTAGCGGAATTTTGGATCAATTGGGGATTCGTCCAGCTAGTGATATTGATCTTGCGGCGAGTTCTGATTTGATGAAAAAGCTCTCTGAGGAAAGTGGCGATTGGATTAAAAAGTTTGGTTATAACCAGCGTTTTTATTTTGTAAAAGATGACGGTTCGGCTGAAGTTTGGGACGGCTGGGATTTTGATGGGCAGACTGTTAGCTATGATGATTTGCTTGATTATGCGGTGGAATATGACGGCGTAAGGTTTGTTGATTTGGAATTTCTGCGCAAATGGAAGAGTTGGCGTGGACGTGAAAAAGACGTACGAGATGTTGAGTTAATTGATGAATGGAGGGCGGATAATGAGTGAAAATGTGAGTTTGCCGCGGCATATCGGGTTTATTGTTGATGGAAATCGGCGGTGGGCAAAACAGCATGGTCTGCCGACATACGAAGGACATCTGGCGGGATATAACGCGTTAAAAGACGTGGCGTTGGAGGTTCTTCATCGAGGTGTGAAATACGCGAGCGCTTACGTTTTTAGCACGGAGAACTGGAAGCGGTCAGAGGAAGAAGTTCGACATTTGATGAAATTGCTACTGAATATACTGAAGGCTGATCTTCCGATATTTATTGAAAACGAGGTTCGCTTGAGGGTTGTTGGGTCTAGGGAAGGCTTGTCGGATCAATTGATCAAAGCGATTGACGAGGCTGAGGAAAAGACCGCCGATCTGAAAAATGGAGAACTGGTTTTATGCTTAAATTATGGCGGACATCTGGAGATTGCTGATGCGGTTAAAAAAATTGTTCAATCTGGAGTTTCTGCTGAGGAAATTACGCCTGAGTTGATTGCTCAAAATATATACGCACCAGAGGTGCCGCCATGTGATTTGATTGTTAGAACTTCTAGCGAGCAACGGCTCAGCAACTTTATGTTGTGGCGCTCGGCGTACAGCGAATTGATGTTTATTGAGAAGAATTGGCCAGACATGACGGTGGACGATGTGTCGGTGATTTTAGAGGAATATGCTAATCGGAATAGGCGGTTTGGAAAATGATTATTTGGGGAGTACTTTTAGGGCTATTTGTTCTCATTTTATTGGTGGTTTTGCATGAATTAGGTCATGCTATTGTCGCCAAGAGAAACGGCGTTAAGGTTGAGGAGTTCGGAGTCGGATTTCCGCCTGCCGCAAAAAAATGGAAAGTAAAGCGAAGTTTCTTGGGTAAAAACGTAATGTTTAGTCTGAATTGGCTGCCGCTTGGTGGATTTGTTAGGTTGAAAGGTGAATATGATTCCGCAAAAGGCGAGGGCACATATGGCGGATCGACGTTTTGGGTGAAGACGAAAATCTTGCTGGCTGGCGTCGTGATGAACTGGATAACTGCGATTGTTTTGTTTACGATTCTTGCGATAATTGGCATGCCGAAAATCCTGTCGAACCAAGTTCAATTGCCATTTGATACAGAGGTTAGGCGTTCGCCGGTGGCGATAGCGAAAGTTACGCCAGGTTCGCCTGCTGATAAAGCTGGACTTAAGGTTAATGACGAACTGATTGAGATAAACGGTCAGTCGCTTACAGAGGCGGGAAAGTTGCCAATTGCAACGAAGGAGAATGCTGGCAAAAAAATCAATGTCAAGTACAAGCGCGACGGCAAAGAGTCGGCTGTTGACGTCCAGTTGAATGATGAAAAGGCAGTGAAAAATGGCGGATATTTGGGCGTTGTTCCGGGGCAGACAGAAAAAATGTATAGCACGTGGTCGGCGCCTATTGTGGGTGTGGCGACTACTGGGCAATTGTCATATGAAACTATCAAAGGCGTTGGTGTGTTATTGGTAAAAACCGTGCACGGATCAATCGGGCAAATATTCGGTTCTGCAGAATCAAAAGAATCTGCACGAGCTGATTTGGCCTCTGTCAGCGGGAGCGTAGCAGGACCAATTGGCATATTGGGCGTATTATTCCCGTCAGTTGTCAGTTCTGGAATTGAATATATTATTTTCGTGGCGGCGTTAATCTCGCTGACGCTGGCGGTGATGAACATTTTACCAATTCCAGCGCTTGACGGCGGTCGCTGGTTCACGATGACAATTTTCCGCTTATTTAAGAAAGATTTAACAAAAGAACGTGAAGAAAATATTCAGGCAACTGGTATGTTAATTCTATTAATCTTAACAATTTTGGTGACGATCAGTGATGTTGGAAAACTCTTCTAAGAAATTAAAAAACCGCAAATGGTGGCTGATTTTGGCGCTCCCAGCTTGGGTTTATGGCGTATTTTTGGCGGTGGAAGTTGTTGTTTCATTGGCAGTCGGTGCTTTGGTGAAAATCGGTATACCGCTCAGTTCTATAAATCCAGTTATTTCTAACACAGTGCTTTCGGTTGTTGTATATATTTTGTCGCTAATTGTCGTGATTTCTGTACCGTTTTTGGTTAAGAAGCGCCGAACAACTTTGAGCAATTTGGGCGTGAATGATTGGCCAACGTTTTTGGAAATATTCATCTCTCCGTTTGCTTTCGTGGCGTACTTTTTACTAACAATGGTTACGATGAGCATTGCCAGTGGTGTTTTCTCGGTGGATATGCAGCAAAAGCAGATCATACCGTTCAGTCAGAGTATGCTGGCGACTCATTGGCAATTTATCATGGCGTTCGTTGTGTTGGTGGTGCTGGCGCCGATTGTTGAGGAGCTTTTATATCGCGGATATCTTTATGGCAAGTTGCGTAATTCTTTCTCGATTTGGCTATCAATTATCATAACGAGCATAGCGTTTGGCGCGGCACATCTTTGGGTTGGTCCAGATTCACCATTGCAATGGGCGGTGGCAGTTGATACATTTACTTTAAGCCTGGTTATGTGTGCAACTAGGGAATATACTGGCGCAATTTGGGTGCCTATTATGATGCATATGATGAAAAACGGAATAGCTTTTTATTTCTTGTTTATCAATACGGGCGCAATTAATCAGACGGAATCGTTATTGCCATTTATATTTATGTAAAGGAGAAAAATATGCGAATGACACAACTTTTTACTAGAACTTTGAAACAGGCGCCAGCTGGCGAGGTTGCGCGAAATGCTCAGCTTTTGATTCGTGCTGGCTACGTGCATAAAACGATGGCGGGCGTGTATTCGTTTTTACCGTTGGGTTTGAGAGTTCTTGAGAATATTAAGCAAATTGTTCGCGAGGAAATGGACAAGGTTAATAGCCAGGAATTGGTGATGAGTACTTTGCAACGAAAGGAATTATGGCAAGAAACTGGTCGCTGGAGCGATGAATTGGTTGATATTTGGTTTAAGTCTAAGCTGCAAGACGGCACGGATATAGGTTTTGGCTGGACGCACGAGGAGCCGATTGTTGATCTTCTTCGCAATTACTTAAAGAGCTACAAAGATTTGCCAATTAGCGTTTATCAATTCCAGAATAAATTGCGAAACGAACTTCGCGCTAAGAGTGGAATTATGCGTGGTCGTGAATTTGTGATGAAGGATATGTATTCGATTCACGACAGCAAGGAGAGCTTGGATAGTTATTACAATTCGGTCATTGAGGCGTATAAGCGTTGTTATGACCGATTTGGAATTGGCGATGAAACGTATGTGACGTTTGCTTCTGGCGGCGCTTTTACGAAGTTTAGCCATGAGTTTCAGACGATTTGCGATGCTGGTGAGGATTATATTTATTTGCATCGTGGTAAAAATATCGCTGTTAATGAGGAAGTTTTGGATGAAGCAATTGAGGAGCTCGGCGTTGATCGTAGCGAGTTAGAGAAAGTGAAAACTGCTGAAGTTGGCAATATCTTTAATTTCGGTACGCAGAAATCTGAAGAAATGAAGTTGGTATTTACTGACGCCGAAGGCAAAGAGCGATACGCTTATATGGGAAGTTATGGTATTGGAATTACGCGAGTTATGGGTGTGATTGTTGAGAAGTTTGCTGACGATAAAGGTTTGGTTTGGCCGGAAAATATTGCGCCGTTTAAGGTTTATGTCGTTGCAATTGGTGAAAAAGGGCAGGAACTAGCAGGCAAGTTTTATGACGAGCTGGCTAATAACGGCGTCGATGCGCTACTTGATGATCGCGACGAGCGTCCAGGCGTGAAATTTGCTGATGCTGAGCTCATGGGTTTGCCGTGGCGGATAACGATCGGCGATCGAGCGATTGACGGTGATGGCTTGTTTGAATTGACGGAACGAGCAACTGGCGAAACGCGAAAAATGGATTATCAGCAATTGATGGATTTTTGCTTGAGTCGGTAAGGCTGATTATATTGACATAATAAATAGCGATTGATATACTCAGATAGACTTAATCAAGACTAATTAAAAACACTATATTTAGTGTAGATCGTAAGACTAATACCACTACATACAGTAGAGGAGGAAATTTTTATGAAAAAAACTTATCAAATTACAGAAGCCGGGAAGGCTGATTTAGAAAAAGAATTGGCAGAGTTGAAGGGCCGACGTGGCGAAATTGCTGAAAAAATTGCGGCAGCGCGAGACTTTGGCGACTTGAGCGAAAACGCGGAATATGACGCTGCACGCGAAGAGCAAGGCTTGGTGGAAACGCGAATTTTGGAAATTGAAGATATTTTGCAGAACGCCGAAATTATTAAATCCAACGGTAGCTCAAGCGTTGGCTTGGGTAGTACAGTTGAATTGCAATGCCCAGAAAGAACCGTATCTTACACAGTGGTTGGACCAGTTGAAGCCGATCCGTTGGCTGGACGAATCTCAGATCAGTCGCCAATTGGCAAAGAATTGATTGGTAAGAAAATTGGTGACGAAGTGACGATTAAAACGCCAAAAGCCGAAATTACTTACATTATTAAGTCGATATCTTAAGTCCGGCGGGATTTGCCGCGTATAATGTGCTATAATTATCTCTGTTATGGCTACACTTCAAGATTATCGCAATGAACGACTACGAAAACTGGAAACATTACGTCAATTAGGCGTTGAACCATATCCAGCAAAATCAGAACGAACTCATACTTGTGCTGAGGTTTTGTCTAAGTATGATGAGCTAGCTGGTAAGGAAGTTGTTGTTGCGGGTCGCGTGGCGTCTATTCGCAGTTTTGGCAAATTGGCATTTATTAAATTACGCGATCAATCTGGTGATGTGCAGCTTTACTTGCAGCGTGATGGCGTGGCGGAATTAGATGCTGCGCGCGGTGTGCTTGGAATGAAGCAGCTTAAATTACTGGACACGGGCGATTTTATTGAGGCGAAGGGCGTGATGACCACGACACAAACAGGTGAAAAATCTGTTGGTGTACGCGAACTTAGATTGTTGACTAAATCGTTAAGACCAATGCCAGAAAAATTAGAGAATAAGGAAGAGCGCTTGCGTCGACGTTATGTTGATATGAACGTCAATCCTGAAGTTCGTGAGCGATTCATTCGCCGAAGTAAGTTTTGGCAAGCAACGCGAGATTATTTGAATAGTAATGGATTTATTGAGATTAATGTTCCTGTTTTGGAGCACACCACTGGCGGTGCGGACGCGAACCCATTTGTGACGCATATGGATGCGCTGGGTGATCAGCAGTTTTACTTGCGAATTAGCCACGAATTGCCATTGAAGCGATTGATTGGCGCTGGATTTGAGAAAGTTTATGATCTCGGTCCGCGTTTTCGTAATGAAAATTATTCGGACGAGCATTTGCCAGAGCATATTGCTATGGAGTGGTACGCGGCTTACTGGGATTGGAAGCAGGGAATGCGTTTTATGGAGTCGATGTATAAAGATGTGCTTCAGAAGACTTTTGGCACCTTGCAATTTCAATTGGGCAAATTCAACGTCGACATGAGTGGTGAGTGGGAAGTCTGGGACTATGCTGAAGTTATTCGCAAGCATTACGGAATCGATGTTTATAACACGACAATTGAAGAAGTTGCCGCTAAACTGAAAGAGTATAATTTGGAAGTTGAAAAAACTGATTCTATTCCACGCAGTATTGATAAATTATGGAAGAATATTCGTAAAGATGTTGCTGGTCCGGTTTGGTTGGTGAATACACCGAAGTTTATTAGTCCATTGTCAAAGACTAATCCGGAAAATCCAGAGACGGTGGAGCGTTTTCAGCCGGTGATCGCTGGTTCGGAATTGGGCAATGGATTCTCTGAGCTGAATGATCCGATTGACCAGCTAAATCGTTTCCTTGAACAGCAACAAATGCGTGACGCTGGTGATGAGGAGGCGATGATGCTTGATATTGATTATGTTGAGATGTTGGAATACGGAATGCCGCCGGCTTGTGGTTGGGGATATTCTGAAAGGGTATTCTGGATTTTCGAGGGCGTTACAGCGCGTGAAGGTGTGCCGTTCCCGCAGCTTAAGAGTGAAATTGACGAAACAACTCGGGCGATTTATCCGCAAGTCAACTTGTAATTTTGCTATAATTAAAGCATGAAACGTTTTCTTTTGGGGCTACTAACTGTCGGGCTATTATTGGTCGGGTCTGGCAAGATGGCGTTTGCGGCGCGCTCGACGGATAATTTTACTATCACAAAATTTGATGCGGAATATTCGTTGAGTCGCGACTCTGATAATCGATCAAAATTGGAAGCTACTTGGCGAATTACCGCTAATTTTCCGCCGAACCAAAATCGGGGAATCGCGCCAGTTTTTGTTAAGAAGTACGATGATCACTCGACGAATTTTTCATTGCAATCTGTAACTGATGAAAATGGTACGTCGCTTGAATATTCTTGGAATGATGATGAGTTGAGGATTGGCAATAAAAACACTTACGTAGAAGGCGAGAAAACTTATATTATTAAGTTTACACAGCGTGACGTAACTAAGAATTACAGTAATACGGGGCGTGATGAATTCTATTGGGATGTGATTGGCGATGAGTGGCGTGTCCCGATGGAAAATGTGCAAATTTCCGTGAAACTTGATGAGTCTTTGGTTGCGGCAAGGCAAGGGAAAGCTTTTTGTTATGTCGGCAGTCGAGGTTCGAAGACGCAATGCGACTTAAGCGAAGATGAGAGCCGGATTGCTGCGAAAATAGATAAGTTGGGTCGTCGACAAGGTGTAACCGTGGCGGTTGGATTTAAGAGCGGAACTTTTTCTGAATATCAAGAAACGCTAATGGAAAAGTTGATTGGAATTTGGCATTTGATGCAGATTTTGGCTTATACAATCGCGACGCCTTTGGTGATTTTTCTAATAATTCGATATAGGCGGTTGGTTGGCAGAGATAAGGAATTAAAACCGATTCCACCGGAATATTTACCGCCAGAGGATATTAGCGTTTTGATGTCGACATATGTTTTGAAAAAATACGATGATCCGTTCAAGGTCAAAGGCTTGCCAAAGGTCGCGCAATTATTAGATCTGGCGGTTCGGCATTATATTAAAATTTATGAAGTGAAAAAATCTTCGCTGTTTAGCGGTGCGCAATATGAGATTGAAATTATTAAAGATTTGCAGGAACTTAAAGCCGAGGAAATTGAAATTATCCAGGACAAGAAGAATAAGGACATAATTATTATTAAAAGGGAGGGCAGGAACGAGTGAGAAGA
>UNSM01000016.1 GCA_900555425.1 Candidatus Saccharimonadota bacterium | reverse complement strand
CAAAGCAAGGCAGGGGACTGACGGCAACACAAGTCCAATTAGAACCCCAATAAAGAAAGAATATGTATACATTAAAAAATCTTGCGCAATGACGCCAAGTGAATTATCTTTTTATAAAACTCTGCATGAAGCAGTAAACGGATGTGTAATCATACCTCAGGCTCATTTAAGTATGTTTTTGGATCACGAGATAAAAGGGCAAAGTTGGAAAGCAGCTTTCGCGAAAATAAACGGCAAATCTGTAGATTTTCTAATTTGCACCAATGATATGAAACCTCTCATAGCTATTGAGCTTGATGATAGTACTCACAACCAGCCCGATCGAAAAACGCGCGACGATTTTGTCAATTCGATCATGGCCAATACTAACATGCCCCTACTGCGATTTAAGGCAGGCGAATGGAATAGTGAAATAATTAAGCACAGAATCACCCAAGCTCTTTCGCAAAATTAGCAATTAAAAAAAACAATAGAACAAAATACGAACTAATTATTAGTTAATTTTTAAGCATACATAAAGCCAAATCGGCTGAGTATTTATATTGATAAATTTTGCGCGATACAAACATAAATTATAAAATCCGAGCCAATGCAGATAAACCAATATACAACATAAAACTCGCCAAGCCAGCAAATAGGGCGGTTTATAAAACGATAAACGACAAGTTAGGTTAATTTGGTAAAAATGAGATAAATTTATCGCGAAGAAAGACGATGGAATAGTCGTGTTTTAGATATAGTTTTAATGTCGCACAATGTACCTTTTACGCAATAATAAATACCACATAAAGATGAATATACATATGTCTACATATATTCGCTAACACCTTATAAAACGAACTTTTTCTGATAATTCGGCTAGGGGATTCTCTATTATACACAACCTCATAAAACATACCGTCTTTTATAAAAATATACACCAACAAAATACGAACTTAAAAAATATTTTTTTAATTCCAGCACTACACATACTGGAGTGCTACATTGATATTTTTACATCAATATAAACTCTGAGTATGCGCGCCGTAAGCTCGTTAAGTTTTCCACAACGCATTTTATATTATTTGACATTTTTATATTTTTATTGCCCTACTCCCCTAGCTTATCATTTTGCGATTATTTGACTTTTGCATATTTTTATATTTTTATATATATTTTCTACGCCATACAGAAATAGAACAAAAAGAGAACTTACTCTATCCAGAAGAGAAGTTGCGCCCTACTTATAGAACGACCTCTGATCTACCCTAACGTCTATATACCCTGGCTTCGCACCATTATTGTCCAAATAACTCAAAGTAGCTATCACCTGTTTAACCTGAGCTTGAGCAGACCTATCTACCGTCATACGGATCTGAGTTTCCCTGTCTTCGACCTTAAACCAGACTTGGCGCACAGTATTAGCTGGCAGAACAACCTCTGAAACATTCATTTTATGTTGCGAAAATTCAGACACGGCTTGACCAAGGAAGCTCAAGAATTGACGATTGATAACTTCTTGACCACCTCTAGTCGGCAGACCACTTTCATCACGAACAGCAACCGTAGGCGAGGCAAAATAATTCTGCTCAAAAGTAACACCACTATCATCAACAAAATAAATCTTATCTCCGGAAGACCACTGAGCCACCGGCTGTCTAAACGTCAACTTAACGGCTGACCGCGCTAGAAAATCTCCCTCCACGCGAATGTTTTTTACCTCAGGAGCTTTCTGTAAAAAGAATTGCTTTAGGTCATTATTATTGAGGAAAAACCGAAATCTCTCCGCTGGATGAGCGCTGTAATATTCATTAAGAACGCCCACGTATTTATTAGCGCTACTAGAGCTTTTTGTGTCGGGGGTTTGGACTGAAATATTGATTGTCAATTGAAACAAAAGGAATATCACAACAAGCAGACTTATCGCAGTCGCAAGCATTTTCCGCATTACACGGCGGCGTTTCTTCACCAATTCGTGCGTCTCGAGTCTCTCAGAAGTCTCCAAAGGAGAGGATGTTTGGCGGCTATTAAGCGTCCTGTTCCGACGATACGATTGGGCGGGCAAATCATCGTAATTCTCGGTCCGACGACGCGCCGCGATTTCTCGACGACTTAGATTCTCGTCCGATTTTTTCTTAGAGAAGGGGAATTTCACTTTCGCCTACCCTGCCTTCGCACTGTAGTAAGAATAATCTTCGCCATATCTTTAGCCGCGTTTGGCTTGGCAAATTTACCAAAGTTATCGCCCAGACCTTTAAGAATTTTCTGAGATTTTAATACGCCAATTATTTTTCGTGCCAAGATTTGATTGTCCTTATCCAGTTCATCTTCGGAAACTATCAACGCCGCCAATGCGTCCTGATAAACCTTAGCGTTTTTCAATTGATGCCCGCCTGTCAAATGGCCGTTAGGGATGATGATTGTCGGTTTATGTAGCGCCGCCAATTCCAAAAGAGTAGTCGCCCCTGCCCTGGTCACGACTATATCCGCCGCCGCCAAAACTTCCGCCATTCCGTTATGAACAAACGCCTGCAGCCGCCAGCCTTCTCGCTCATCGGTTTGCTCGAGGATTTCTTCATATTGCTGATTTCCCGATATCAAAAATACCGAAGCCTCAGCAAGCAGGTTCTCCCTAATTGCTACAATCGCGGAATTAATTCGGCCTGCTCCGAGTCCACCGCCAGTGATAACAACCAGCGGTTTATTGACATTAAATCCCAATTTTTCCTTCAGTTCTTTCCTCTCAGCCTCAGAATATGGATGGAATTCTGGCGCAACTGGAATGCCAACATATGAAGCTTTTTCCGGTGGATAATTGTAATATTCAAGCGGCGCGCCCGTGCCAATAGCTTTTGCGAAGGGACTCAGCAAGCGATTCGTCAAACCTGGATGCGCGTCAGAATCATGCAAAACTAACGGAATTCTTAATAGCCGAGCTGCATAACCAACCGGCAGACAAACATATCCGCCCTTAATGAAAATAACGTCTGGACGCCACTTCATAAGCTTAAATAAACTCTGGAAAAATCCAATCATCACCTTAAAACCGTCGCGCAAATTTGGAAATAAAATTGACGGATGTAGATGAAACGAGATGCTTTTTCCGTGATATCGGCGTAATTTTCCAGCAATAATCAAATCGACCGGAATATTCTCATCGAACTTAGCAAAAATCCCGCGTGCGCTGGCGCCAAATTTTTTATCGCACCAAAAACGAAGCTCGTGATCACCAGTTTTCTGTAATTCTCTAAATACGGCTACCACTGGCGTAACGTGTCCGCCTGAGCCGCCGCCGACCGCTAAGATCTTGGCCACTTTCACCCTCCTCTAATGCTTTATGTGACGTATATTTGGAAATTTGGAAAACTAAACCGAGCGCTGCCGCGATAAACAACATGCTTGTACCGCCGTAACTTAATAATGGCAATGGGATTCCAGTAAGCGGCGCCAACCCTGTCATTGCGGCAATATTCAATATTACATGCGACGCAATCCAACCAAAAATTCCCGCCACAATTAGCCGCAACGTCACGTTCGGAAGTCTCGCGGCTACGTGCAAAATTGATAGTAGTAATGCTGTAAATAGCGCCAATATAGCCATTAAACCGACAAAGCCAAACGTTTCTCCCATGACGGCAAAAATTGAGTCGTTAGTCGCCTCTGGAAGATATCCTGTTGCCTGAACGCTTTTACCAATTCCAAGCCCCAGAAGCCCGCCAGAACCAATCGCAATTCTGGCTTGCTGAATATGATAATTCTTGTTCTCCTGACTGCTCGTCCCTTTGTGACTATCGCCCTGCACAAAAGTCATCACGCGCTCGATTCGGTGCGGCGATGTAAAAATCATCACCAAACCACAAAGCGCGACAATTGCCAGAATCTTCTTGAAAATCTTCCAATCAATTCCAGCCACTAAAATCATTGATAAGATAATCGCTATCAACGAAATTCCCGTTCCCAGGTCTTTTTGCAAAAACACAATCATCAGTAGCGACAAGCCGGAAATAATGCCCAGCGGAATGATAGTTTCTTGGATGTCGTTCAATTTTCCCTGTTGCGACCGACGCCCTAAAAATCCCGCCAAAAACAACAGCACGCCATATTTGAGCAATTCTGACGGCTGGAAACTTCCCAGTACGCCCAATTGGAACCATCGATACGCACCGTTAGTTTCTTGCGCAAACGACAAATGAAGTACCGCGCCCGAGAGAAATAGTAAAATACATAGCGCAAATCCAGCGTAAAGAATGTATTTTGATCTCTCACCGGTAATCCATTTGTACGGCGTAAAGTAAAACGCAGAAAAAGCTACGATGGCAATAAATACGCTCGTCAGCTGCTTGCCAAAGAAATACGTATCGCTATAATTCGTGCCGTAAGCATAGTTCATCACGTTGGCGCGTTGCGGCCCCAGCGCATACATAACAATCAGCCCAAGTAGCAGCAAAAGTCCCATATAAAGCACAATCTGATACATCGGCCGATGGCTTCGAACCGGCTGAGTGATAGATTGACGATTTTTGGCGACCGAATTACGCAATATGACCTCCAGCGAGCGCCAGCATCACGCCGATAAACGCCATCACGCAACCAATAACCCAGAAGCGCATCGTCACTTTAGTTTCCGGCCAACCAATCGCCTCCAAGTGATGATGAATCGGCGCAGACAAGAAAATCTTTCTCTTAAACAACTTCTTGCTGACGATTTGAGTCAAGCTTGATCCCGCCTCAATTACAAACAATAGACCAATCACAGGAAGCAGGAGTAGAGAGTCGGTTAACATCGCCACAACGCCCAAACACGCGCCATAAGCAAAACTTCCAACGTCGCCCATAAAGAATCGAGCTGGGTAAATATTGAACCACAAATAGCTCAAGAGCACTCCGACAACCGTAAAGCAGAATCCCGCCAATATGACGTGCTGTTGTAATAAAGCAATCACACCAAACGCCCCAAAGCTAATACTGAGCAGGCCACCTGCCAGTCCGTCCATTCCGTCAGAAATATTAACAGCGTTACCAGTAGCCACCACCGCAAATGCGAACAACGGAACTATCAACCAGCCAATATTCACCTCGCCCACAAACGGCACATGGAAACTCGCCACGCCCAGTTTGGCAAAGAAAAACCAACCAAGCACCACGCCAATCAACGTGATCAGCGCAAACTTCACTGGACTACGAAGCCCAGCCGCGCCGCCGCCCAAACCGCGTAGATTGATGATGTCGTCAATCAGCCCAACAATTCCGCCACCAACCAACGCCGCCAGAGGAAGCCAGGTCTGAGCTCGGTCTAAATTGAAGAAAATCGTCACCACAAAGATTGAAATTACGCCAATCACTCCAGCCATCGTCGGGATGTTTCGCCGCAATTTTGCCGCTTGGAATTTGGCAAAAACCTTCAGCTTTTTCCCATCAGTGCTTTCCGACCTTTGACGCTTCCAGAAGCGATATCGATAAGCGAAAAACGTATAAATTGGCGTTAAAAACATCGCTAGTAAAAACGCGCCGACGCTCAGTAAAAATACGTGTGTCAATTCATTGGTCATTGTTTGCAAAGCTATTCCCATATTTATTCCTTTGGTGCTATTTTCATATAATCAATCATCCAGTTGGATATATCTGTAAAAATTGGTCCAGCGTGAAGATTTCCCTGTAAGTTAATCCCCTTGCCCGGAGCCGCTACACGTACCATTATGACATATTCGGCGCCATTTTTTCCACCGCCATAACCAATATATGTAGCAATCGTTTCCTTCTGGGTGTAAGCGCCATTAACCACCGCTTCAGAAGTACCAGTTTTTCCACCGATTTCATAGCCAGATTTGTCGCTTTTTGACAGGAATAAAGATCGGCGCGCCGTCGTTAGCATCGTTCGCATCTGTGATGACGTGTCGCCGCTTACGGTTTGGCGAATGACTTTATTTTCCGACGATTTCAAATTGCCAGATTCGTCAATTGTACCAACGAGAACGGTCGGCTTATAGTATTGACCGCCGTTAACTAGCGATGAAAATCCAGCTGCGACCTGAATCGTAGTCAAATTCATACTTTGCCCGTAAGTCATAGCCGAATAACGAACCTCATTTCCTTCAGCACTATCCGGCGGATAAATATAGCCCGAAGCCTCGCCCAGCTCAATTCCAGTTTTAGCGCCAAAGCCAAATTTATCATGATAATATTCATACAAAGTCTGACGAGCCGGCAAATTAATCTGCGAACCATTTCCTAATTTTCGAATCGCAGTAATCGTACCAACGTTGAGCGAATTATTAAACGCGCCTTGAATCGTCATCGTGCCGCCCAAACCTCTCAAGACATTACACATCGTGCGGTCAGCGACTTTAATACAATCGGTATTATTATACGTGCTGGACGGAGTAATAACGCCCTTGTCAATTGCCGTAGCAAAGCTAAAAGATTTGATAATCGAACCCGGCTCAAACGGCACCATCGACGCGCTATCCACAAACACCGACCCATTTTTCTGCTTGGCAAAATCCGCCGGATTGTAAGTCGGATAATTCGCCATTGCCAAAACTTGACCGTTTTTCGGATTCATAACAATCACACTTCCTTCGGTGGCGCCAGCCGCTTCGACTCCCTTTTTCAGCGCCAATTCAGTCTGATTCTGAATATTCCTGTCCACCGTCAGCGCCAAATTGTCGCCAGATTTCGCCTCGATTCGCATATTATTTTTCCCGACCGTCAAAGGTATATTCCTCACGTCAGTTACAGATTGTAATAGTCCGTCCCGACCTTTAAGTTGCTTATTCAAAGAGCCTTCGACACCATATTGACCTTCGCCAGCCGCATTCACAAATCCAAGCACGTGCGCACCCAGCTCGCCCTCAGGATAATTTCGAATAGAGCTTTGCTGATATAGCACGCCCGCAAAGTTTTTCTTTTTCAATTTTTCCGCTTGAGTTCTGGTGATATTTTTTGCTAAAACTTCATAGCGCGACTTTTTATTATTGAGACGTTCAGATACATTTTCCGTCATTTCGCCGCCAGCAATTTCCCTCAGACTATCAACAAGCTGACTCCGCTCTTTATCGTCAATCGACTGCGGGTCCGCAATCACCGTATAGACCGCCTGATTAAGCACCACAGGAACTGGCGTTTTCCCGTCCATCATGTAAATTTTCCCGCGCTCCGCAGGAATGACGAATTGACGCTGCTGACTCGCCCGCGCTAATTCCGTATATTTGCCATATTGCAAAATCTGCAGTTGAAATAATCGCAACACAAAAGCCGCCATCACTACCAGTAAAGCGATGGCTAACCAACCAGTTCTTGAACGAATAAGCCGCTGCATATTGCTTATCCTATTATATCACTATTGAGCGTAATGCGTTTCAGTTGTCGTCATAGCTGAAGCGACATTGCTATTCTTCACCTTCTCTAACGCTGTCAGACGTGCATTCTGCACTTCCAATTCTGACTTTTTTGCACTTAGTTCGGTGATTTTTGTATCCAGACTCTGAGCTTCATAGCCGTAAGCTGTAAGTCTGGTTGCCTGAGTAAGATAAATCAAGCCCAGTACTGTAATCATCAATGCAACTAGCACTGTATGAGCAACAGGACCAAGTTTGACCTGAGACTGAAAACGTGTAGAATTCTGATTTCGGCGCAATTGACCGTGTGAACGTCGTGAAGTAAATGTGGTGGTGTTTGTCATTTGTCTCTATCTTTTATGTTTATATTTGTGTTTAGCATAACAGACCAGCCCGCCCGTTAAAGACAGGCTGGTTTCTCTAAGGTATATTCCGGAATACGCTTTAGTTTAGCCGCGGCGTACTGAAACAGCCTCTGCCTTGTCTGTATTCTGGAATTCTACTTTGATGTGGATTGGCATATTGTGCCTCCTTCTTTTTGTTTTATTTTTTCACGGCGTATCGAAACTTTGCACTTCGACTACGCGGATTGTGAACATCTTCAGTTCCAGACACCGGTTTTTTCTCTGGAACAATCAGCTCAGCCTCATAGCCAGCCGTTGCTTGCTCCGAAAAGTAACGCTTGATCAATCTGTCTTCCAAGCTATGAAAACTAATTATTCCTACTCGCCCGCCCTTATTAAGTAAGCGTGGCAAAAGTGGCAATAGTTCTTCAATCAGCTTAAGTTCGCGATTGACTTCAATGCGTAGCGCCTGAAAGGTACGAGTCGCAGGATGATGCTTCATACTACCGCGACCAACGGTTTGCTTGATCAGATCAGCCAGCTCAGTCGTTCCCTGAATTGGTCGAGCTTTTACAATTGCCTGTGCAATTCGCCTCGCCCGTCCGGGATTTTCCTCGCCGTAACGAATAATCAGCTGCGTCAAATCGTCAACCGAATACGAATTGACAATATCCGCTGCTGTGATTTCCGTCCGATTGTCCATCCGCATATCTAGCGGACCATCAAATCGAAACGAAAAACCTCTCTCTGCTCTGTCAAGCTGCGGTGACGACACCCCCAAATCAGCCAAAATCACGTCAAACTTACGCCCCTGCTTGACTAAATCTTGCGCCGCACTCACAAAATCTTTGTGAATTAAAGTTACGCCTTTTTCAGCCAAATCGCCCAATGTTTTAATCGCGTTTTCATCGCGATCGACTAACACTGAGCTCAAGTAATCATCCGTCCTATTTAAGAATGCCCTGGCATGGCCGCCATAGCCAGCCGTCAAGTCGAGATACGACTCGCCTTCGACTGGCTGCAGCTTGCTAAGGGTTATCTCCAAAAGTACGGGAACATGAATCGGTTCGCTCGCTTGGAGTTCTTCCGACTGTGGTGGATGTTCTTTAATACTCATCATTATTCCATTATACAGAAATAATGCTCGAGATCACCTAACTGGATATTTAATTCTGGCTTTTTTGTATTTGTGTTTTGTTTGTTTTTGTTGTCTTAAGAGTGGAAATTTGTTGATTGTCAGTAACAACCATGTTTTCCAAAGAGACTTATGTGTGAGGTGGAGTTTTTTTGGGAGGTGTTTGAGGAAGGTACGTTGCCGTTTTTAATGTGGAGCAAATTGCCACATGCCATTTTCAAATACCCAGATAGTTGATCTCGAGAGGTTTTAATTGTTAAAGTGCTTAGCTAATCTACTATTCCGCATTCTCGGCCGCTATTAGCCGAAAATATTCCCCCGCTCGCACAGCAACGACTTCTCTGTCAATTCCAGCGTAGTCGAGCAAATGCTGCTCAATCGTCACTCGTCCTTGTTTTTGGTCGAGCGCCGATGCGGTTTTACCTCGTCGGAATTTAACGTTCAGGTCGGCAACCCGCTCATCCAGAATACTTCCCGTTAGAGCGCTTTCCACTTCCCGATCCCAGATCTGCTGTGGATATAGGTGGAGATATTTACCAAACCCGCGAGTTAGCACGACGCCTGATGCAAATTCTGCCCTGAGCTCAGCCGGAATCGTCAAGCGTCGCTTGTCGTCCAACTTACGCTCAAAGTAATCTGTCTGCACGTCGTCCTTCCTTCGTGGTAGATTAGTTGTTTTTTATAGTGGATGTTTGTTTTTGTTGGTGATTTTCCATCAACTTTCGTTCCACTGACTCCACTATACTACCCACAGCTACCCACTTGCAAGCCCTTTTTATGACTTTTTACCCATTTTTACGTCAAATAAAAACTTTTCCACATTTTTGTGGAAAAGCCTAGTGTTGGGTTGATGTAAGTCTACGCTATTTAATAGTTTTGGGCAATGGATTAGCACTTAAAGTTATTTCAGACCAGCCTACAATTGAAGGACAAACTAGTATACGCTTTTAACGACATAAAAAGAACACCGGCGAACCGCTCAAGTAAGGCGATTTAGTTCCGGTGGCTCTTAGCATCAGCATAGTAAATAATCCTCAATAAATCAATAGCGATAAGCTCCAGCACTCTATTCAAGAAACTATTAATGGGATCTAAAGGCTACAATCCCTATATCTCTCGACAAACTCCCTACTCGCCCGCCTCAAAACCTCATCGATTGCCAGCGCGTCAGGAGAAACTTCCAGCGCCCTACGGTTAATTCCGTATAGATACAAATTGTCCAAATCTCGCACGCGACTCAAAGCCACATAACCCATACCTTCGACAAACGCCTTTCTCAGGTCAATCTTAGCCGCATCCAGCGTCATTCCCTGACTTTTGTGAACTGTTATAGCCCACGCCAAACGCAGCGGAACCTGAGAAATACTCGCTCGTTTGCGCTCTCCGTCCCGCAATTCCCAAACATCCGGTACCATCGTCACCCGACGACCATCTCGAAACTCAACAACCGGATATTCCGTCAGCGGCTCGAAATCAACTACCGTGCCGATACTTCCATTGGCGTATAATTTTTGCGGCGAATTTTTAACCGCCATCACCAACGCGCCCAGCTTAATCACCAAATTTTCTGGAGCCAAAACTGACCTTTGTAGATTCTCTACATAAATTTTCGAGCCCGTCGTCGTTTGTTGATACGAACGTTCTTCTCCTGGCAATTCCGCCAATTTTTGAATATTAATATCATCAACATCGACGTTTACGGTGTGCAGTTCTGTGATATCACCATCTGGCGGCTCAATTTCCGTACGCGCCAGCAACGCCTCGACGTGACGTCGCCTAACATCGCCAGTTCTTAGAGCGGTCAGAATCTCCAAAAGCTGCTCATCATTCTGACGATATTGTCGCTCCAAATATAAAACCGCCGGCTGAAGTTCTTGCCAAGCATCAGAATAAACCACAAATCCGCCGCCCTGCTCGTTCGGACGGTTCACTGGCGGCAATTGGAAAAAATCGCCACTCATCACCAACTGAATACCACCAAACGGCTGATCATTTTCCCTGACGGTTCGTAAAACCTTATTAATCATATCCAGCCGAAAATCGTGAAGCATTGAAATCTCGTCAATAATCAGCACGTCAGTTTTAGAAATCACATCACGCCGCGTTTTTGACAATCGTTCAAAAAAATTGTTCGGCAAATGATCACTCACGCCAATACCACTCCAGCTGTGAATCGTATTGCCACCAAGATGCGTCGCCGCCAGACCAGTTGTCGCTGTTACTGACACCTTCTTACCCCGTTTTCGTGCCTGCACAATAAAATTATTCAACAGGTGAGTCTTACCAGTTCCAGCCGCACCAGTCAACAACGCCGACCGACCGCTCAGCAGAATAGCCAACGCTAATTCTTGATCCATTTTAGCCTCGTGGCGGTTCGCCTTCTGGCTCGCCGAGCAACTTCTTCGACTTAATTTCGTAACGCTTGCCCGTGATTTTACTCTCGATATAATCCTCGTTAATGAGATTTACAAACATATCCAAATCATTGCCGTCCATGATAATAATCGCGCCGTTATCATCGCTCATCAATTCCAATTGCATCTCATCGGCATAGTCCAAAACATCTTCCTGCTTAACTGCGCCGATTTCCAATTTCTGCAATTTATTAATCGTCTTTTTGCGCTCCTTCACTAGCGCATTAAGATCCATTCCCTCTGGAAAACTTAGCTTATATTCCTTCTCAATTTCCGCTACTTTTTTATCAGCAATCACCTGCTTTTTATATTCATAGCCAAACATTCGCTCAAATTTTCCAGGATTAAACGCAAAAATATCTTTACCGACAATCAAAACTTGATTATCATCTGGAACCTTAAAACCAACCTCCGCATTAAACGAACCAAATTTGCCGTCAGAAAATTCCCAAGCCAACGCACTCTTTAGCGTCTGACCTTGCTGGATTAGCTTAACCGTGTAGAATGTAGCATCAGGGTTATTCGGATCGGTAAATCGCGCCACAATTCCCTTCATGCGCTTAAATTCGTGCTCAGTTTCCGAAAACTCCACGATATCATGACGCTCATGTTCAATCAAATGAATCAGCGTTTCAGCTCGCCCAACCTTTTCCAAATCCGTCCTCAATAAAACATTATCTTCTGATTCACTCAATTCATAATCGCGAACACTCAATCCAGTGCCTGCACCCAAATTGACCTGATTGATATAATCAAACAAAAACAACGGTCTGAGTTGCTGCTCAACATCGCCTTTTATCGGCATAAAATACGGCGTGTAATTTTTGCTAAATAAGAACAGCTCTATCTGTAAATCATTCTTCTTTGCATCGTTTTGATTTGCCCACAAAAAAATATCAGTCGTTTCCCTCACTTCTTCCATTTTTCTAGTATAGCAATTTTTATCAGATGTCGCTAGCAGTTATTTAGCCAATCTCTCGCCTTCACGCGCCCGATTAGCCCATTCATCAGCCAATTCGTTTCCTTCGTCGCCCTCATGACCGCGCACCCAACGCAAATCCGCCTGAGAGTTTGAATATAATTCGTACAATTCACGCACAATATCCAGATTTTTAATCTCGCCGCTCTTCTTCGTCCAGCCGCGCTTTTCCCAGCCCGGCGCCCACTTGGTAACCACGTTAATCCAAAATTCACTATCAGAATAAATCACGCACGGCGCACCATTAGCATCTTTCAATGCTGCAATTAAAGCCTTGCCCTCCATGCGAATATTAGTTGTATCACCGTCTTCTGACCCCAAAATATAAGGTTGAAGATCACGAATAACCGCAAACCCACCTGGACCGGGATTCGGCGAAGCAGAGCCGTCAGTATAGTAAGTCGTCATTAGTATGATTATATCACGCGCAAGTCATTAATTGTCAGCCCGTAGAGCAATCAGGTTCTCAATAAACTCATCTTCATTAGACAGAGACTTCGGATTAAGTCCAAGGTTACCAGTGTTTTTGCTATCTATCATATCGTAGCGTCGCTTATGTAGATCCCCCAAGACCTTTTTCGCAAGATTGATTATCGTCATTCTATCGTAACGCTGGCGAGCCGTTTCTTTTTCTAGATAGTCTTTACCAAAACCCAGAGATTGTAGATATTTATAAATAAGATGAGATTTTTCTTCCACTCTCGAACTACGTCGCTCGTCTT
>UNSM01000015.1 GCA_900555425.1 Candidatus Saccharimonadota bacterium | reverse complement strand
CAAAGATGGTGAATCTGGACGTCGAAAAATTCAGCAATGGACGCGTGTTATTACTGTGCCACTTGCTATAGTCCAGTCAATTGCTTTCATCTTCATCTTAAGGCAAACAGTTCTTCAAGGCGGCAGTACGACATTAGCCGACCCTACGATGATGGAATGGATCGTTTCGATCACTTCAATGACGGCAGGCTCTGTTCTTCTGATGTGGCTCGGCGAGCTGATCACTGAGCAGGGAATCGGCAACGGTATTTCTATTGTAATCTTCGCTGGTATCATCAGCCAATTGCCACAAATGCTCGCGTCATTAATCTCATCATTGTTCAACACCTCATCTGGCAGCTTAAATGTCTTCAACTGGTTCACTCTCCCTGTGAACCCAGTTATGTTCTGGACGATATTAATCATGTCAATTGCCGGACTTATCGTCCTTTATTTCCTAGTTAAAATCAACGAAGCTCAGCGCGTCATTACAATTAACTACGCAAAGCGCGTTCACGGAAACAGTAATTACGGCGACGTAAAAAGCATTTTGCCGGTTAAGTTGATTGCTGCGGGAGTTATTCCGGTCATCTTCGCGGTTGCATTCCTGAGTTTGCCGCAATTTGTTGGTCAAGTTATGAAAGCGTCTGGTAACGCCAATCTTCTACCGACTGCCAACAAATTGATCACTTGGTTCCAAGCTCCAAACGCGGGCTCATTCACCGGCAGTACCGCAGAAGCATTTATCTACCCAACCCTATACTTCATCTTGGTTATCGCCTTTACATATTTCTATACCGGAATCGTCTTTAACGCTAACGAAATTGCCGAAAATCTGCAGAAGCAAGGCGGATTTATTGAAGGTGTGCGTCCGGGCGCTCAGACTGAAAAATATCTCATGAGAACCGTCAATCGCTTGATTTTGTTCGGCTCAATTGTCCTAGGGATCGTGGCTATTCTGCCATTCGTCGCGGAATATCTCACGTACAATTTAACAGGCTTGCAAGGTTTACGTTTGTCAATCGGCGGTACTGGAATCTTGATTGTCGTATCAGTTGCCCTTGAGACTCTGCGACAAGTCAACTCTCGTGCGCTGATGGTTACGTATGACGACTTTGACCCAGACGAGCTGCTTGATAGCGACAAAAAGAAGAGTAAGAAGCGTCGTTTGTTTAAGAAAAAATAATTGACATTAAAAATCCCCGCCGAAAAGCGGGGAATTCTTTTTGTGAATGGATTATCGTATTTTGTAATCGTAAGAT
The DNA here is from genome assembly GCA_900555425.1 of Candidatus Saccharimonadota bacterium. Lineage (GTDB taxonomy): Bacteria > Patescibacteriota > Saccharimonadia > Saccharimonadales > Saccharimonadaceae > Nanosynbacter. The sequence continues at coordinate 12,389 of UNSM01000015.1, read as the reverse complement.
AAATTGTCGCCAACTTTTTTCTCATTTTGGCAGACTGGCGCAATTTCATTACTAATGTTATTTTCGTCAACCATCTTACAGCTCGGAATTTCAAATATGTTGAATTGGTTGGTTGGGGAAATCGCTTTCCACCCGTCGTCTTTCTTAATTGCGAACATTCGCGCCGCAGAATTGCCGCAACCATAGCCCAGCAACAATTGTTTCTCGTCCTGGGAATGGGCAATTACCGCAGTTACGCCGTTGTTATCCTTACAGCCCGACTTCTTTACGTCTGCCTTCAGAAAATCGCGAAGCTCTTGCGTGGCTGAATCGTTGCGAGTAACCGCTTTACCTCCTTCAATACGGAAGCCTAGAGATCCTAAGTTCACAGATCCATTATCAACCTTTTCCGCTGTTTGAGACATCTTGTCGGAAGTTTGGTTGGTGTGTAATAAAATTACGCCAATAACTATCACTATCAAAGCCGTCGCCAGACCAATTAGCGCCGCGGTCATTGTCTTGTTCTTCGATTTTGCAACCTTAGGGTTTGCTGGTTTTTTCGTACTTGCCATAAAAATCCTTATGTTAAATTTGATAACACAATTATAGCACTTAAATTTACGGCGAAAACCCTTGTCAAACTGTGCTTAGTACTGTATAATTGACAACTGTAACTTATGGCGAGTCAAAAGGAAGTCATCAAAATGGTAGGAAAGGTAGTGGAAGCACTGCCTAATACTCAATTTAAGGTGGAACTGGAGAATGGCCATAGTATCATCGCGCACATTTCAGGACGAATGCGTAAGCATTATATCCGTCTGGTGCCTGGTGATAAGGTTGAGGTTGAGATGACCCCTTACGATCTTACAAAGGGACGAATCAGCTTCCGCCTACGTGACGATCGACCTCAAGGTCGGTAGTTAAATATTAACGGTAATCTCGGGTTTACTCGGGAAGGGAGATTTAAGCACTTTATGAAAGTTCGTGCAGGTGTGAAAAAAATCAGTCCCGATGATAAGTTCGTTCGCCGCAAAGGCCGACTATATATCATCAACAAGAAAAAACCTAAGAATAAGCAAAGGCAGGGTTAAGCATGGCTCGAATTGCTGGGGTAGTTATCCCAACAGAGAAGCAGGTGCAAATTGCGCTCACCTATATTTACGGTATTGGGCCAAAGCACGCTTCGAGCATCCTTGCGGCGGCTAAAATTGAGCCGACCACTCGGGTGAAAGATCTCACCGAGGCTGAAGAAAACAAGATTCGCGAAATTATTGACAGCGAATACACCGTTGAAGGTGATCTCCAGCGCTTGGTGGCAAATAATATTAAGCGCTTGAAGGATATCAACGCCTATCGCGGTCTTCGCCACAAAGCAGGACTGCCAACACGCGGACAGCGGACTCGTACGAATGCACGAACTCGCAAGGGTCGCGCCATCGCCGTGGGCGGTACACAACCAAAAGCAGCAAGTAAGACCTAAAGAAAGGACTAAGAAATGGCAGACGCAAAATCTACCAAGAAGAAGCAGCGCCGATCAGTCCCAGCTGGTCAGCTGCACATTCAGGCAACATTTAACAATACTATCGTTACTTTTTCCGACAAGAAGGGTAACGTACTAACCGCTTCATCAGCTGGTGCATGTGGTTTCCGTGGAAGCAAAAAAGGTACAGCCTATGCTTCACAGGTTGCTGCTGAGAAAGCTGCTGAAGCTGCGAAAACTCAATATGGCTTGAAATCTGTTGACGTTTTCGTGAAAGGTGTCGGTTTGGGTCGTGACGCCGCTATTCGTGCGGTCAGCGCATTCGACATCTCAGTAGAAAGCATTAAGGACGTAACTGGCGTGCCTCACGGTGGTGTTCGTCCACGAAAGGCACGGAGGGCATAATTATGGCACGAGATAATTCACCAATTGTCAAGCAAAGCCGCCGCGAAGGTTATGCGCTTCATCCAAAAGCACATAAAATTTTGGCGAAAAAATCTGGCATTCCAGGTCAGCACGCACATGGTCGTCAGAATAAGCCAAGCCTATACGCTACACAGCTTCGTGAAAAACAGAAGGTTCGTCGCTTGTACGGCCTAGTTGAGAAGCAGTTTGCTCGTTTGATGGACGAAGCAACACGCGCCCAAGAAGGTTTGGCGGGCGAAAACTTGTTGAAGCTATTAGAGCGCCGTTTGGATAACGTTGTTTATCGTTCTGGATTTGCCGTATCACGTCGCGCAGCTCGTCAACTAGTTAGCCACGGACATTTTGAATTGAACGGCCGACGCGTCGATATTCCATCGATTCGTGTTAAAGCTGGCGATGTCATCACGGTTCGTCCAAAGAGTACTAAGTCAGAGTACTTTACACGAATTGACGATGTAATCAACAATTCAGTCCAAGGCCCACTAAGCTGGCTAAAAGCTGATAGCAAGAAGCTGAAGATTGAAGTAACTGGTTTGCCAAAGCGCGAGGAAGCAGAAGCTGACATCAACGAGCAATTAATTGTTGAGTATTACTCACGATAAAAGAAGGGTTAGGGAAGAATTATGGCAAAAGCAATTTACAATCCAGCACTCGCGAGCGTTGATGATATTTCAGCAACCAGTGCTACTTTTCTAATCGAGCCACTTCACCCAGGCTACGGTAATACTCTTGGTAACTCATTGCGACGCGTTCTATTGTCAAGCGTTCGTGGTGGCGCGGTTGTAGCTTTCAGGATTGAGGGCGCAACTCACGAGTTTACTACTGTTGAAGGCATCAAAGAAGATGTTGTCGACATTATGTTGAACTTGAAAAACGTTCACCTACGCGTATTTACTGACGATCCAGTTGAACTACGCATTGAGAAAACTGGCGCTGGCGAAGTAACTGCCGCTGACATTAAAACTAATGCTGACGTTGAAGTTGTTAACCCAGAGCAAGTAATTGCTACAATCGACGACCCAAACAAGCATTTGGTTATGGATTTGGTAGTTGAGGCAGGTTGCGGTTACCAGACAATTGAAGAGTCAAGCGAAAAGCGTTTGCACAGCGACATGATTGCTATCGACGCAATGTACTCGCCAGTTCTGCGCGTTCGCTACAAAGTCGACTCAACTCGTGTTGGTCAGGAAACGAACTTGGATAAATTGGCAATCACTGTTGAAACTAACGGCACAATCACACCTCGTGAGGCGTTCGAAGAAGCAGCAGCGATTCTTGTCAACCAATACACAGCTTTGGCTGGCAACACGATGGTAACTGGCGCACCAGCACTTGGTGCAGCTAAGGAAGACGAAGAGTCAGAGCTAGCAATGCCAATCGAAGAGCTAAACTTAAGCGCCCGCACGACGAACGCGCTAATTAACAATGAAATCCGCACTATTCGCGATTTGGTAACTTTGACTGAGCAAGATTTGCGAGAATTGAAAGGTTTCGGTTCAAAGGCACTAGACGAAGTACGTGACAAGATGGCGGAGTTGGAGTTTTAACTATGCATAGACACGGATATCAAGGGCGCAAGTTCGGCCGCGAGCGTGATCAGCGACGAGCCCTACTCAAAGGTCTGGCTACCAGCTTGGTTGAGTACGGAAAGATCGAGACCACCTTGCCAAAGGCTAAGGAACTGAAGCGTCACATTGAAAAAATCATCACCAAGGCTAAAAAGGGCGACCTAGCTAGTCGACGTCAGGTGATTGCAGCATTAAGCACACGCGCCGCTGCTTACAAACTAGTTGATGAAATCGCACCACAGCTAAGTGGTCGAACTAGTGGACACGTTCGCGTTGAACGAACACGTTTGCGAGTCGGCGACGGCGCTCAAATGGCGATTATCGAGTTTGTTGACGATATTAAACCAATGCCAAAGGAAGGAAAATAAGATGAAGACTTATTCACAAAAACCATCTGAAGTTTCTCGCCGTTGGGTATTGTTTGACGCTAGCGAATTACCACTTGGACGTTTGGCTACAGAAATTGCCAAGCATTTGACTGGTAAATACAAGCCAACTTACACTCCTCACATTGACGGTGGCGACTACGTAGTTGTTATCAATGCTGCGCAAACAGTCGTTACTGGATACAAGGAAACTGATAAGTATTACTATCGCCACAGTGGTTTCCCAGGTGGAATTAAGGAAACGCAATTCAAAGAAATGCGCGAACGCCACCCAGAGCGAATTATTGAAGAAGCTGTTAAAGGTATGCTGCCAAAGAACAAATTGCAAGCAGAGCGCCTAAAGCGCCTACGCATTTTTGCTGGCAGCGACCACGCTCACACAGCACAAACACCAGAGAAAGTTGAGGTAAAGTAATATGGCTGCTGATACTTATTTCTACGGCCTAGGACGACGCAAGAGTGCTTCAGCAAGCGTTCGCCTACTTCCTGGCAAAGGCACCATTACAATCAATGGCAAGCCTGCTGCTGAGTACCTGGACGGCAACAAAACCTTGCTAGCAGAAGTAACCGATCCACTTGCAATTGTCAGCAAGCAAAAAGAATTCGACGTTACTATCCTAGTTAAGGGTGGCGGCTTAGCTGGTCAAGTTGACGCTATCAAGCTTGGCATTGCAAAGGCTTTGACTGCAGCTCACGCTGACCTGCGTCCAGTTCTGAAGAAGGCTGAGCTATTGAAGCGCGACCCACGCGAGAAAGAGCGCAAGAAGTACGGTCTTCGTTCTGCTCGTAAGCGCGAACAATTCTCTAAGCGTTAGTACAGAAAAGGCTATCACAAAATACTCCGTTTCACATGCAGGCGGAGTATTTTCATAGTATACTAAAAATATGCTGGACAAGATTATCCATCGCTGGTTACGGATTCCGTACGCATTGAACGTACATTATTTTTCTCGTCCGGAAAAACCGAAAGCGACGATTTTACTTATTCATGGATTAGGCGCATCCTGGAAAACATGGACGCCGCTGGAGCCGTATTTACCGAAGGACACGCGAGTTATAGCAATTGATATGCTGGGATTTGGCAATTCGCCCAAGCCTGATTGGAAATCCTACAATGTTCACGACCAAGCCGCAAGCATCGTCGCCACTTTGCGTAGGGAATTCATAAATAACGTAGATATTGTCATCGGTCATTCTATGGGCTCGCTGGCTGCCGTAGAACTCGCCAAGCAATATCCGAAGTTAAGCAAGTCGCTGATTTTGTGTAGTCCGCCGATATATTATCCGAGGGTCGACGAAAAAATTCATCATCCAGAGAAGATTTTGCGTGCGCTTTATGAGTTTTTCAATAGTCATCCGCGCAGCTCGAAACGTTTTTTGCAATTCGCTGATCGGCACAATATTTGGCCTGACGCTGGATTTAAGGCTGATGAAGTTACCGCCGAGTCGTTTTTAATCGCCCTGAACACCGCGATTATCAATCAGACGACAATGAATGACATCACTAAGCTCACTCTTCCGATTGCTATTTTGTCTGGAAAACTTGACCCGCTAATTGTCGAGAGAAACCTGAAGAAATTAGCAAAAGATCATAACAATATCACTCATACGTCAATGGCAACTCAGCGGCATGAAATAACCGATAAATATGCGAAGAAGCTGTCGGAAATTATGAAAGATTATTTGGCGGGAAAATATTCACCAAAAACGAGTCATCCTATAGCAAAGTCCAAGCGAGGAAGTTTATGATTGAAGTAGAGTCCAAATTTAAGATATCGGGCGACATGACGCAGAGCGATCTTCTCGCCATTCTTAAAGACCAATTTATCACACCCACATCAAGCAAACGCCAAATTGATACGGTATTTTTATTGCCCGAGCAAGTTGACGCGCCAATTGTTCCTGGCTCAAAAATTATGCGAGTGCGCGATGTTCTTAATCCGGAAACTGGCGAGCTGCAGCGGAGCTTGATGACACTGAAAGTTGATGGGCAGACAAAGCTAGTGTCTGATGAATATGAATTTGCGGTTGATGACGGAAATGCGGCGCGCCAAATGCTCACAGCGCTAGGCTGGCAAGAAATAGTTACGGTTGATAAAGTCCGCATTGAATCAAAAACTGAGGACTATACGATCTGTATCGATGAAGTTGCTGGACTAGGGTTATTTATTGAACTGGAAGTTTTGACCGAAGACAGTGCCGACGTAAAAAATATTCAGCAGCAAATGTGCAATTTTCTGAAAAACCTGGATATCGATGGCAAATTATGGAAAATTCCGTACGACACAAGCATTAGAAATCTGCAAAATAACGTTTAATTGATTAAATTTAGAAGGTCTTATGTCGGTTGAAATTAAAAGATCCAAAAAAGACATATCGGCTGTCTTTACGCGCGTGAAAAATAAATTAGCGCTAGTGCTTGCGGATAGTTCGCAAATTCATCATGTCGGCAGTACCGCGGTACTTGGCTTGGATGGTAAAAATATCCTAGATATCCTTATTTCTGCTAAAGATAGCGAACACATGAACGAGCTGCGGGACAAATTGGTAGCAATTGGATATTTTCCTTCATTAAATCCAAGCTCCCGTCAAGGGTATATCTTCCTGGCGTCCCGACAAGAAGAAACTGGCGAGGGCGATATTCATGTTCACCTCGCGGTCGCGAATACTGAAACGCACGATAACTTCTTAATTATCAGAGATTATCTAAGGTCTCACAATGACGAAGCTGATCAATATTCAAAGATAAAATATCAATATGCCAAGCAAGCAAATTACGACAGGTCAGCGTATAAAAAACTTAAAGCAGCTTATGTCGATAAGTTATTGCAACGTGCCAGGCAGTGGAAAAATGGCGGCTAATCTCCTCATTCATATTCCGCACGACACGAGCATTAGAAATCTGCAAAATAACGTTAGTTAGCGTATACTTATTAGCATGAAACAAGAGAATAGCCCAATTTATTTTATCACTTCCAATCACAGCAAATTCACCAGCCTTCAAGAACTCCTCCAGCCGCTTGGTGTTGATTTAAGGCAGCTTGATTATGATTTTGACGAAGGGCGAGGGCTAGACATTCAGACGATTGCAAAAAGTAAATTATCTCAAGCCAAGAAAGCGTTTCCGAACAAGCGCCTGGTCGTTGATGACCGCGGTTTTTTCATTCCGGCGCTGAAAGGTTTTCCGGGACCATTTGTTAAATTGCTACTGAATAGCTTTAGTTATCCCGGCATTATCAAGTTGATGAAAGGCGAGGCTGATCGTCGAGCTATTTTTTCTTTTGCGGTTGGCTATTTTGACGGCGAAAAAGACCACATTTTCGTAGCCAACGAAGAGGGATTTATCGTTGACGAGCCGAGCGGCGATAATCTTCATGGCTGGACGGAATTGTTATATATTTATGGACATCCGAGCTTTCCTGGTCGTAGTTTGGCAGAGCTGAACGACGAAGAATGGCAGGAATATCTGACGATAATTGAGAAAGTTGATGGGCTCGCGATGTTGAGGGATTATTTAATAGATGCATGAAAGCTGATAATAACCGTATACAACAGGCTATCATTGCTCGCGAAATCATTGATCTCTACCGAGATTCGCCAGATAAATATAAGGTGGCGGAGTCTCTTAGCTCGTTGTGTTTTGTAATGGCGAGATTGACTGGCTGCGATAAAGTTGACTATCCAACAATTGACTGGGATGATTTAGCAAGTAACTTTGATGGCATAGCAACATCCCAAAGTGATGTATCAGCTATACGAAAGATAGAAAAGGACATAGAGTCCGTATACAAAAAGTCTTTGAAAATTATAGATCAATAGCTAAGTTAAACTAGAAAGAAAATATCGTCCCATTACTTAACGATCGAATAATGTTATAATATATCTAATGAAACCATCCAAACCCGTCATCCTCACTGGCGTGCGCGCCAACAACAACATCCACATAGGTAATTACTTTGGGGCTATTTTGCCAATTATCAACATGGCAAATCGCCACTCGTCCGAATACGATATCAATCTATTCATCCCAGACCTTCACAGTTTTACGACGCCAATTGACCACAGCAAGTTATACGACAGCACCTTGAACAACGCGCGAATTTATACCGCCGCTGGATTACCGCTGGATAACCCTTCCGTTCATCTTTACCGCCAAAGTCGCATTTCGGCGCACAGTGAACTGGCGTGGATTTTGGACTGTTTTACTGGATTTGGCGAGATGAGCCGAATGACACAGTTTAAGGATAAGGGAAGTAAAGGCGACGCTTCCGTTGGACTATTTAACTATCCCGTTCTGATGGCTGCCGACATCTTGCTTTACGGCGCAACTTACGTGCCAGTCGGCGACGACCAGACTCAGCATTTGGAGTTCACGCGTGATATTGCCGAGCGAATGAATCGTAAGTTTGGCGATCTATTTATCGTGCCAAAACCCGTAATTCAGCAACATCAATTCTTCGGAAAAGATCAAGGATTGAGGATTAAAGATCTCGTGAATCCAGCGAAGAAAATGAGCAAATCTGACGAGAGTGGCAAGGGAATTATTTTCCTTTCTGACGATCCAAAATCGGCACATAAGAAAATAATGAGCGCAACAACAGATTCAATTGGCAAGGTTCAATACGACAAGGAAAATCAGCCGGGAATTTCTAATTTGCTGGAGATTTTGACTTTGGTTCGGCAAGACGCTGGCAGGGAAGTTACTTTGGAGCAGACCGCCAACGAGTACTTCGGTATGGATCGTTATGGCGATTTCAAGCGAATCGTGGCTGACGAAGTTGCGGAATTTTTGGAGAATTTCCAGAATCGGCTTGCGGCGGTTGATGAGCGAGCGATTGAAGAGAAATTGGCTTCCAGTGAAAAAGACATGAATGTCGTCGCCAATGAAACTTTGTATCGCGTTCAAAAAGCCGTAGGGCTTCGAAAATAAGGAGCAAATCGCGTGAAAATATTACCTCGAACAGTGCTGAAAATAGCTAGATTGTACAAACTGGCGGACGACAATACGCCAGTCAAGGCACTGCGTCGGCTGGAAATTCAAACGAACGAGTCGCACGTTTTTGCGGAATTTATTTTGAATAAGCAGCATTTTGCGCTGCTTTACGGCTCGATTGTTGACGAAGAGTCTATTGACGAGCTGTGGACGGAAAAACCGGATAACGCCGAGATTTTGCCGAATCCGCTAGACCCGGAATTTATCGAAACGCCGTTCCAGGGAAAATACGTCATAATGTTCCGAATTTCGCCAACCAAAGTGCGCTTGGATATTTATTTATCGACTAAATTCGACACGACAATTTCTCGAAGTCTTTGGCAAAAATACATAAAAGCTGGATACGTTTCGGTCAATAATAAAGTTGCGACAATGCCGAAGTTTGAGGTTGATGAAACTGATGAGATTGCGCTTAATTTGCCAGAAAAAGAGCAGGCGGACGTTGACTTGCCGATTTTATACGAGGATGATGATGTGATCGTCGTCAATAAACCAAGCGGATTGCTGACGCACGCGAAGGGCGGACTTTCTGACGAGCCGACGGTTGCGGAGATAATTCGCCCGAAGACTTCGTTTGCGACGGACACGGATCGTCCGGGAATTGTTCATAGGCTTGACCGCGACACCTCAGGACTATTGATTATCGCCAAAAACCCAGAATCTGCCGCGCACCTACAGAGGCAATTTGCCGAGCGAACCGCCAAGAAAACCTACATAGCGATAACCGACGGCAAGCCAAAGTTGAATGCCGCAAAAATTGATCTGCCAATTGGTCGCAATCCTTCAGCGCCGAGCACTTTTCGTATAGATCCGAACGGGAAACCAGCTCAGACGACTTACCATGTTTTGACGGAAAATGATACTCAGTCGCTTGTGGAATTGAAGCCGACCACTGGTCGAACTCATCAATTGCGTGTCCATCTGGCTCATTTGAATGCACCGATTCTTGGCGATCGAGTTTATGGAAAGTCTTCGGATTGCCGTATGATGTTGCATGCTCAAAAATTAGAGATAACTTTGCCGTCTGGCGAGAGAAAAGTTTTTGAAGCCGCAGTTCCTGACGAATTCAAGAAGTTCTTCCCAGAGGATTTATAGATGTCTGAAGTGATTATATCCGCTCGAGACGCTCAAAAAATCAGCCAGATTTCATCGCAATTACCGCACGCACTTTTGGTGATTGCGGATTACGGACTTGACGGGCTGGGCGTAGCTAAAATGCTAGCAAAAAATAACGATACTTTTCACCTGAAGCCGCTTCCAGAAAAGCAAACCATATCTGTTGATCAAATCCGCGAGCTCATCTCTACGCTCCGAACTTACGCCATAAATCGTCGAGTTATTGTCATTGACGAAGCCGATTCAATGACCGAGCCATCGCAAAATGCATTCCTGAAAGCACTGGAGGAGCCGAATAAAAATACCAATTTTATCCTTGTCGCGAAAAACCCGAAGTTGATGCTTGACACTGTTAGATCTCGTTGTCAGACGTTGACGCTTCATAAAACGACATTCGCCCAAGATAGAAAACTGCTTGAAAAGTACAATTTAGACCCAGCTTCCAGTCAGCAGATCCTTTTCCTCGCGGCTGGGCGACCATTGTTGATTAAAGAATTGGCGGAAAATCCAGAAAAATTCGCCGAATATCGACAATTAGCCACCGACGCAAAGCAAATTTTAGCCACAAATCGGGAATACGACACGTTTAAGAATCTCATCAAATACTTTCCTGACCGCCAAAAAGCGATATTGCTGACAGATATTATAGTGAATATGATTCGTTTTCAATCTTTATCTCGCGGGATGAATTCGTCGCTTGAGGAGCAACTTGAAAAAACCACCTTTGTTGCAAGTGCATTAAAATCCAATGCCAACGTCAGGCTGGCGCTGACGCAACTTGTGATATAATAGTATAGATATGTTTGGATTATTCCTCATTCTAATTTTAATGATTTGGGCGATTTTTTATCATCCGTCAATTAAAGAAACTGGCGATCTGCCAACTAAGATTACTAATAAACTTGATCAGTTATGGGAAATTGCCCAAGAATCAATTCGTGAAAATAAATATCTGCGAGCAGAAAAGGCTTTATTGACAATTTTGCGAGTCGACGAGAAAAACGCCACGGCGTACAACCGTTTGGGGATTTTATACGCCAAGCAGCGCGCATATAAAGACGCCATCGAGTGTTTTGAAATTGCTCAGAGTTTGGAGCCAAGCGCCTCCAGCCTTCATAACGTCGGCTTAATTTACTACGAAACAGAGAACTATGAAAAGGCGTCTCTAGCATTCGAGCAAGCACTGGAAATGGAAGATGATTTGGCGGCACGTTACATCGCTTACGCTAAGGTTCAGGAAAAAATAGGGAATACGAAGAAGGTTATTAATGCATTGGAAAAGGCTGTCGAGTTAGAGCCGATTCCTCAGACGCTGAAAATTTTAGCGGAAGCATATGATAATGCTGGGCAGACTGAGCTGGCTGAAGAATTACGTAAGAAAGCTACAAAAATGCTAACTCCGACGACGTCATCAAAGAAAGCCGACGCGCCACGTCCACGCCAACAGCGCAAAATACATCAACCACGAAAAATAGTTATGTAAACTCTTGTCACAGAGAGAAAAAATTGATAAAATAAATTCAGTTGCCGCTTTAGCTCAGTTGGCTAGAGCAACGGTTTTGTAAACCGTAGGTCCTCGGTTCGAGCCCGAGAAGCGGCTCCACATCACGCTGGAATCGTGTAGTGGCAATCACAGGAGACTGTAAATCTCCCGCCGTAAGGCTTCGTAGGTTCGAGTCCTACTTCCAGCACCAAGATTGAAACATCGTCGCCTTCTTTGGGCGACTTTTTGATGGCGCAAAGTATCAATATTGACTTTTATAAGCATATGTGCTATTATATGAATATGTTTGAATTTACAAAATCTATTCTGGCATTATGGAATAGCGAAAAAAACCAACGATTGAAATTACAATACGCTTATATTATGCTAGCCATAATCGGGCTGGCTGTAGCGGGATTATTGACATTATTTAACGCCTCATCAGCGCACTTGGCGGCATCAGCTTCAGGAATATTGTTCGTTACATTCTTAGTCAATAGCGTAGCGTGGGGAATAATAGAGGCATTTGTCACGCCGAAGCTACCAAAAGAAGCCGGCACGCCAGCCAAAAAATCCACTCGTAAAAAATGACCCGGTTGATTAAACACGGCTTAATGTGCTAAAATTAAGCCTGTTGCGCCGCGATAGCTCAGTTGGTAGAGCGCATCCATGGTAAGGATGAGGTCTCGGGTTCAAGCCCCGATCGTGGCTCCATATGAAACACAGATTCGCAGAGATGCGGATCTTTTTTATATCATATAGCTCAAGCCACAAAAGTATCGCAGAATCTTAGTAACTTACCAACTCCAGCAACTTTTCGTATGAGTTACAAACTCCATAAATACGGTCGCCATTGCTAATCTTTTCGAAGTGCTTTCTGGCGCACTCAATCTTAGCTTTTTCAATACCTTTCACCCCGACATCAAGTTGTCCTTCACTCACGCCCTTAGTTTCCGCC